>JANJTN010000067.1 GCA_024711065.1 bacterium
CGGCAGGATGGCTGGAGTGTTCGTACACAGCCCGTAAGCGTGCCCACCTGGGTACGCGGCAAGGAGTCGCTCCGGATGCTGACCAAGCCCATGCATCTGCTACCGATGCTGGGTCTTGGCGGCAGTGTGGGTACTGATGGCGGCCCCTTGAGAGCGGAGGTCCTGGTGGTGCGTTCCTTTGAGCACCTCGACTCGCTCGCCGATCAGGCAGAGGGAAAGATCGTGGTCTGGAACGTACCGTTCACCACGTATGGAGAAACGGTGCGCTACCGGTACGACGGACCCTCCTATGCCGCGCGCTATGGCGCTGTAGCTTCACTGGTGCGAAGCGTTGGACCGTTCGGTATGCAAACGCCCCACACGGGAGGCATGGGCTATCGCGACGACGTGCCGCGGATCCCGGCCGCAGCGATCACCATGGAAGATGCCATGCTGTTACAGCGGATGCAGGACCGTGGCCAGGAGATCGTACTGGAGCTGACGATGGAAGCACATCAGGGAGAGGACCGGCCATCGCGTAACGTGATCATCGAGATCCCTGGATCCGAACGTCCTCATGAGGTGGTCGTGATGGGCGGCCACATTGATGCCTGGGACGTTGGTACCGGTGCAATGGATGATGGCAGTGGCTGCTTTGTGACGTGGCGCGCACTCGAAGCGATCCGCTCGCTCGGAGTAGCTCCCAAACGCACGATCCGGGTCTGCTTCTGGACCAATGAAGAGAACGGTCTTCGCGGCGGTACAGCCTATGCCGAGCAGACGGCGTCGGAAACCCATGTGATCGGCATGGAGGTCGACGGAGGCACGTTCCAGCCGGAGGGCTTCAGCGGTACCCTGTCCGAGGACCTTCGGGAAGACGTCGAAGATCTTCTGGACCTGACAGCCCGCGTGGGTGCCGACGAGTTACGGGAGGGTGAAGGCGGCGCCGACACCAGCCCCCTTCATGATCGAGGCGTACCAGTGATGGAACTGGTGGTTGATACCACGAAATACTTCTGGTACCATCATACCGAAGCCGATACGCCCGACAAGCTCGACCCCAAGGAGCTGAACGACTGTGCCTATGCCATGGCCGTGATGGCCTGGGGCATCGCTAACCGCTAGCGTCCTTCCAACGTGGTCTTCAGGGTAAGGGGCTTGCCATCGCGTAGCACGACGATCTCCACCACGTCGCCGGGTGTTGCGGTGGACAGGACCGTGGTCAGGTCATAGATGTTCTTGATCACCGTTGGGCCAAGCTTGGTGATGATGTCGCCATCCTGCATGCCGGCCTTTGATGCCGGAGTGTTGGGGCGCACGCCGTCTACCCGAAGGCCGTTCGGGTCGTCGGAGTAGTCCGGAATGATGCCCAGGCTCACACGAAATCCTCCGCCGGTCGCTACCGCCTTTGGCTTCTCGGCGCCATCGGCGAACGCCAGACGCGTGTCGGCATCGGCGGCTGCGCGAACGGTGCGCTCCACCACGTCAAGAATCGTGGCTTCGCCATCATAGTTGAGTTTCTCCCACGTGTCCGTCGGCCGGTGGTAATCCGTGTGCAGACCCGTAAAGAAGTGCAGGACCGGGATCTTCTTTGGCGTGAACGATGCATGATCGCTCGGACCAAAGCCGTCTTCCGATACAGACATCTTGAGGTTGGTCCCGCTGAACGACGAATCCAGGATGGACTTCCAGGCCGCCGACGTGCCAGTGCCGTGCACATTCAGCTTGTTGTCTTTCAGGCGACCGATCATGTCCATATTCACCATGGCCGTAACCTGTTCCAGTGGGAGCGTGGGCGTGGCCACCCAGTGCTTGGAACCCAACAGACCTTTCTCTTCTCCACTGAAGGTCATCACCACCACCGTGCGCTTTGAGGGCTGCTCGGCAAAGCGCTTGGCCAGCTCCAGCACACCTGCCGTTCCGGATCCGTTATCGTCGGCTCCGTAATGGATCGCCGGATCCTTGGTGGTAGCCCGAGAATTCTCGTCGCCCATGCCCAGGTGATCGTAGTGTGCACCTACCACCACGTACTCAGCGTTCAGCGTTGGATCCGTTCCCGGTATCCGGCCAACGATGTTATAGGCCGTGCCCTCGATGAACTGCAAACCGGCTTCGATCTTGACGCTGGTATTGGGCAGGTCGTAGGAAAGGGGCTTCTTGGTCTTGTTGATCTGCTCTTCGGCGGCAAAGAGCGTGGTCACACTCGCCGGGAACACCGATGCACAGGGAGTGCGGCGTACCTGCAGAGCAATGATGCCGGAGTTCTTTCCAAGGCGATCGGGACCGAATCGGTCCAGCACGTCGGAGGAGTCGCCCTTCTCGTTCACAAAGCAGATGGCGGCGGCACCCTTCTCCCGTGCCAGTGTGGCCTTGGAGCGGAGCGAGCCGAGTGGACGCAGGTGCTGGTCCTTTTCGGCCCACTTCGGAAGTCCGCGGAGCACGATCACCACAGCCCCCTTCACGTCCACACCCTTGTAGTCGTCATAGTCCATGCCATGCGGCGAGATGCCGTAGCCGCAGAAGACCACGCGGCCTTCCACGGTGCCGGACTCGGAGAAGCCGAAGGGCTGGTAGTCGACGCCGAGTTTCCACGGCACCTTGGTGGGGCGTACCTTTTCGATCGGAACACCCGGGCGTTCCCGGCGCATCTCGAACCATACCGAGTTCGGGTCCACCAGCACCACGCCGGTGGTCATCCCGAAGGCATTCCGATAGGTGCCATCGTCTCCGGCGGGTTGTACTCCGAGCGCTTTGAAGCGATCCACGATGAACGTGGCGGCGCGTTCGATGCCGTCGGAAGCCGGAGCGCGTCCGGCGCACTCGTCCGAGGCCAGAAAGCGTACGTCGTTGTACACACGCTGTGCCGCTGGTGTGGTTGGCTCTTGTGCCCGAACAAGCGTGGCCGACAGGAGCAGAACGAGGATCGATCTCAGGAGCGTCATGTTCACATCTGTACTTTTGCAGGAACCGCTAAACTACGCCCTCTCGCGGGGGGATGAAAGCCACAGGCCATCATGCATTCCAAGATCCGTTCTCTGGCGTCGGATACGTTGATCTACGGGGTATCGACCGTGGTGGGTCGGTTCCTGACGTTCCTGCTGACGCCGCTGTACACGAACTATCTGAGTGCCGGCCAGATCGGTGACGTGGCGGCGATCTACGCGATGATCGCCTTTGTGAACATCCTGTATTCACTTGGCCTGGAGCCGGCCTTCATGCGGTTCTGGCAGCCGGCAGATCACGCGCGAAATGCCAGCGTGTTCTCAGCGGCGTTTCGGGCCATTGGTGTGTTGGGTGTGGTGGTTACGGGGCTTACCATCCTGCTGGCTCCGTGGATCGCCACCAGTTCGGTACTGCAATTAGAGGGCGATGGTGCTACGATCGTTCGGATCGCAGCGTTGATCCCCCTGTTCGATGCGCTGGTCCTGATCCCCTTCGCCCGGCTGCGTATGCAGCGGCGCCCGAAGGTGTTCGCCTTGATGCGGCTGGCGACCATCGTGATCAACGTGGCCATGAACCTGCTGCTGGTGGTCTTCCTTGGCCACCAGATCGAAGGTGTGGTGTGGGCCGGTGTGATCTCCAGCGCTGCCAGCTTTCTGCTGTTCGTGCCATCGATCGTGAAGCAGCGCGTAGCGAGCAGCGAGCAGCGAGTAGCGAGCAGCGAGCCACGAGCTACGCTCTTAAAGGATATGCTCCGATTCGGCCTTCCGACCGTGCCGGCCAGCTTTTCCAGCATCATGGTGCAGGTGGTGGATCGGCCGATCCTGCTGTTGCTCACCAGCAGTGCCGTGGTTGGGATGTATCAGACCAACTTCCGGCTGGCCATTCCGATGATGATGTTCGTGACCGTGTTCGAGTATGCCTGGAAGCCGTTCTACCTGTCGCATCGTGATGATGCCGATGCCAAGGTGGTGTTCTCGCGCGTGCTCACGTTGTTCACGGTGGTGTGCGGTGCCCTGTTCCTGGCCACTGTGTTCGTAATGCCGTATGTGGTGCAGATGCCGTTCATCGGTGGACGATTCATCAACCCGGCCTACTGGTCCGGGATGACGATCATTCCGATCGTGATGTTCGCCTACTTCTTCAACGGCGTGTTCATCAACCTGGCGGCCGGACTGCACATCACCAAACAGACTTCCTGGTTACCGGTGGCTACGGGTCTTGCGGCCGCCGTGAACGTGGCGGCAACGTTTCTGCTTGTGCCACCGATGGGGATCGATGGCGCAGCATGGGCGAAGGTGGCAGCGTACGTCTCCAGCGTTGCAGTCCTATGGTGGTACGTGCAACGCGTCTATCCCATCTCGTACGATCTGAAGCGGATCCTCACAGCCGTTGCCATCACCGGTACCGTGTATCTTGTAGGGACGCTCGCTCCGGAACACTCCACGATGCGCATGATCGCGGCCATCAGCGCGTTGCCGGCTTACGGACTGCTCTTGCTCCTGACACGGGTGATCGGCGCATCTACCCTTCGAACACTCACCTCCCTGATCCGACGATGACCACGATCCAGACCTACGTTCTCGGTGCCATTACCGGCGTGCTGCTTCTCTCTGCCTGTGCGTCGCCCCGTTCCGGTACCGATGCCTCGACCAACGCCATGGACCGACGCACGTTCGACGAACTGCGGTACCGCGATCCCGCTACCGGTACGATCCCCGAGAACATCCGAGCTCGGGAACTTGCCTATGTGCAAATGCTGCCCGGTATGGCCAAAGGCAAGCGCACGGAGGCCGTGCAGGAGGTTGCCGAGTTTCGCCAGGTCGGCCCCGTAAACGTTGGTGGTCGTACACGGGCAATGGCGCTGGATGTGACCGATCCCGATGTGATCCTGGCCGGCGGCGTGTCTGGCGGTATGTGGCGGAGTACGGATGCAGGGGGCTCGTGGTCTCTCGTAACCGAGCCGACCACGCTGCACAGCATTACCACCATCGCGCAGGACAAACGTCCCGGCAAAACGTCCACCTGGTACTACGCCAGTGGCGAGGCCTACGGCAACTCCGCCCGCATCACCGGCAACGGCGTGTGGAAGTCGAACGACGGAGGGCGCACCTGGGCGCATCTGTCTTCGACCGCAACCGATCAGATCCCGGCCAATCACGACTATGCCTATTGCTGGCGTCTGGTGACCGATCCAACGGCCTCAGACGATGTGGTCTATCTGGCAACCGCCCGCCGAGGGATCCATCGCAGCACGGATGGTGGCCAAACATGGTCCACCGTGCTGAGTTCCAACAGCTTCTGGTCCGACATTGCCATCACCGACGAAGGCGTCTTGTATGCAGCACTCAGTGCGTTTACCGGCTTCACCGGTCAGTCCTCCGTCAAGTGGGGGATCTATCGATCGACCAACGGAACAGACTGGGTGAACATTTCGCCTGAGTTTCTCCCGAACGGCATGTCGCGTCCGGTGATCGGTCTGGTGCCGGGCACGGACCGACTGTTCATCGTAGCCAACACGCCGGGTGCCGGCACCAAGGGCATCCGTCGGCTGAACTCCGGCGATCTGGAAGAATGGCATTCGATCTGGACGTACACCTATCTCGGCGGCGATGGTAGTGGAGATGGTGGACAGTGGGAAGATCGCTCGGCGGCCGTACCGCTGTTCGGCGGCCGAAGCGGAGACATGAATTCCCAGGGAGGGTACGACCTTCAGGTGGCCGTCTCTCCACACGACACCAGTCTGGTGGTGATCGGGGCCGTGAACCTGTATCGATCCACGAACGGATTTCGGTCCGCTGATGCCAATAGCTGGATCGGAGGGACCGGATTGCCGAGTCCTACAGAGCGCTTCCCGAACTATCCCGGACAGCACGCCGATCAGCACGAGATCCTCTTCCACCCAACGGACTCCAAGCGGATGTTCTCGGGTCACGACGGCGGCATGTCGGTTACGTCGGACATCTACGCCGACGTGGTGGCCTGGGACAGTCTGAACACCGGCTACTACACCACGCAGTTCTACAGCATTGCCATCCGCGACACCGCCGGCGATGACCACGTGATGGGCGGATTGCAGGACAACGGTACCTGGGAGGGCGTCTCGGCAAGCCCCCTTCAAGATTGGGTGCGCCGAAACGGGGCTGATGGCGGCTATTGTGCCTATGCCGACAGTGGTCGCACGCTGTATGTGTCTACGCAGCAGGGGCGCATCCGGCGGATTCTTGTGGACGCCGACGGCAACGAAACCGCTCGTACGCGAGTGGATCCGGCCGGCGTGAAGCCCAGCGAGTATCTGTTCATCAATCCTTTTGCCCTGGACCCGAACGACGAACGCATCATGTACCATGGCGGCGGGCGCATGCTGTGGCGAAACAACGACCTGACGGCCATTCCGATGGGGTTCGACAACGACTCTACGGAGATCAACTGGGACTCGCTAACGTCCACCCTGACCATGCAAGGCGACATCTCGGCCATCGCCGTCAGCCGCACGCCGGCTCACGTCGTCTATGTGGGAACCGAAGCCGGCAAGTGCTATCGGTTGAACGATGCCCACGTTGGGCAGCCCGTCCCGATCGATATCAGCAAGGGGCTGGGACCAGGGTACTTGAACAGCATCACGGTGGATCGGCGTGATGGCGATCACGTGATCGCCACGATCTCCAGCTATGGAGCACTGAGTATCTACGAGACCTTCGATGGTGGAACAACGTGGTCGGCCATTAGCGGCAATCTCGAAGAGCAGCCGAATGGAGGGGGCTCGGGTCCTGCCGTGAACTGGGTAGAGATCGTGCCGGTGCCGGATGGCCCGGACGTGCTGATCGCGGCCACGTCCGTTGGCTTGTTCATCACCACGGAAACGCATGGCATGTCTACCATCTGGTCGCACGTCGGCACAGAAACGGTCGGCACCGTACCGGTAGACATGCTTGCAACGCGCTACTCGGACGGCCGCATTGCGGTTGGAACACACGGACGGGGGATCTACTTCGGTCAACTCGGTGAGCTGCCATCGGAACGTCCACTGGCGCCGCAGCTACAGTTGCCGCCCAACAACGCCCGAGGCGTGTATCCGGATACGGTGCTGGTGTGGCAGCCGGTTGCCGGTGCTGAACGCTATACGCTGGAGTTCTCGTCCACGTCCGACTTCTCGGAAGACGTGCTTGCCGTTGCGGGACTGGTTGAAACCGAGTACGACGTGCGAGGTCTGATTCCCGGACCGCGTCCGTATTTCTGGCGGGTAACGGCCCATGGTACGGGTGGGGCGGGTCCGGCTTCTGATGTGTGGACCTTCTCGACGATCGTAGCCGCTCCGGTAGCGGTTTCCCCGGCCGATCGCGCCACCGATGTACCGGGTCTGCCGGTCACGCTCGAGTGGAGCAAGGTTCCGGCGGCAACGGCGTACGACGTAGAGATCTCTACGAACCTGGCGTTTCAGACCATCATTGCACAGCGAACCAACGTGACCGACACCACGGTGGCGATCGACGCACTGGCCAGTGGGACGCGCTATTTCTGGCACGTCCGTTCACGCGATCAGGACACTTTTGGTCTGTGGTCGCAGCGCTCGCAATTCACCACGGGTGTGCTGACATCCGTGCAGGAAGTGGAAGCCCCCTCCCTGAGTCTACAGCCGAATCCGGCCACAGACCATGTGGTCGTACAAACGCCGGATGCCATGGGAGCGATCGAGATCGTGGATCTGGAGGGACGGATCGTTGTTACGCTCAAGGTGCACCAGACCACCACACAGATCGATGTGCGGGGGCTGGCACAAGGGACGTATGTGGTGCGCTATCGCACCGGACGCAAGACGTGGGAGAGCACGCTGGTTCGGCAATAATCAAACGATCCGGGATCGTTCAGGGCATGGTGGCCGAGACACCAGGGCCGATATCGATGCCCAGCCACAGCCAGAGCAGCATCAGCGAGGTCCACAGCACGATCATTGCCATGGAATACGGCAGCATGAGCGACACCATCGTGCCCATTGATGCATCCTTCTTGTAGCGCTGCATCGCCACGATGATCAGCGGAATGTAGCCCATCAACGGCGCGATCATGTTGGTGCTCGAATCGCCGATACGGTAGGCCAGCTGCGTGGCTTCCGGCGAGATGCCCATCAGCATGAACATCGGCACAAAGACCGGTGCCATGATAGCCCACTTGGCCGAAGCGCTGGCCACCAGCAGATTGATCAGCGCGGCCACGATCACGAAGGCCGTCAGCAGCAGCGGACCCTGCAGATGCAGCGATCGGAGGAACTCCGCTCCGTTCACGGCCGTGACCACGCCAAGATTCGACCACTTGAAATAGAAGATGAACTGGGCCATTACAAAGGCCAGAACGATGTACCCGCCCATGGTTGCCATACCGTCACTTGCCATCGCCGCAATGTCCTTGTCCGTACGCGCCGAACGCGTGATCAGGGCATAGCAGATCCCCGCCACGAGGAACAGCAGCATCAGGACAAGCACGATGCTGTGTTCCAGGGGCTTGAGCGACCCCTCGGCGTCCCTCAGGATGGCTCCTTCCGGGATCGAGATCGCGGCAACACCCGCCAGCCCCACCAGGAAGACGATCCCCGCCCACACCAGCCCCTTGCGTTCCACCGGCGTTAATCGCTGCTGCATCGCATCATCGGTCTGGGAGGGGGCTTGCCAGGATCCCAATCGCGGCTCAACCACGCGCTCACAGACCAGTGTGCAGAGGATGGTCAAAAAGAATGTGGAGGCGATCATGAACCACCAGTTGGCCGACGCCGACACGATGTATCCGGGTTCGAGCACCTGAGCGGCGGTCTGCGTAAGCCCACCAAGCAACGGATCGAGAGACGTTACCGACAGGTTCGCCGAAAAGCCCCCTGCTACGCCTGCGAACGTGGCCGACAGACCGGCCAGCGGATGGCGTCCCACCGCAGCAAAGATCACCGCACCAAGCGGGATCAGCACCACATAGCCGGCATCGGCCACGAGGGAGGACTGTACACCGGCGAACACCAGGGCACCGGTGAGCATGGACCGCGGAACGGCATGCACCGTGCGGCGCAGCATGGCCGTGATCAGGCCACCGCGCTCGGCCACGGCAATGCCGATCATGGTCACGAGCACCAACCCGAGTGGCGGGAACTGCGTGAAGTTGTTCACGGCCTCGGTGAACATCTTCTGGATCCATGGCTTGCTGATCAGGTTCTCGACCACGACCACTTCTTCCGTGCCCGGTTTGGTGACCGACACGCCGGCAGCCGAGGCGGCCCAGGACGCGATCACCACCAGTACAGCGGCGATCAGGAATAACGTGATCGGATCGGGCAGCTTGCTGCCCACGCGCTCGATGGCGTCGAGCGAACGGAGGACGAAGGACTTCTTCATGGCGCACAATATATCCCCGGAATCGGGTTGAAGGGGGCTTCGGTACCGTAGGGACAACAACCGTATATTCGATGCCATGACCATTGAAAAGAACATCCAGATCCTGCTGCAGCGCCTGAACGTGGCGTGCGAACAGAACGGCCGCGACCTCGGCGATATGCGGGTGTGCCTGGCCACCAAGGAACAAGAACCCGATACGATCCGCCGGGCCATTCGCGCCGGCCTCCACCTGTGTGGCGAGAACAAGGCCCAGGAGCTTGTGCCCAAGGCCAAGGCTCTGGCCGATGAAGAAGTGGTGTGGCACTTTATCGGTCATCTGCAGTCGAACAAGGTCAAGGACATCATCGAAGTGGTGGATACAGTGCAGAGTGTGGACCGGATCTCGCTGGTGGAAGAACTGCAGAAGCAGGCAGCTCGCGTGAATCGCCACATCAATTGCTATGTGGAAGTGAACACGTCCGGCGAAGAGTCCAAGACCGGATGTGCTCCGTCCGATGTGAACGCCATCCTGGAAGCCATCAACGGCTGCACACGCGTGCATGTGAAGGGTTTCATGACCATGGGCGCGCTGTCGAACAACGAGTCCGTGGTTCGCAAAGGCTTTGCCATGCTGCGCGAGATCCGCGATCTGGCGATCGACAACGGTCGTGTGCCGGCTTCAGCCATCGAACTCAGCATGGGCATGTCCGGCGACCTCGAATGGGCGATCGCCGAAGGATCGACCATGGTGCGCGTAGGGAGCGCGATCTTTGGTGGACGCGACTAACGCAGGAGGCCTGAGGTGCATGGATTCGACTTCCTTGACGACCTCGTGTTGCTTTCCGTTGCGGCGGTGCTGGTTATCCTGCTGTTCCAGCGCCTACGCCTTCCCCCGATCGTTGGGTTGATCGTTACAGGCCTACTGGTAGGCCCCTCTGGTCTGAGACTGGTAACGCAAGGAGACGTGATCGCTGTTGTCAGTGAGATCGGCGTGATCCTGCTGCTGTTCACGATCGGGCTGGAATTCTCGATCGACGACCTCAAACGCCTGCGAACGATCGTTCTGGTGGGTGGCCCACTCCAGGTGACCTTTGCTTCACTGATCATTGGAGGTAGTGCCTGGGTTGTCAGTCGATGGGTAGGCGCTACTGGCCTGTCTGAACAGGGAGCCGTGATGATCGGCATGGCGATGGCCTTGAGCAGTACGGCGATCTGCACGAAGATGCTCAAGGACCGTCGCGAACTCGGCCTGCCCCATGGCAGGGTGGTGATGGGTATCCTGATCTTCCAGGATCTGGCTGTGGTCCCGATGATGATCGTGATCACCTTGTTGGCACCCACGGCTGAACTGTTGCCAATGGACATCGTGCTGCGCCTGGCCACGATGATCGGCGTCACGATGGCCTTGGTCGTTGGCCTGCGTTTCGCGCTGCCTCGCGTGATCCCCTACGTGACACGCACGTCCACGCCGGAAGTGCTGATCCTTGGCGGTCTGGCCTTGTGCTTCGGCACGGCCTATGTGACCAGTCTGGCCGGTGTTTCCATGGCTCTCGGAGCATTCATAGCGGGAATTGCGATTGGCGGAAGCGACGAAGGACACGCTATCGGCCGTGTGCTGCAACCGATGCGCGACGCCTTTACCAGCATGTTCTTCCTCTCGATCGGATTACTGGTGACCATCGACTGGTCGTGGATGCCGATCAATCTGTTCACGGCACTCGGGATCCTGCTGGTCAATACTGTTGTTGTGATCATTGTGCTGGCAACCTTGCGTGTGAACCTCCGAACAGCGATGATGTCGGCCATCATTCTCGCCCAAGTGGGCGAGTTCTCCTTTGTTCTGGCCAAGGCCGGTGCCGACCTGCAGATCATTTCCGCATTCGACCTCCAGAACATGATCGTGAGCATCATCATCACCATGATCGTAACGCCAACATTGATCACTATTGCTCCCTGGTTCGCAGAGCGCGCTACACCTGTGGTGCGGTTTGTTCTGCCGGTGCGCCGATGGTACGAACGGGCTCCCGAACGCCGGGAAGGATTGGTACCCTTGCCAGCTAACACCGAAGAGCCACTGGTTACGATCCTCGGCGGCGGCGTACTGGGCACGAATGTTGCGCAGGTGCTTGGGCGAACACGGATTCCGTATTGCGTGCTGGAACTCAGTCCGGAACTGGTCGGCGTCCTCCGATCCAAAGGCTGCTCCGTAGTCCAGGGCGACATGACGGACGTCTCCGACCTGGAGCGAGCCGGTATCCGAACGGCAACCGTGATCATCATGGCCGTGAGCGATCACTCGGCCATGACTCACGGTGTTAGCATGCTTCGTCGACTTCGTCCGGATGCGCTGATCATGGCCCGTGTACGATATGCCAAGGATGCACAGATCGTATCGGATCGTGGAGCGGATGTGGTGATCACCGAAGAGTACGAATCCAGCATACAGGTATTCGTGACCGTACTGGAACATCTTGGCGTGAGTGGAGATGTGATCCAGGATCAGGAAACGGCGATGCGGGAAGATCGCTATGGCCTGCTTGCCCGCTTGCATCGCCCGGAAGGGCCTGCACCATCAACACCTGCTTCATGACGCACCCCCACCGACCCTCGATCGCTATCATCGGTGCTGCCGGTACCATGGGCTCGCGCCTGCTGCGGCGTCTGCTCGATGCCGAACATCCGGTACATGCCTACGACACCAGCCGTTTTACGCTGGACGTGCTGCGCTCCGGCGAGCCCTTGCTTAGCGTACACGCCGCCCCTGTCGAAGCTGCCACCGCTGCACAGATCGTGATCCTGGCCATTCCCTACGAGGCCGAGCAACGCTTTGCCGAAGAGGTGGGCGACGCTCTGGGAGATCGGATCGTGGTGAGTCTGACGAACCCGCTGACCAGGACCCTGGACGACGTGGTCACACCGCACGACGAAAGTGCCGCCGAGCACCTGGCGGCTCTCATGCCACATGCCCGCGTGGTCAAGGCCTTCAACTCGCTCTCGGCCGCGGCGTTCGACACGCCCCTTACCGGACGTCCCATCTTTGACACGTTCGTGGCCAGCAACGACCGCGAAGCTGCCCGGGAAGTGGAACGCGTGATCACCAGCATCGGATTTCGTCCATGGTACGTTGGCGACCTGATCCTGAGCCGTACTCTGGAACGCATGAGCGCTCTGCTGATCGGCGTGGCCATGCGCTATGGATTGCAGGGGGCTTTGGGCTGGCGGGTCGAACAAGTGCAACCCGAGCGCCATTCAGACGTTTGAGCGCCGCCGGCGTTCGGAATCATTCCTGAACGATGCGATTGCTATTCACGGAGGGACCGTTGATGCGAGGAGTGATCATACTCACGATGGTGGTGCTGGCTCAGGCACCCACGTGGGCTCAGGGAATTCTCACGGGCGTGGTCACCAACGCGCGAACCGGCGAAGTGGTTGGTGGTGCGTCGATCCGCGTGGCCGAGTCCACGCGTGGCACGTACACGAATGCCCGCGGCGAATTCCGTCTGCCGCTTCCGGATGGTGCCCAGAGTCTGGTGATTCGCTCACTGGGATATCAGCAGAAGACCATACGTCTGGCCGATGTGGCTACCTCCGGTGCCTTTGCGATCGAGCCCTCGTCCGTTGGTTACGATGCCGTGCGCGTCCTTGGAGAGATCACTCCCGAAGAGGTCATCAAACGCGCTTCGGATCGGGTACAGGACAATGCCGATCGGATCACGACGCTCGTCAGTACCCTGTACTCAAAAATGCGCGTTCGCGTCGATGGTCTCGAAGCCGTTGCCGACGATAGTCCCAATGAGTCCATCACGGAAACCTTCAGCCAGATCTACGATCAGCGTCAGCCCGAGAAACGCAAACACGTCCGCATCCTGCAGCGCCGACAAACAAAGAACATCGCTGCCGGCGAGAACATGGCCGTCTTCGATCAGTTCTTCGACTTTACCACGCCCGAGATCCGCATCATGGAAACGCGGCTGGTAACGCCCCTTTCACCGGATGCCTTGGACGAGTATCAATTCATCTTGCTGGGCAAAGAGCCATTGGGCGATCTGATGGTGTATCGCATTGCCTTTGAGCCCAAGGCCCGCATGTATCCTGGCTTCGAGGGTACGATCACCATCGTGGAAGGCACCTATCAGGTGATCGCCGCGGAGTTCGCGCCAACGGACGAGACGGCTTTCCCCTTTGTGAAAGGAATTCGTTACACACAGCGTTACGAGCGGGCAACGGATTCGATCTGGGTGCCGATGTATCAGGAGATCACGGCATCGGCCGGCGTGATGGTGCTGGCCGGGATCCTGGAAGTCGAAGGCAAGGTGAACATCGAGACCTGGGTCACCGATGTGACCGTGAACCAGCCGATCGCCGACTCCCTGCTGACCGATCCTACGGACTCCAACCGACGCCGATCCATGATCGCCGAAACCGGCGGTGTGCGCGTGCGGATCCGTCAAGCCGATCGGATCACCAGCGTAGCGCCCGATGCCGACAGTTCCCGACCGGAGTTCTGGGAAACGCATGCGTTCGCTCAGCAGAGTCCGGCCGAACTGGATGCCTACCGCATCGCCGATTCCATTGCCACAGCATCGCCCAAGCCCACAGAGCAGGATGGACCTCGCCGCGCAACGGTTGGCCTGTTCCAGTATGGTCCGATCGGCGTGGACCTTGCCCCATTCATCGACCGGACATCGATCACCGGATGGCGGTTCGGTGCGGAGTTCGACCTGACCTACGACCGGGTGAAGATGACGCTTCTTGGTACCATCGGCGAGCGGGACGTCTATACGGGCGAGATCGGACTGGACGTTGGCCTGATCGACGAGCGCGGGTTCCGACTGGCTCTCTCCGGATCGGTATTCTCCCAACCCAACACCGTGCAGCCCGGCCGAACCATCTTCGGCCGCGTGAACTTCCTGAACCTGTCCAACGTGATCTATGCCTACTGGTCCGACTACTACCGCGCCGATGGCTTTGACGTGGGTTTCAACGGCCGCGTGAACGATGTGCGCTTCAACGTGGTGGGTACCTGGGCTCGGCACTTCAACATGCCGATCATCGACGCGCCGGACCGCGAAGTGGTGCGCGCCGACGCCGGCGAGTATCAGACGCTGGCGGCCACCGTGTCGATTGCCCAGCCCACGTTCTTCACGGAACTCTTTGGAGGGGGCTCGCCCATCTTTGGATCGGTGACCGGCGTGATCGGCCGCGAGAAGGCTACCGATGTTGCTTTTGCCACGCTCGAAGGCACGCTGAGCGTTCGGCAGGAAACCTTTGCTACGGGCTACTACCCCATGCGTCTGGATGTGGACCTCACAGCCGGCACGTCGCTAATGTCGGCGCTGCCTCGGCAGTATCAATTCACCTTCGTGCAACGCTATCCGGTCTTCGGCACCAACACGGCCATGGCTACCGTGCCGATCAACGCGTTCGGCGGCACGGAGTACGTGCGAGCCCACGTGGAGCACAACTTCTCCGATATCTGGTGGCGGGCCATCGGCCTTCCGGTCTTTGGCAACAAGCGGGGGATCGACCTGATCGGGATCTACGACGCCGGCCAGATGTGGCAGGACCAGAGCCCCCTTCCCTCCGGAAGCGGATGGGATGCCTCGCGGGGTTGGTACCAGGAAGCCGGGTTCGGACTTGGCCGCATCCCTACGTTCATCAGCGATCTGTTCTATCTGCGGTTCGATGCCCTTTGGCCGGTAGGGGGCTTGCAGCAACAGGGCAGCTTTGGGTGGTCCATCACCCTGTCGAGCCCCTTGCTGTAAACGGCGTATTTTTGCCGTTCACCTAGGAGACCCCTCGCATGTTTGAACCGCAAAAAGAACGTTTGTCCGACCTCCGCGATCGCGTGGAGCAACTACGGAGGTACCTTTGACATCGACCGCAAGCGCGACGAGATCGCAGAGCGGGAGATGATGCAGGCCGCGCCGGACTTCTGGGACAACCAGGAAAAAGCGCAGAAGGTGTCGCGAGAACTCTCCGACCTGAAGGATTGGGTGCAGGCCTGGGAGCAGGCCTCG
>JANJTN010000072.1 GCA_024711065.1 bacterium
TGTGTGACGCCGTTGACCGTGACCTGCGCTCCGAAGCCCACAGCACCGGCGTGTAAGGCGACCACAAGAATAGCACTGTGCGATGATGCACCGGCAGGGCTTGGCACCACGAACTCTTCGACCATCTCGGTCTTAGCTACCCGATCGTCGATCCAGGTTCTCACGCGCAGCGAGATCGGTGCATGAACCGCTCCGGTCGCCAGATGGATCTGGCTGGCATGAACCTCCAGAGTGCCGATAGCAAGGGATGCGAACATCAGCGCTGTTTGCAGGAAGCGTCTCATCGCACACCTCCCATCCACAGCAGCGGTTGACTGAAGGAGTCGGTGTCTGTGGTGACGGTAAGGAGATACGTTCCCGGCGCAAGGGTGAACCAGCCATCATACCAATGCTGGATCTCGAGCACCTTGCTTGCGGCCGGACCGTCATGCAGTACGGCAATGATCTGACCCGTCAGACTGCGAAGCTCCACCAGAACCCGCTGGCCCACAGTGCCCGACGGCAGGTGGATCGTGACGCTCGATTCCACCGTGGCGGGGTGGGGTGCTACTACGATCCTCACCGACTCGATCGGACGGTCCTCGCCAGGCACCGACGTCACGTTACCTTCATCCGGATCGGCATACAAGGCCGTGTACTTTGTCAGGATCTCGAACCGCAGGCTCAGCTCGATCACAGCATCGACCAGTTCGTCCTGTTCACCCACGCGATCGATCTCCCGCAGCAGATCCTCGATCTTGGCTTGAGCCCACAGTCTCGCTACGGCGCGGTTGTTGGTGGCCGGGTTGCCGAAGAGGACGTCCTGCGTGAGCGAGAACGGCGCATCCTGCATCTTTCCAGCTAGTGTTACCGGATACAAGCCCCCTTCCCGATACCGTCCATTCTGGATCACACGTCCACCCACCGGCACATTCGGCAATACGCGCGGAACCACGTCCAGTGTGCTGAGTCCGCCATAGTCCAGCGTGAGATCCGTCAGATTCGGCATCGAGATCCGACGCAGGTGATCGTTCACCCGCACGGCGATCACGTCGTCGTCCATCACCTCTGTCAGGAAACCGCCGGTGAGCTTCGCGATGTTGCGCATCAGCGCCACGGAGCTTTCCTGTCCGATCGTAACCGGATAGATGCGCACCTGCTTGGTGTTCCATACCTGCACGGAATCCAGGATCTCGGCCTGGTTGCGGATGCCCCAGGACGGTTGGCCATCGGTCAGGAAGATCATCAGAGCGACCGTCTCCGGAGCATAGGGCATGCTCAGACCATGCTTGAGGGCATCACTGATGTTCGTGAGCCCCATGGCCACACAGTTATCTGCAAAGCGCCGTGCCCGCTGGATGTTCTCTGCCGTTGCCGGTACCAGATCTGGCTGGAAGGCCGCCGTGCCGGTGCTGAAGGTGATGATGTTGAATCGGTCTTCGGGATTCAGCTGACTCAGAAAGGCGTGCAGAGCCTGTCGGAGTTGCTGCATGCGAGCCCCTTCCATGCTGCTCGATACATCCGCTACGAACGTTACGGATCGGGGAAGAGCACTTGCCCCGGAATCCGGCGGGATCACCCACGTCAGAAAGAACGGCTCTACGCCGAACGAGTCGGACGGTACCGGCACGTAGGTCAGCGTGCCCATCTCGACACCAGCGCGGCGGTTGCGGATGCGAAGGTCGTAGTTCCGCGTGGAGACATAGTTCTCGTCCCCCAGCGTGATCCGGTAGTGATCCTCCGATAGCGTGTCGATCTGATGCGAGGCGCCGAACGGATGGGTGGGGCTTTCCACGGTCTGAAACTCCGAACTCCCCTTCAGATCGATGCGCATGGACATCTGTTCGAGTGGACGTGGAGACACGCCTGTGCTGCGCAGCAGATGCGTGTACGTGCTCGATCCAAGACTAAATGGCAGGACCTCCGTATAGGTGATCTCTACACGAACGTCCGTTGCTCCGAACACCGGCGCAATGTTCAGTTTGAAGATGTTCTCGCCGATCTCCTGCAGCAACGCGGGATCCAGGAACTTCCGGATCTTGCTCGCGTAGGCGGACTGTGCCTCCTTGCGCTCGCGCACACTGGCCTTGTACCGCTGACCGTTGAAATGGTAATACATCTCCGTGATCACGGCCCCGGGCGGAAGCGGAAAGATCAGCGTGGCTTCCACGGTGGTGTTCAGCGTGTTGGTAAAGATCTGGTCCACATGCGTGATGGCCACGTGGTCCTGAATGTCCACATTCACATTGTAGGACTTGATGTGAATGTCCTGAAACTCCTGATCCGTCCGCAATGGACGAACAAAGAGCGAGCCGATAGCCCAACTCTGGCCAACGGCGGTAGCCAGCACAAGCGCCAGCATGATCAAAAAGCGGTACATGGTTCCTCCGAGGGTGGTGGTTGCGATTCGGAGGGCAACCTATTTGCTGAGGAACTCCGGCGCACCTTAGCAAAACCTTAACAGAGGAAGGGGCGAGGGGCGAAGGGCGAGGGGCGAGGGGCGAAGGGCGAGGGGCGAGGGGCGAAGGGCAGTAAATCAGGTACCCAGGCCTTGAAGGAACGTGGTCAGATTGGTGGCAAGGCTCAGTCCGAGTTTCTTGCGGAGACGGTGTCGGTATTGCTCTACCGAGGGCAGACCGATGGTGAGGATCTCGGAGATCTCCTTGCTGGACAGATTCAGCTTGAGCAGACTGCAGACCTTGATCTCGGTCGGAGTGAGCGACGGGAATCGCTCGGACAGTGCGGCCAGAAAATCGTCGTGCACGTCCTTGAGTTGTTCTGAGAGATTCTTCCAGTCTTCACCGGTTCGCCGGTGTTGGTCGATCCTGGAGATCAAGGTGCGGATGGCGGCGGCGCGCTCCTTGTCGGAAACCTTGAGGGTCTGTTTGAGGTCGGTGGTCAGATCCGTGAGCAGCTGATTCTTCTGGGCGATCAGGACGGCGTTATTGTTCACCTCGCGCGCTTTGGATTCCAGCTCAAAGCGCAGTCGGTCCTGCTCGCTCTGCAGCCGTTCTCGTTCCCGAGCGGCCCGCTCGATATCCAGACGCATTTGTAGGGCAAGACTGTGCTGGGCGCGTAGCGCACTATCGGCCAGATGCTGGGCCTGGCGTGCAAGGCGCTCTGCCACCAACGCCTCGGACACCGCTCCCCGCTCTTCGAGAAGCTCCGCAAGGCGAGTGTGCAAGGTAGACTCTACGGCGAACATTTCGTGTGCGTGGGCGATCTCGATCGCCTTCATCAGCGCCGTCCGAGCCACCTTCCATCGTCCCCGCGCCTGCTCCACCCGTGCCTGACCGTGGCGGATGTCCAGCATCACGCGCGGGTTGTCGGTCCGCTGTGCCAGCTCTTCGGCCATGGCAAACCTCCGGCTGGCATCAGACGTCCGACCATCGTCCAGGTCACACTCGCCGATCACGAGGAGACATCCGATCGTCCGCTCCACGTCGTGCGTTCCCTCGAACACCGTCAGTGCCTCCAGGGCCATGGTCCGGGCCTCGGGAAGTCGTTGCTTGTGACGCAACACGCCGGCCAACACCACCATCACCCGAGCTCGGGCGTGCGTGTCGCCCAGCGTGGTCATCACGGTCACGGCCTCGCTCAGCACCGCCAACGCCTTGTCTGGTTGCTGGAGCCGTTGATAGACTCTGCCGAGATTGCTGAGTGTGAGCCCGATGCCCATGCGGTCGTTGGTCTTCCGATGCAGGGCCAGACTCCGGTGGGACCAATCCACGGCGGTCTCTAGGTCTCCGATCTTGCTGTAGATGTCGGCAATGTTACCCGTGATCCGCGCCCGCCACCGATCATCGTCCAACCGTTCGGCCAGCGTCAGGCATTCCGAATAGGCTTCGAGCGCTTCCTTGGGACGGTCCAGCACGGCCCACAGACTACCTAGATTGGTCAGCACGGCGGCCAAAATGGCTGGTTCGGGCAGGTTGCGCAGGAGTCCCTCGGCTTCGCGATAGGCCGCCAAGGCCTCCTCGTTCCGTCCAAGGCCACGCAGGGCCATGCCGATATTCTGATACGCTTTGGCTAATCCGGTCCGATCCCCTGCCCTGCGATAGCGACCAAGCGTCTGCTCGAAGATCGTCAATGCTCCGTCGAAGTCGTTGCCGGCATACCGACAGATCCCCTGCATCCGCTGAGCGTGCAGCTCCAGCGCGGTGGCCTTGGCTGCCCGAGCCACCTTCCGAGCTTTGGTTGCCAGCTCGAAGGCGTCCTCCGGGAACTGGTACTGGATCTCTCGGCAGGCCTTCAGGTAGATCTCGATCTTGCTCTGGGGACTCCGGACCGTGCGGAGTTCGGCCAGGATCGGCGCAACGATATGGGAGGGGTTCTGGGCCATGACCACGAACATACACGCAGTTAAGGTTTTGCTAAGGTGATACAAAGTTGCCCGTTGATGATCTTTGCTTTCGTGAACAATCCGAGACACCCCATGCGCTACGTTCTGCACCTCGTTCTTCTGAGCCTGTTTCCTCTTGCGCTTACGGCGCAGCCGATCCTGGGAAGCGCAACGCTACCCCAGCCCGGCTCCCTCCAGGAGTTGGTCGTAGCCGACACCGTTGGCGTGCAGCACGGATCCGGTGGGATCGGCGTGGCATGGGATTACTCCGGCCTGCAGCCGCTGGATGCCACGGTCAAGATCAGCGTCCTCCGACCGGATCAGGTGCCGATCGAAGTACGAGACACGTTTCCGTCCATGGACCGCGTGGTGATCGATGATACCACCACAGAAGCCTTTCAGGTGAATGGCACGCACTTGCGCATGCTGGGTACGATCGTACCGTCTGCCACCATGGTGGTGGCCGAGTCCGATCCGTATGATGTACGACCTGTAGAACTCCGCTTTGGCGAAGTGCATACCGACACCTTCAGCGCTGTGATCACCACTTCGGCCGTTCCGACGCCGATCCGTCGCTATGGAGAACATCGGCTGGTGTACGACGGATTCGGCGAGCTGGTGGTCGGCGAGCAGATCTATCTGGATTGTGCACGGTTGACGATGGAGCGAGAGACCTGGGACACCGTACGCCTGGGACCGGTCACGACCGTACTGCACACACAACTCTTGCGTACCACGTGGATCGCTGTGACCAATGGCGATCGCCGCCTGGAGATCGAGACCATGGTCATCCGCCGGATCGTGAATGGCGGGCCGGTTGGCGAGCCCATCACCGTGCGATCAGTTCGCTACGATGCCGGCATCCTGAGCTCGGTGGACGATGTTGAGCAGACCGGCCGACTGGAGGTGGCTCCGCATCCGATCACTGGGCGCAGCGTTCGGGTCCTTGGCTTGTCCGTTCCGGCCGCCGAGGGTCGATTGGTGGATCCGATCGGCCGGGTCTATCCCCTCACGATCGGTGCCACGGGATCGGAGTCAGACATCCACCTCCGGCTCCCCGCCGTTCCGAGCGGCTGGTATGTTCTGGAGATCGTATCGGGTCAGGACCGTACGCGAGTCGTGGCACGGCGAACCGTGATCCTGCAACAGGAGTAGTGGTCAGCCCCTTACCAGAGGAACTGAAAACCGATCGCGCCGTAGGCGTCGTACTCACGATAGAACATGCCGTGCATGCTCTTGCCGGCATAGCCGTAGGCCGACAGTAGAATGCCGGTACCGTTGGCATTGCGAAGCATCACGCCCAGCTGGGCGGCACTGGCGGCTTCGAGCATGCCGTTGATCCCGATCAAGCGCAGATCGTATCCCCCGCGCAACTGCCAGTGGTCTCCGAGGGGCAGGCGCAGGTCGATGCCGGCCTGTGGGATGAACGGATCGGGATCCTTAGGCTGCGTGGCCCATACGGCGGTCACACCGGCGTAGGGACGGATCACACCAAGTTCGGCCCCGATGAGCACTTCGGCGAATTCTCGGGAATACACAAAGGGTGTTGGCGAGAGTGTGCCGGCGGGGTCGGCCAGGCCATCTACAAGATGAGACGAGATGTGTGCCAACCGCAGACGAGCCTCCCAGGGCGAGTCGCCCAGGCGGATCTTGGCGTGAACACCAAACCAGTAGTCGATGGTCTCCACCGGAAACTTGAAGTTCGTTTCCGAGCGCAGCCGGGTCCACGTCATAAAATCCACGCCCACGGTCATCGGCAGTGCCGAGTCGATCTGCGGCTCGAAGAGTGTAAAGCTGTGCCCGATGTCCAGCCGTAGTCTGTCGTCCCCTGCCTGATACATCCCACCGATCCGCGCTTCGAAGGGATGCGCAATGGGATCGGGAAAGGGGCTTTGGTCCACACCGCCAACGGCACTGAACGTGCCGGCAGCGATCGCCACGAGGAGGGCCGCGGTCTTACGAGCGGCCATGGTGAAACCGGCAGATGCCACGCTTCGACGCCCGAATGAAGTCGATGATGCCTTGCACGAGAGGATGGATCACCTCGTGCTCGGTTTCATACGCCCGCAACGCATCGCTCACGTTCAGACCGCGTTTGTACAGCACGTCGTAGAATCCGTGGATCGCATTCAGCTGCAGCTGGTCGAATCCTCTGCGTCGGAGCCCGATGCTGTTGAGTCCTTCCACCATCAGCGGATCGCGACCGGCCAGGGTGTACGGCGGAACATCCTGCGTGGCCTTGGACACCGCTCCAACCATGGCGTGGGCACCGATACGGACAAATTGATGCACGCCCGTCAGCCCGCCGATGATCGCCCAGTCGCCGATCTCCACGTGTCCACCAAGGTTCACGGAATTGGCCATGATCACATGATCACCTACCACGCAGTCGTGCGCCACGTGAGAGTAAGCCATCAGAAGACAGTCCGCACCAACGCTGGTGGCTCCGGTAGCGGTGGTACCGCGGTTCACCGTGGCGCATTCCCGCACCACCGTGCGGTCGCCTACCGAGGCCGTCGTGGCCTCACCGGCATACTTCAGATCCTGCGGTGCGGTGCCGATCACGGCCCCGGGATGCACGCGAACATCGGCTCCCAGCCGAGCGCCATTGGCCAGAACCACGTGCGACATCAACGTGGTCCCAGGTCCGATCTGCACATCGTCTTCGACCACACAGAACGGACCGATGGTCACGTTCTCTGCGATGGATGCCGATGAAGAAACAATGGATGAAGGGTGTATCGAACTGCTCACGCCACCTCCCGATTCACAACCGCTGCCTGCAGTTCTGCTTCTGCCACAAGCTGACCGCCAACATACGCCTTCCCACTGAGCTGGGCGATATTGAATCGGAACCGCTCGAGCTTCATCTCCATTACGAGTTGGTCGCCGGGGGTGACCTGACCCCGGAACTTCACATTGTTCATACCGGTGAAGACCACCAGTTTGGACTCGGCATCCACACCCTGCGTGGTCAGCAGGATGCAGCCGGTCTGGGCCATGGCTTCGGTGATGAGCACACCGGGAAAGATCGGACGTCCCGGGAAGTGCCCCATGAACTGCGGCTCGTTGAACGTGACGTTCTTGATGCCGGTGATGGTCTTGGCCTCGGGATCGAAATGGGTCACGCGGTCGATCATCAGGAACGGATAACGATGCGGCATCAGTCGCAGGATCGCCTGTGCGTCAAACACGAGCCCTTCCGTAGCAGAGGGCTGGTACTTGCGCACCGATCGCTGCTGCTGGTATAGCTTACGCACGATACGGGCGAACTCGATGTTGCTGGCATGTCCCGGACGCGCCGCCAGGACCTGAGCCTTCAGGCGGATGCCGATCAGCGCCAGGTCGCCCAACATGTCCAGCAGCTTGTGTCGGGCCGGTTCGTTGCGAAACCGCAGCGTGCGGTTGTTCAGGATCCCATTGTTGCCAAGGACGGCGTTGTCCTCGATACCCAGCGTCTTGAGCTTGGCCGATAGTTCGTCATCGGTCAACTCCTGGTCCACGATCACGATGGCATTGTCCAGATTGCCACCCTTGATCAAACCCTGCTCGCGGAGGGCTTCAACTTCGTGCAGGAAGCAGAACGTGCGGGCCGGAGCGAATTCGCGCACGAATTCGGCCTCCAGGTCGAACAGCCCTGTATGTTGGCTGCCCAATGCCGGGTTGTTGTAGTCCACCATCACGGTCACGCGATACCGGTCGTTCGGCAGGGCCACGATCTCGGTGCCCCGTGCTTCGTCTACATAGCGAATGGTCTCTTCAACCACCAGTTCTTCGCGATCGGCTTCCTGCGGAACCACGCCCACCTTCTGGATCATCTCCACATAGGGTTGGGCCGATCCATCTCCTACAGGGGGCTCGTTGTTATCGAGCTCGATGAACACGTTGTCTACGCCCATGCCTACCATGGCTGCCAGGACGTGCTCTACGGTGTGCACGCGCGCTTCGCCGTCGGCGATCGTGGTGCCACGGGCCAGCTCGACCACGTTGTCTACGATGGCCAGCACACCGGGCGATCCCGGCAGGTCCACCCGAACAAAGCGATAGCCGGTTCCCGTGGGGGCCGGCTTGAAGGTCATGGTCGACGAGTTCCCGGTGTGAAGTCCGACGCCCGAGAGCGAGATCTCTCCACCGATGGTACACTGCTTGTTGCTCATGGCGATTCGTCGCGGAGCGACGCTACGATGCGTTTGAGTTCTTCAACTTCTCGCAACAGTTCCGGCAGGCGCCGCAGAGCCGCCTCCATGCGCAGAGCCGTGCGATGTTCTTTAGCCGGCGACCCAAAATAGGCACCGGGCTCGGTGACGGATTTTGAGAGTCCCGACTGGGCCTCAACGATCACGTCGTCCGTTGTGGTAATATGCCCCACCACGCCAACCTGTCCGGCGATCCGATTGCGTTTGCCGATGCTGGTACTGCCGGACACACCGGCCTGGGCAGCGATGGCGGTATGCTCGCCCAGGGTGACGCCATGGGCGATGTGGATCAGGTTGTCCAGCTTCACGCCGTTGCCAATGGTGGTTGTTCCGACCGCCGCGCGGTCGATGCAGGTATTGGAGCCGATCTCCACGTCATCGCCGATCACCACAACTCCTACCTGCGGGATCTTCTCGAACGACCCATCCGGATTCTCGAAGAATCCGAATCCGTCGGCGCCGATCACCACGCCGCTGTGGATGATCCCACGCTGTCCGATCCGGGTACCCGTACAAATGGTCGTGTTGGCATGCACTACGGTGTGGTGGCCGATCTCGACGTTGGGATACAGGGCCACGTTGCCGAACAGCTGAACGTTCTTGCCGATGCGACATCCTCGCGCGATGATGCATCCCGGACCGATGGAGGCCGTGGGATCTACTTCGGCGGTCGGGTCGATCACGGCTGTGGCCGCGCGTACGCCGGGCTCCATCACCGTGGGCGGAAAGAACACCTGCATCACCTTTACGAAGGCACGGTAGGCGTCGTCGGCTACGATCAGACTCTTGTCGGCGGGTTGTTCAAAGGAGGCATCATCCACCAGCCCCTTGGACACGATCACACAGCCGGCGGATGTCACGTTCAGGAATTTGACGTACTTGACGTTCGACAGAAAGGTGGCTTCGTTCGGACCGGCCGACTCGATGCGGTTGATGCCGGTCACACGCCGATCGGCATTGCCGAGCACCGTGCCGTGCACCAACGCGGCAACCTCGGCCACGGACAGGGATGGCGCCTGCGCAGTACTCATCGGGGTACGTCGCCCTTCTGCTCCACCGGTGGTGCGGTATCCACCGGCAGTGGCACCGGCGGTAGGTTGTTGGGCTGCATGGTATCGCCAACCGTACTGGGTTGCGTTTCGTCGGTCTGGTCGGCAGGGTCCGGGCGCGACGTGCTGCGACGGCGCGACCGGCGCTTGCGTTCTTCCTGCTGACGCTGGTTGCGCGGATCACCGTCGATCACCTCTTGCTGTTTACGCTCGAGTTCGTTGGCATCAATGCCCAACTCCTTCATCACCTTTACGGTCAGGTCGTACTTGGCATTCACGTACACCAGCGGGTCGGTGCTCTTATCCCACACCAGATCGTACCCATCGGCAGCAGCCACCTTTTGAATGGCCAGGTGGATCTTCTCCCAGATCTCTTCATAGAGTTCGTCGGCCATCCGATCGTACTCCCCACCGGGTTCGAACTTGTCGCGAGCGAACTTGTCGCGCTGACGCTTCTTGTCGTCCAGCTCCCGTTGCTTCTGCTCGCGTTCGGAATCGCCCCAGATCAAGCGATTCTTCTTCATCTCCAGTTCCAGGTCTTCGATGTCGCGCCGGAACTGTTCGAGCTCGGTCTTCCACCCTTCAACGGTCTGCTTCAGCCGTTCTTCGGCCTGCATGGCCGGCACATACTTCTGCTTGACCGCATCGGTGGACACATAGCCGATCTTCTGTGCGGGCAATGTGGCATACCCCATCATCAGCAGGATGCAGGCAACAAGCCCCTTACCAATCATGGCAGGGGGCTTGCCGCTCGTGATCTGTGCGATACCGGGGATCATGCGAACCTTACTTGCCGCCGCGCTTCATGCGGTCGAGTACCTTGAAGGTGATGTCGCTGGCGTCTTCGGAGTACAACACCAGGCCAGCGGCTTTGTCGAGTACCATCGTGAGCTTCTCTTCCTTGGCCACTTCCGTGATGGCTTTGGACACCTTGTCGCGGATCGGCTTCAGATAGTTCTCGCGCAGCTGCTGCATTTCGGCGGTCTTCGTCTCTTGATATTGCAGGAAGCGCATGCGCAGGCCGTTCAGGGACTCTTCTTCCTTGCGCTTGGCTTCGGCACTCATCAGAGCTTCCTGCTTGCGATAATCCTCGAGGCGGGTCTCGAATTCCTTCTGCATCATCTGCAGGGTGTCGCGGATCTTGAGTCCCTTGCCTTCGATCTCGGCCGAAGCCTGCTGGGCTTCCGGCAATTCCTTGATGATGGTCTCAGAGTTCACAAATCCGGCCTTGAAACTCTGCGCTTGGGAGCCGATGGCGGCCAGAGCCAGAACACAACACAGCGTGATCACGCTACGCAACATGGGAGGCACCTTCTGATTGAATTGATGGGCTACACAACAACGGTCATCGACCGAACTGGAAGTGGAACCTCCAGCCCGATGTCTGACCGGTAAATGGGTCTTTATCGAAGCCGTATCCCACGTCGAAACCGATCAGACCAATGGGATTCAGCAACAGGCGCAGACCAAAACCGGCAGCGCGGTTCAGGCCGAACGGGTCCACAGTGCGGATGTTGGCCCACACGTTCCCCGCCTCAGCGAAACTAAGTAAATAGATCGGTATCGGATTGAGCGACAGGGCAAAGCGGAACTCGGCCAGAAAGCGTGCCATGATGCGTCCGCCAAGGTTTTGTCCGTTCGGTGCCAGGGGGCCAATGGAGTTGTCGCGATAGCCCCGAAGCGGTGTGAGCGAGAAGCCCCCTAACCCGTTACCGCCCATGTAGAACAATTCCTGCGGCGGGATGGTGGTGTCGTTCACGAATCCATCCACATAACCGATCTGCGAGCCGATGAGCATCACCAGGCGGGGGTTGCCGTTGATGGACAGCAGCGGGTTCACGATGTCGAAGCTGAAGTTCACCTTGCCGAAGTCCGTGGAGCCAACGCCGAGGAATCCGGTGGTGCCACGCAGGCCCAGCGAGAAACGCGAACCGCTGGTGGGAAAGATCATGTTGTCGTACGACGTCCGCGAGATGGTCTGCGACAGGGTCAATGCCGTGTTCACGCCCTGACGGTAGAACAACGAGGCGGTGTTGGACTGGATACGTTCAAAGGCAATGCTCCAGTCGCCACGGAAGAAGTCGTCCGGAAAGCGGAACCGACGCCCCACGTTCAGCTGTGCACCGGTACGGCGGATGTCGATGTTGAAGTTCTGTCGGGTATCAAAGATGTTAAAACCCACAGTGGTGGGCTCGCCGAACAGCCATGGCTCGGTGAACGACAGCTGGAAGGTTTGCAGACGCGACGCTTGACCGAATTCCCACTGAATGGCTGCGATCTGGCCGGCACCACCGCGAAGGGGGCTGGTAATGTCGAAGTTGTTCAGCGTTACGCCGACCGACCCCGTGAGGCCGAACGCCCCGGCAAAGCCGATCGAGGCATTGAAGGTATCCGTGGAGCGTTCCTCCACGTTGTAGGTCACATCAACGGTGGTATTGTCGACCGGCTCGATCTTTGGCTGCATGGCCTCGGGGTTGAAGTAGTTCAGGATCCCCAGACCCTTGATGGAGCGGATGATCGCAGCACGGTTGAAGTAGTCGCCGGGACGCGTGAACAGCTCGCGTCGGATCACACGGTCGCGCGTCTTGGTGTTCCCGGCGATACTGATCTTGCGGATCTTGAACCGCTCCCCTTCATACACGCGCACGGTGATGTCCACCGAGTCTTCGGCGAATCGCGAGAGTTCGGGTTCAAGCCGGGCCGTGAGGTAGCCGTTGTCGTTGTAGAGTGAGGATGCGTCTGTCTGCGTTTCGTTCACCGACAGATTCTGCTGGATCTTCTTTCCGTTGTAGATCTCGCCGGACTTCACGTCCAACCGCGACGTTAGCACGTCCGACGGATACACGGTGTTCCCCACGAACGACACGTTCCGCACATAGACGGGCTTGCCTTCGTTGATGGTCAGGCGGATCACCACGGCTTCGTTGGCATCGTCGAAGATCACGGTGTCGGACAGGATCTCGGCGTCCAGCAGGCCATGTTCAAGGAACCAGGCCTTGAGTTTCTTCTTGTCTTCTTCATACTTCTGGGCGTCGTAGTCGCTGGACGACCAGAACTCGTACCAGTCCTTGGTAGAGGTCTCTTCGAAGGCATCGGCAAGCTCTTCGTCGGTATAGATCTCGTTGCCTTCGAACTCGATGCGGGCCACGGAATATTCTACGCCCTCATCGATGGTCACGCGCAGGTCGTTGGCGTTACCGGAGTCCAGCTCGACCAATTCGGTCTCGACGCGGGCAAAGAGCATCCCTTCCTCTTTATAGGCGGCTTTGACGCGCTGACGGATCTCGTACTCGTCGTAGTGGGACAATAGGTCGCCGTTGCGTTTATCGATGGCCTTGATCACGTCGTCGGCCGACAGCTCATCGTTCCCTTCAATGATCAGGTTCCGCAGCCGCGGCGCCGGAGTGACCTTGATGATGAGGAAGACCCCCAAGGCCGTTTCCCGGTCCTTGATGATCTGCACGTCGCTGAAGGTGCGCCGGTTCCACAGGTTCCGGATGGCCATCACCAGGTCGTCCGCTCGTGCTTCCGAACCCACGCGCAGGCCGGAATACGAGATCACCGTCTGCATATCCTCCCCTTGTTGGAGGCCTTCAACGGTGATACCGGCAATGATCGGGTAGCGTTGTGGTTGCTGAGCGAGAGCACCCAGGGTGGCGCCTACCAACAGGACCAGCAGGAGCGCAGCCTTAACGGATCGCATCAAGGATCCGTTGCAAGGTTGATCGATCAGTGGAAGGGGGCTGGTCGGCTGCCAGCTGGGCAGAGGTCTTGCCAAAGCGCCGTTCACGGCAAGCGAAGTCGGCCAGGGCCCGATAGAGATCGGGGCGGCGGAAATCCGGCCACAATTGTTCGGTCACATAGATCTCGGCATAGGCGGCTTCCCAGAGCAGGAAGTTGCTCAGACGCATTTCGCCGCTGGTGCGGACCACCAGGTCCGGGTCTGGCATAAAGGCCGTTTGCAGCCGCTCGGCGATGGCCTGCTCGGTAAGGTCTTCGGGCGACATCTTGCCACTGCGCACGTCCAGGGCGATCATCTGCACGGCGCGCGTGATATCCTGGCGAGCCCCATAGCTCAAGGCCAACGTGAGTGTGAGTCCGCGGTTGTCCTTGGTCTGCTGGATAGCCCCTTCCAGAACCCGCTGCACATTCTTCGGCAAGGCGTTGGTCTTGCCGACGGTGCGGATCCGGACATCGTTGGCGTGGAGTTCTTCGAGTTCCTTGCGGAGATAGGTTTCCAGGAGGCTCATCAGGAAGCGGACCTCTGCAGCCGGACGCTTCCAGTTCTCGGTCGAAAAGGCGTACAGCGTAAGGTACTTCACACCGACCTGGCTGCAGGTCTTTACGGCATCGCGGACGCTGTCCATCCCCACACGGTGGCCCTCGATACGAGGCCGCATGCGTTCCTGAGCCCAACGGCCGTTACCATCCATGATGATGGCCACGTGCCGGGGCAGACGTCCACTCTCAATGAGCGTGGATCGCAACGCCTGTTCCTCAAGGGACAGGCTCTCCTCCGTCCAATTCACTCCTGCTTCCTTCATGCTACGAAACCCGCAAAGATACCACCACACCGGGAACCAGCCCAGAGTTCGTGAGCTGGAGCAGATCTCATGGGAAAAGTTGCTAAGGTTGTGGGATACAAGAACCTTCCGTACATTTGCCGTCTACGTTAAGCGCTACCATAGCGGGTAGCCACGTGTAGGGGATACCAGTATTGTGATTTGCAACGAGGCGCCGTGAACGTCACCAAAGCCGACATCGTCGACAAGATCGCGACCCAGACCGGACTCACGAAGTTCGAGACGAAGGCCGTCGTGGATGGGTTCCTTCTGAGCATCATCGAAGCGCTGGCCGAAGGCAAGCGCATCGAGTTGCGAGGCTTTGGCGTGTTCAGCGTCAAGAGCCGCAAACCGCGGATGGCCCGCAACCCCCGCACCGGCGAGCCGGTGCCGTTGGAAGAGCGATTCATCCCCACGTTCAAGGTCTCCTCGGAGTTTCAGGACAAGGTTCACGCTCGGCTGCGTGAGGAGCCGTCCACACCGGACCAACCGCGCCCGGTGAGCGATGGCCTCTGAGCAGAGCGGCTCGGCGGGTCGGTGGCGATGGCCGGCCATCCTGAGCATTGTGATCGGCGTTGCCGCGGTATCGTTCGGGATCCATCGGTGGATCATCGACCAGGCAACGGAAGAAGGACGCCCCATTGCCGAGCAGCGGGCCACTCAGCGAGCTGAGCAGCAGCGGCAGGCCGAACGGGCAGATACATTGACAAGTTTGCTGACGGTGCTCGAGCAACGCCTCGAGGAACGTCCGCTGGATAGCATGCTCGTGATCTCGGCAGCCAACGTTGCCTACGATCTCGGACGATTCGATCAGGCCGAACGGTATTACCGACGGTTCATTGACAGTATTGACCCTGCAAACCCGGCTCCCCGGATCGATCTGGCCTACGTGGTCTTTCGTGAAGGACGCCAGGACGAGGCACTCGACCTTCTGCATGATGTGCTTCAGCGCTACCCTACCAACCAGACCGCCATGTTCAACATGGCCTACATCCTGGATCAGCTGGGAAGAACCGCCGAAGCCACCACCTGGATGGAGAAGTGCCGGGATGCCAACCCGAACAGCCCCCTGGGCCAACAGGCAACGCAGATCCTGACAGAGCGACGGTAGGAGTCACGCCAGTGGCGTGACCCCAGACCCAGACAGCAAGGTCACGCCACTGGCGTGACCCCGATGATAGAAACCAACCCAACATCCACATCATCTCCAGAGAGCAATCCTATGCCATGCGGAAAGAAGCGCAAGCGCCATAAGATGGCAACGCACAAGCGCAAGAAGCGGCTTCGCAAGAATCGCCACAAGAAGAAGAACAGGTAGTTCTTGACCGAAATCTGGTAACGGAGAACGGAGCGCATCACGCGAACCGTTCTCCGTTTGCCGTTCACCCCACCCGTAGCGCTCCACGCGACATGAATCAGCTCGACTCCGAACGTGCCAGTAGCCGCCTCGAGACCATTGCCACCGTCCTGATGGCCATTGCAACGATCGCTACCGCCTGGTGTGCCTACCAGAGTACGGTTTTTGGCGGCGACGACGATGAGTTCATGCACGAGGCCGATGTGGTCAGCCGCCAGATCAACGGTCTGCGCACCTCGGCGATGCAGCGCATCTCTGTGGACGTGCATCTTTTCTCGGAGTGGGTCGACGCCACGGCAACGCAGCATGCCGACCTGGCCACGTTCTACTACGAGCGCTTTACCCCGCAACTGCGCACGGCGTTCGATCAGTGGATCGCCACGAAGCCTGCAACAAGCTCCATCGCCCCCTCCCATCCTTTTCGCATGACGTCGTACAAGGTACCGGAGAACCTCAAGGCCGACAGCCTGCAATCGATCTATGAACAGCATCTGGATCGTGCAGCTATTGCCGGGGATCACTCGGAGCGATACATCCTGCTCACGGTGGTCTTTGCCTCTGTGCTGTTCTTTGGAGGCATTACCTCCAATATCGAGGCGATCCGCCTCAAGACCGTCCTGGTAGGATGTTCATCGGCACTGCTTCTGGTTGCGCTGGTGTGGATGGGGACCCTTCCGATGATCCTTCGATAAATGACGCTCGGTCTTCTCGCTGCAATCGGCACGCTGCTCGCCTGGTCGGGCGGAACGCTGGCGTTCCTGCAGGCTTCGCGGCAGATCCCGCCGGCATTGCTCAATCGGACGCGTCTGATGCTGGCCATGAGTGCTACCGCGGTGATCGCCATGGTGGTAGGGGGCTTTGGACCCGTAACACTCGTAACAGCCCCCTCGCTACCCCAATGGCTGTGGCTGGGCCTGTCTGGCCTGGTCGGCCTCACTATAGGCGATCTTTTGGGCTTTACCGGACTTCGCATCCTGGGTGCACGCCGCCAGTCCGTGATCGGCACGGTGGCTCCAGGTGCAGCCGCCCTTGGCGGATGGCTTCTGCTGAACGAAAACCTGTCCCTGATCGGGATCTTCGGCATGGCCGTTTCCATCGGCGGTGTGATGTGGGCCATGAATAGCACCCACGAGCGCGATGAAGTGCACCGCGAAGGCTTCGGCTCGTTCACCACCGGCGTGGTGATGGCCGTAGGTGGAGCCATGTGCCAGGGCTTCGGCCTGGTGCTGGCCAAGATCGGCATGACGAGCACCGGGGCCGACCTCTCGGCGGTGAATGCCACGTTCATGCGCATGAGTGTGGGCTTTGCGCTAACCTATGTGCTGGATGTAGTGCGGCGCGACAAGATCCGTCCGATGCGCGAAGCGCTGACGGCGGGTATCGGCACGCGGTCCATGTTCCTGGCCACCCTGCTCGGTCCCGTGACGGGCGTTTCCCTGTCTCTCTACGCCGCCCGCGAGATCGGCGTGGCCGTAGCTCAGACGATCTTCTCGCTGATCCCCTTCGTGATCATGGGGCTGGCCGCGATCCGCCAGCACGAGCCGCTGCGTCCGCAAGCCATCCTCGGTGCCATCATCGCCGTGGTCGGTGTGGTGGTGCTGGTGTGGTTCGGATGAGCTGCGAGTAGCGCAGTAGCAGGTAGCGAGCCGAGGGGAGATACCTATCTTCGCTGATGCGTCAGCTGGCTCCCATGGTTCTTGTTCTGTTGCTTGTCCAGCAAGCGGGGTGGACCGTGCTCTTTCACGGTGTGCGTGTCAGTGCTCGACGTGAAGCACGGGCTCGCGTGATGAGCGGCGTACCACGTTCGGAATGCCGGTGCTTTACGCTGCTGGCAACAGATGTCGGCAAGGATGGTAAGGGGCTGACCTGGGAACACAACGGCGAGTTCACCTTCGAAGGTGTGATGTACGACGTGGTGCGCATCGAGGGGTCCGGAGACTACGTTACCGTTCTGGCTGTGGCCGACCTCAAGGAGTCGGCGTTGTATCAGCGCGTGCAAGACGAAGTTCGGCGACAAACGTCGCAGACCGCCGCCACGTCTCCCGTGGTGCTGTTAGCCCAGCACCTGCTAGGTCAGCCTGCCACAGTTGCGATCATCGAGGGGGTGGGCAAGCCCCCTTCCATCGATCACCGACCGAGCGCGATTCCGCCGTCGGGAGATCCTGCATCCTATGTGTCCGACGTCGATCCGCGTCCGCCTCGGCGAAGTGCCTGACCTCCTCGGTTCCATCACTTCAACGATCAAGGATCAACATGAACGCCGCTCTTCGAGCGGGCGCTACCGTGCTGTGCGGTTTAGCGCTCGCCTGTTCATCTGCTATGGCGCAAGAACCTGTGCGCACCGTAGTTGAACCCAACGACACAGCCGATACAACCGCAGCCTTCGATTCCGCCCCGGTGGTGATCAGCGCATCGCGCTGGAACGAGCGGACCAGTACGGTCTCTCGTGAGATCATCACGATCACGCCGGCGCAGATCGCGCGACAGAATCCGCCCACGACGGCCGATGCCATCGCACAGACCGGTCTGGTGCACGTGCAGAAGTCACAGCTGGGAGGGGGCTCTCCCATGCTTCGCGGGTATGGTGCCAATACCGTGCTGCTGGTGGTGGATGGTGTGCGCATGAACAATGCGATCTACCGTGCCGGCAACCTGCAGAACTCGATCACGATCGACGGGGCGGCGCTGGACGCCGCAGAGATCCTCTTCGGTCCGGGTTCGGTGCAGTACGGATCCGACGCCCTGGGCGGCGCCATGGTGTTTACAACGCGGCGTCCAACGTTCGCCGACTCCGGACGAACGCACGATGGCGGTACAGCCTTTCTGCGCTACGGCTCTGCAGCCAACCTTGCGGCCGGCAGCGTAGCGATCGATGTTGGATCTGATGTCCTGGCATCGTCCACCGTGATCTCCGTTTCGCGCTTCGGTGATCTGACGGGCGGCGCGAACTTCATGAGCGCCTACCCCACTTTCGGCCGCCGCGACTGGTATGTGGAACGCATCGATGGCGTCGACACCGAACGCGCCAACAACAACCCAGCCACGCAGGTCCCCTCGGGCTATGCACAGATCAACCTTCTGGAGAACCTCCACTGGCGCCTCTCGAAGGGGGCTACCCTGGAGTATGGCGGGCAGTTCACCACGTCCACCAACGTGCCCCGGTACGACCGCCTGGTAGAGCGGCGCAACAACCAGCCCCGTTTCGCCGAGTGGTACTATGGACCGCAACTCTGGACGATGCACTCGCTTACCTATCGCACTGGCAACGGCAGCTGGTTGGCCGACGAAGCGGCGATCACGGCGTCGATGCAGTACTACGAAGAGTCGCGCAACGACCGACCGTTTCAGAACGACCTGCTGCGATCGCAGAACGAGACCGTGTGGGTGGGTTCGTTGAATGCCGATCTGCGTCGGTCCCTGAGCGAGGATCCGTCTGCCGAGATCGATCTGTACTATGGCATCGAGGCGTACCTGAACGACGTGCAGTCCGCCGGACAACGCCGCAACATCGTAACGAACGTTATTACTCCGGCCGCCTCGCGCTACCCCAATGGCGGCAGCACGGTGTCGTCGGCAGCGGCCTATGCCCAGCTGCGGTACGGCTTCTCCGACCGGCTAACGGTGTCCGTGGGCGTGCGCGGCACGTGGTACGACCTGCGCTCGTCCATCGCCGATACATCCGTCTTCCCCTACCCGTTCACGGACCTCTCGCTCACCACGTCGGCGTTCACCGGATCCTTCGGCGCAACGTGGGTGGCTACGCCCGAGCTAACGCTGCATGCCAACGCGGCGTCGGGGTTTCGTGCGCCGAACGTGGACGACATCGCCAAGGTCTTCGAGACCGGACCCGGCGTGCTGGTGATCCCAAACAGCAGCCTGGGTCCGGAGTATGTGCGCACCCTCGAAGCCGGCCTGCTCTGGCAGCCGTCGCGGAGACTGTCCTTCGAGGTCAACGGCTATACGTCGTGGGCCACGGATGCCATCGAAGTACGGCCGTCCACACTTAACGGACAGGACACGATCGATCTGGATGGAACGCCAACGGCGATCTATGCGAACACGAACATCGGCCAGGCACGCATCAGTGGTGCAACGGCTCGCCTGCAGACGTGGCTGGTGTCCAACCTACAAGCTCTGGCAACCGTGTCGTACACGTATGGCATCGACACCGATGCCAACGCACCAGTGAGCCACATTCCGCCGGCCTTTGGTACGGTCCAACTCACGTGGCGCGAACCGACGTGGTCCGTTGGTGCTCAGTTCTGGTGGGCCGCCGCGCAAACGTTCGATCAGATCCCGATGGACGACGAGGCCAAGATCGGCATCAACTATACGCAGGACGGTACACCGGCCTGGCGCCGGCTGGATCTCAGCGCCAGCTATCGTCCGCTCTCCACGCTCGAGGTGATCGTACAGATGGAGAATCTCTTCGATCTGAACTACCACACCTTCGCTTCCGGCATCAGTGCACCGGGCCGCAACCTGGTGGTTTCTGTCCGCTACGGTTGGTAAGCAGCTACGACCTAGAACAACCCACTGATCACACCCTCGCTGTCGATGTCGATCCCTTCGGCGGCAGGCGTAACGGGTAGGCCGGGCATGCGCATCATCTCGCCCATGATAGGGATCACGAAGCCGGCGCCGGTGGCGATCTGGACCTCGCGGACCACGGCTTCGAAGCCCAGCGGGGCACCGCGACGCTTGGGGTCGTCCGAGAGCGACTTCTGCGTCTTGGCGATACACACCGGCAGCTGGCTCAGTCCGAGGTCTTCGTACTGCGCGATCTGCGCCGTGGCCTGGGCCATGTACGTTACACTTCCGGCGCCGTAGATACTCTTGGCTACGGCGTCGATCTTTTCCTTGATCGGCAAGCGCCAGTCGTACAACGGGGTGAAGGGGGCTGTGGTGCGCTCCGCTTCGGCCACCACGGCACGGGCCAGGTCTTCGGTACCCGCACCGCCCTTGCCCCACACATCGGCCACCACGCACTGCGCGCCATTGGTAGCGCAGAACTCCTGCACCAGCCGGATCTCGTCGGGCGTGTCGTGCTGGAACAGATTGATGGCCACCACGGGCGTAAGCCCGAACTGCTGCACGTTGTGGATGTGCCGGTCCAGATTCGGCATGCCCCGGCGCACGGCAGCCAGGTTGGGTTGGGAGACTTCCTTCACGGAGGCACCGCCTTGATAGCGCAAGGCGCGGATGGTGGTGACCAGCACGACCGTTGCAGGCTGCAGTCCGGCGTAGGCACACTTGATGTCGAGAAACTTCTCTCCGCCCAGGTCGAAGCCGAAGCCGGCTTCGGTGACCACGTAGTCGCTCAGCGACAGGCCCATCTTGGTGGCCAGCACGGTATTGGTACCCTGAGCGATGTTGGCGAACGGCCCACCATGCAGGATGGCCGGCGTTCCGTCGATCGTCTGCACCAGATTGGGTTTGATGGCATCCTTGAGCAAGGCGGCCATTGCCCCTTGCGCTTTCAGATCGCGCGCATACACCGGCGCGCCGTCGAAGGTGAAACCGACAAGGATGTTGCCGAGGCGCTCCTTGAGATTGTCGATGTCTGTGGCCAGGCACAGAATGGCCATCACTTCCGATGCGGCGGTGATGTCGAATCCCGTCTCGCGCGGCATGCCGTGCGTTGCACCGCCCAATCCTACGATCAGACTGCGCAAGGCGCGATCGTTCATATCCATCACGCGCTTCCAGAGAATGCGGCGTGGATCCAGGTTCAGACTTCGCGACTTGCTTTGCAGCTGGTTGTCGATCAAGGCGGCCAACAGATTGTGGGCTTTCTCGACCGCGTTGATGTCGCCCGTAAAGTGCAGGTTGATGTCTTCCATCGGGAGCACTTGTGAGTAGCCCCCTCCCGTGGCACCGCCCTTGATGCCGAACACCGGACCGAGCGATGGTTCGCGCAGCACCACGGTGGTCTTCTTTCCCACGCGGTTCAGGCCTTCGGCCAGGCCGATGCTCACGGTGGTCTTGCCTTCGCCGGCCGGCGTGGGCGAAATGGCCGACACCAGGATCAGCTTGGCCTTGGCGGCACGCTCTTCGTTGATCAGCGACAGGGGGAGCTTGGCCTTGTACTTGCCGTAGTGGTCGATCAGTTCGGGATCGATGCCGAGCCGCTCGGCGATCTGCGTGATGGGTCTAAGCGTTGCCTGTTGGGCGATCTGGATGTCGGTCATGGTGCTGAACGCTTGAACGTTTGAGGGCTTGAGGGCGTGAACGTTCAAAGGTAGGGGGCTGGGTCGGCGCAGAACATGACGAGTGTCAGGTCGGAGGTCTGCGTGATGGTTCCCCGCCTACCGCTGTGCGAACAGCTCTTGCAGGCGCTGTTCCGCACTGCGGGGATCGCGGACCTGCAGGAGTGTAAAGCCCTGGTGGTCTTCGCGGTGGAGCACAACAAGCGTATCGTACCGACCGGCGAATGTGGTGCGCGTCAGGATGGCCACGCGGTCGGTGGAGGCCAGGTGGACATTGTGATGCTTGCTGATGTCGGGATACAACGTTAGAGTCAGCGCATCGCCGGGTTCAATGTCTGCAAAGATTACGCCGTCGGTGGCTGCCAGACCTTCAGCAGCGCGGGCCTGCAGCACCCGAGCCTGCACCCATAACCGCGCAACGCGGTCCACCACCACCAGCGTTCGTGCATCCCGGGCTTTGGGGATCGACGCTACCAGCGCTTCAGCGTCGGCAATGGCCCGATCCGAAGTGCGGATACGCTGAAGCGATGGTTGATAGACCGAGAACAGACGTCCCAACACCGCATCCCTGGTGCTGAACGACCCACGGTTGCTCCGTGGTAGTCCGGTCATGTCAGGGGGCTGGTGGTACGGCATCACGAGGAACGTGGCCATCCACACGGCGGCTACTGCCGCCCCGCCGACCCATGGTAGACGTCCGCGCCAGGACGCCGCGGCCACACCAAGGCAGACAGCCGGTAGCACCAGCAGGAAGTATCCTTTCTGATAGTGCATCGTGCCAAAGAACAGCGTCGGCGGTAACGTCCACCACAACAGCATGTTCCAGGGCAACTGCCGCAGCCGGCGCCACCCGAAGGCGATCACCAGTACCGAAACGCTCAGCGTCCACACCAACGTACTTGCAAGGGCCGTTGCATTACTGCCGATCGATCCTCGACTGTTGTGGGTGATCTCCATCACGGCCCTGAGATACGGCCCTACTCCGCCTTCGTTGATCACCGACGGGATCAGCCAGGCCAGGACGCCCACGGCCATGCCGGGAGGCAGCCATGGCAGAACGTTCATCACGGAACCGGCAGACGGCTCGTTGGAGGGGCGATAGCGCTGGATCAGCACGACCAGCATCGCCGGCGCCAACAGGACGAGCGAGGTTGGGCGTACACCGGCAGCAAGCCCCATTCCGATCCCGAGTACCAGCCATTGCCGGCGTGACCGACATCGGAGTAGAGCCAGGATCACGGCCGGCGCGAGTGCTGCGTCGAACGTATAGGTCTCGGCAACGGAACCGTTGTACCAGAACAGTGGGTTGGCGGCCAGCAAGGCTGCTGCCAGAACGGCTTTCTGCCCCCCCATCAGGTAACGAGCCAGCAGATACGTGGCGGCGACCGCCAGAAGGCTGAACAACACACTCAGGATCAGCAGCGACGCGTGCGTGTTGTGAACCAGCAGATGAAGGCTTCGAGCAAGGAACACATAGACCGGATATCCCGGTGAATGCGGACGTTCGGCCATCACCGACGGATCCAGGATCCCCAACATGAAGTTGCCGGAGTCGAGTCCCGTAGGAAGGTGTTCGGCCGTGAGGATCCGGGTGATAGCCGTGAGCACAAGCAGAAGCCCGAGTCCCCACCATGGGCCGGTAGGGTCGACCGTCCTCTTCGTCTGGTCGTACTGCCTCATGAGCCGTGTTCGGTGATCATCCCTGGAGGTCAAGCCAGTAAGTCGTCATTTCACCCTTGCCTTTGATGTCGATGGATCCGCGTTTGATACATCGACACCTCACCGTGGCACCTTCGGAGCCACCACTCTCGAGATCGAAAAGGGCTAGAGCGTTTGCGAATGCTTCACTGACGTGGATCCGTCCAGGTTCGCTGGTGTGTTCCAGTCGGCTGGCTACGTTCACGGTATCGCCCCAGATGTCGTACTGCAGACGCTCGGTGCCGATCACACCGGCAAAGAGCGGACCCAGGTGCAGGCCAATGCGCACCTGCAAGTGCGGGATCGTCCGCAGCACGTCTGCGGGGACGCCGAAGCTGGCAAGATCGATGGAGGCAGCTGCCTGCAGGATCTCCATCGCAGCGCCGGCGACTCTGGCTGCCAACTCGCCCGGCGTTGCCAGACGCTCCGGCGTAGAGGCCACAAAAGCCAGGTAACTGTCGCCGATGGTCTTGACCTTGGTGACCTCATGTCTGGCGCAGGCAGCATCGCACTGGCCAAAAGCTGCGCCAAGGATCGCAGCCAGGGTGGACGCGTGTAGATCACCGGAGAGAGTGGTGAATCCGACCACGTCCAGAAAGAGCACAGCCGCCAAGTCGTAATGGTCCTGCACCGGCTCTCCGCGTATCACGCGATCAGCCACGGCACGCGGCAGCGTGGAATACAGCACTTCCCGTTCCCGCTCACGTTCCAGGCGTTCGGCAGCAACCCGCCGATCGGCCTGCTGCGTGGCGAGTTGCTGCCCCACCTTGGTACTGTGCAATTCGGCATGCAGCTGCGACCACGCTTCGTTGTGTTGCACGTAGCCTTCAAAATCGTTCAGGTCCTTGCACAGATCGCGCAGCTGTTGGTGCAGCGCTGCTACGAGAGGACGATGGTGCAGTGCCTCGCTGATGGAAAGCGCTTGCAGCAGATGTTCACGAGCGCCGGCCGTGTCGTGTTCGATCAGTGCCACTTCGGCACGGGCGCGCAGAACGTCCGCCTGGATACTGGCGTTAATGTCTGTACGTTCCAGCTCCTGCAACAAGGCCGTGGCCTTCTCGATCCGTCCGGCATTCAAACTGTTGCCGGCCAAAAAGATCGTATGACTGGCCCAGGAATCTAGATCACCACGCTCACGGAAGATGGCGGATACCCGCTCCAGGATCTCTGCACCTTCATCAAAGCGGCCGAGGCGGATGTACATCTGTCCGACTTTGCCTTCGGCGTGCAGCGTGGTCAGATAGGCGCGGATCTCGCGGGCAATGTCGCGTGCCTGCTCATACAGCCGCAGTGCATCTTCCTGTTCCCCCATGGAGAGATGCAGGTTGGCAAGGTTTGATAGGATGGTCGACTCCAGAACGCGTTCACGTCCTTGATCCACCATGTCCAGTGCCCGATACCAGGTCTCGGCCGCTTCGGTGTAATTGCCCACATAGTACTGGATCGATGCCAGACTGTTCAGGCTGCTCGCCACGCCGGAGGCCTCTCCGAGACGCTCATGGACGTCAATGGCGCGGCGGTAATACTCGGTGGAGGCTCCGTAGTCTTCCAGCTTCATGTAGATGCCGCCGATGCCGAACAGGGCGTTGCCCAGGGCATGGTCTTCCTGCAGTTCCGTGGCCTCTGCCACGCACGCACTCAGGATCTTCAGCGCCGTGTCGAAGTGACCGAGGGTCTCGTGCATCAGGCCGATGTTCACGCGCGCCCGCAGGGCATAACCGAGCTTTCCGCTTTGGGTATATCCCTCGATCGCTTGCTGATATAGCGCTTCGGCCGCCTCGAACTCTCCCACAAAACTCTGCACACGCCCCAGATTCAATTGCGCTCTGGCCATTCCCTCGATGTTCTGGAGTGCCGTATAGGCCTGCAGGGCCTGTTCATACTCGACCAGGGCAGCGTTCATGTCCCGGCGGCGGGCCGCTACCGTCCCACGGATCACATGCTGCAGAGCCCGTGCAGCGGGCTCATCCATTGCCTCGAGTTCGACCGCCAACTGCTCCAGTTCGGCGAAATCTCCCGACATCTGAATGCGGGAGTAGTGGGCATCGATCTCGGAGAGGGTGCGCATGGAGCGCAAGATAGCGCGCGGGGGCACGCCCGGGGGCACGCATCGGGGCACGCCAAGGGCGTGCCCCTGGCGTGCCCGTGGCGTGCCCCCGCGGGCGCGTGCCGTTACTTGGCAATGGCCGAGCTCCGGCGTTCGCGGATCACGGTCACCTTGATCTGGCCGGGATACTCCATTTCCGTTTCGATGCGCTTGGCGATGTCGTTGGCCAGCATGTCGGCGCTCAGGTCGTCGATACGCTCCGGCTCGATCATCACGCGCACCTCGCGTCCGGCCTGGATGGCGAACGTTTTGGTGACGCCATCAAAGCTGGTGGCGATCTCTTCGAGTTGCTGCAGACGCTTGATGTAGTTTTCCAGCGACTCGCGGCGAGCACCCGGACGGGCACCGGAGATGCTGTCGGCCGACTGCACCAGCACGGCGATCGGAGATTCCATCTCGATATCGTCGTGGTGGGCACCCACGGCGTTCACCACCAGTGGATGCTCCTTGTACTTCTTGGTGATCTCCATGCCGAGCAGAGCGTGCGGACCTTCCAGGTCGCGGTCCACGGTCTTGCCAATGTCGTGCAACAGACCGGCGCGCTTGGCCAGGTTCACATCCAGACCCAGCTCGTTGGCCATGATGCCGCAGAGATAGCCCACTTCGATGCTGTGGGCCAACAGGTTCTGTCCGTAGGACGAGCGATACTTCATCCGTCCGATATGGCGCACCATTTCGGGATGGATGTTGTGGATGCCCAGTTCCATCAGGGCACCTTCGCCTACGCGGATGATCTCTTCTTCGAGTTCCTTGGTGACCTTTTCGACCACCTCTTCGATGCGTGCCGGGTGGATCCGGCCGTCGCCCATCAAGCGCTCCAGCGACACGCGGGCCACTTCGCGGCGGAAGGCATCAAAGCCCGAGATCACCACGGCTTCCGGCGTATCGTCGATGATCAGGTCGATACCGGTCGCGGCTTCAAAGGCGCGGATGTTGCGGCCTTCCTTGCCGATGATCCGACCCTTCATTTCGTCGTTGGCGATGTTCACCACGCTTACGGTGCTCTCCACGCAGTGGTCGCTGGCCGTCCGCTGGATGGCCATCAGCACGATGCGCTGGGCTTCCTTGCGAGCGTTCACCTTGGCTTCGTCGCGCACGTTCTTGATCAGCTGTGCGGCTTCGGCCTTGGCGTCGTTCACCAGGTTTTCCATCAGGTACTTCTTGGCGTCTTCCTTGCTCATGCCCGTGATGCGCTCCAGGCGGGCATTCTGCTCGGCCACCAATTCGTCGATCTGCGCCTTCTGCTTGTCGATGCGGCTGACCTTGTCGGCCAGTTCGGCATCCTTCTGCGAGAGCTGCTTCTCTTTCTTCGAGATGGTCTCAAAGCGCTCGGCCACGGCCTCTTCGCGCTTGGAGAATTCTTTCTGCTGCTGCTTCAGTTTGGCTTCTTTGGCGTCGCGGTCGCTCTCGGCCTTGCGGCGCTCGCGGGCGATCTCTTCCTTGGCTTCGAGCAGTTTTTCCTTCTTGATGGCGTTGGCCTCTTTACCGGCCTCCGAGATCAGGCTTTGCGCCTTGGTTTCGGCTTCGGCAACGGCTTTGGCCGCCGTTTTCTTCCCTACCAGGTAGGTGATGAGGAATCCGATGATCGCCCCCCCGGCGATGATCGCGATCCCCATGGCTTGGTTCTCCATGATACGGTCTCCTGTATCGTCCGCCATAGCGGACCTTCCCGGTGCTGCCCCGGGAGTGGTGGACATAAATGAGCCGCATCCTGCCGAAGGGGGCTTGTGCCCCGTAGGTCAAAAAAGAACCTCAGATTCCGCACAGTGGGTACCATCCTGGCCTTCGCTGACGTCCACTGAATGGCCGTACTCGAAGCACATCAGGAGCACAGCTCCTGAACCATTCCCGCCCGAAGGCGGGTGAGGCCTGCCATTGAAGGTCAGAGCCTGATTCCCTGGTTGAAAAATTTATACGGTTCTTTTCAAACGTGCGTCGACGACAGAATGCGGCTACGCGTTCTTCTGAACCGTTCACCACATCAAGAGGAATTCGTGTAAGGGGCTTGTCAGCCGATCGCCTGGTTCCAGGCGCGTTCCATATAGGAGGTCATCTTCTCCAGCTCCGCGGTCAGGTACACCACATCGGCGTTCCGACCATCTTCGGCTTCGAGACATCGTTCAGCGAGATTCAAGGCTGCAAGCAGCGATAACGTCGATGTGGATTGGTCTCGAAGGGACTGTTGGAGTGTCTGGATCTGGAGGTTGACTTCACGTACTGACTTTTTGATCGCCTCTTCGTTTTCTCCACGAAGAGTCAGGTCTTTTCCGCCTATGGTAACACGAATCGCTTTCGACATGGGTCGGTTTCAGCGTCGTTTGCTAGTTAGTTGTTCCGAAATCTACGAAAGTCCGAACAATTCGTCCAGACGCTTGGCCACCCCTTCCAGGCGGGAGGCCAGGGCCATCAATTCTTCGTTGGTCAGCGTAGAGGTATCCACCTTGCCCTGCTCGAACATGGTCAGCTGGTGCTCGGTGTCGGGGTCCTCCAGGTGGCGCAGTCCGGCCGACCGGTAGCGGTCGATGATCTCCAGGGCACGGTCCAGCTCGGCCTGCAGGCGGTCCCGCTCGGCATCCGGTTCTGCTGCCCCCTCGGCCGGCAGGATCGTCTGCCGTTGGTCAAAACTGTCCTGCAGTTCCTGCAGCAGCTGGGTACGGGCTTCCAGTTCAGACCGGAGTTGCGAAAGCTGCTGGGTCACATCCACCTGGTCGTGCAGCTGCTCGGTCACTTCGGTCAATTCAGCTTCCTTGGCCAACAGTGCGTCGCTGGTGTGCTCCAGCTGCTCGTGGGCCAGCTGCAGCGCGCTCTCGAGTTCGGCTACGCGGTCTTCCAGCCGATCGATATTCTGGCCCGGATTGCCATCCACGATGGCGCCGTGTTCCAGGGCATCGATCCGCTGCAGGAAGTCCTCGACACGCGCCTGGAGCTCGGTCTCGCTTTTCCGGAGGGACTGCATCTGGTTCTGCAGGATCTGGTTCTCCTGCCGGAGCGTGACGATCACATCAGCCCCTTTCCGCACTACATCCCACATGCGCTGCACGGCCTGGCGCACGCTCTCGTGGGCCGGCGCATCGGTCAGGGGGCTGTCCTGCGGTGTCGCATCCTGGTCGTAGAGTCGATCAAGATCGCGCTCGGAATCGTCTGCCGGTAACGGACGTGGTTCTTCTGCCATGGATCTCGGTTCTCCTTACGCCCCGCTCACGCGGGATTTGATGGCGGTGGCTGCGGCGTCGATGATGTCGCGCACGGCATCGTCGATCTCGGTGGCCTTTCGAGGCGCTTTGCGGGAGTCCTTCACGGTGATGGTGATCTTCACTTCGTCGTCGGTGGCGTCGATCGGGGCGCGCACCAGCGAGTCTTCCAGACGGTCGATCTGCTGTCCGCTGGTATCGCGGCCTTTCGGTGCTTCCGTGCGGTGCTGACGCTCCAGCACGTCGATGCGTTCCAGAAAGTCCTGCAACCGATCCTGCAGTTGCTGTTCGCTCTTGCGGAGCGACGCCAGCTCGTTGCGCAGGATGCCGTTCTCTTCGCGTAGGGCCACGATCACGTCGGTGCTTTTGCGAACAAGTTCCCAGATCTGCTGTACGGATGCGCCCACGGTTTCCTCCCCGTCTGCACCCGTACCACCACCGGTTGTAACGGCCCGCAGCGGCGGTCGGTCGTGATTCGGTTTCTGTGCCATTTATGAATCCCTCTCCTCGATCGTAGACTCTGCACCGCGCACCCGTGCTGCAACGTCCCGATGCAGTGCACGAATGATCTCGGCCACCGAGGCGTCCACCTCGTCGTCTACCAATGTGCGTTCGTCATGTTGAAAGCGCATGGCTACGGCCACGCTCTTCTTGCCGACACCAACGTGCTGGTCGTGCCGATACACGTCAAAGACCTCGGCGCCGCGGAAGGTACTCGGTGCGGCCTTGGCAATACTGTCGATGATCGCCGCAGCGGTCACGGCTTCGTCCACGATCATGGCCAGGTCTCGGCGGACCGACGGATACTGTCCTACGGGCTGATACCGCGCCGTGGTCTGCGACACCAGTCGCAGATCGATCTCGGCCGCGTACACGTCTCGTTCGATATCAAAGGCGGCGGCCAGTTGCGGATCGATCTGACCGGCAACGCCTACGATGCGATCACCTTGATGCAGGGCTACCAGGTTCGGCGTCCACAACCCCTCCACGCCTTCGCTTCGCGGCGTGGTGGAAACGGATGCCACAATGCCCACGTCGCCCAGCAGATCATACAGGTCCAGCGCCCGCTGCGGCAGACTCCAGTGCGTCTCCCGATCACCGGTCACCAGCAGGCACAGGGTTTCGCGCTGGCGCACGCCGAGTTCGGCCGTTGCATCCAGATCGAACACGCTGCCGATATCGGACAGGCGCACCGTTTCAGCACCGTGCCGCAGGTTGCGCGAAGCCGCCGTTAGCAATCCCGGCAGGATGCTGGTGCGTAGCGCCGAGAATTCCACGCCCAGGGCATTCTTCAGGTGGGCCGGTGCGGCACCGCCCAGCGTGGCCAGTTCCGGCGAGGTCAGCACCGAGGTCACACAGTCGCTATAGCCGCGGGCGGCCAGCAGACGGCGTACATCGCGCCGACGCTGCAGTCTGTCCGAGCCCCCTGCCGCCTGCACACTCGGGTGCAGTGTTTTACCGGTCATGTTCAGGCGACCGTATTCGGCAACGGGGACGTTGTTGATGCCGTAGAGGCGCATCACTTCTTCGGCCAGGTCGATCTCGGCACCGAGGTCTACGCGCCACGTGGGCGGAGTGACCTCGCAGGCCGTGGCATCGAGTTCGCGCACGCTGCAGCCGATGGCCTCGCACATGCGCCGGATGGTCGCATCGGACACATCGATCCCGTTAATGCTGCGCATCCGTTCGTACCGCACTCGGATCGGCGCGGGTTGAAGGGGGCTTGGGTAGAGGTCGATCAGTTCAGCCGCTTCGCCGCCGGCATACTCCAGGATCAGCTGGGTAGCACGGTTGATGGCACCGATCACGTTGCCGATATCCACGCCACGTTCAAAGCGGTAGGAAGCATCGGTATTCATGCCCAGGGCCTTGGCCGTGCGGCGGATGGAAGCCGGGTTGAAGTAGGCGCTTTCGAGGACGATGTCCGTAGTGGTATCGTCGATCTCCGAGTTGTTGCCGCCCATCACCCCGGCAATGGCAACGGGACCTTCCAGGTCGCAGATCATCAGTTCGGAGCCCGACAGCTGTCGCTGCTTGTCGTCGAGCGTGGTGAATGTGAACGGCGCACCCATGGTCTTGACCTCGATGCCGCCGCCGCGCAGCTTGTTGTAGTCGAAGGCATGCAGGGGCTGGCCCAGTTCCATGTTCACGTAGTTGGTCACGTCCACCAGAATGTTCCGCGGACGCAGACCAACGGCCAGCAGACGCTGCTGCATCCAGTCCGGACTCGGCACCACTTGTACATTACGGATGCGTTGCAGGGCATAGCGCGGAGCCAGATCGGGGTCGACGAAGCCGGTAGTGACCGGCGTGGCGGAGGCATTCCCTGTGTGGGGTTCCGCGCCCTTCGGTTGCGGGATGGCGCTGTTGACGCCGTTGTGAACGGAGATAAAAGCGTTCACGTCACGCGCCACACCGATATGCGAGTTGCAGTCGGCCCGGTTGGGCGTGTTGAACACATCGTAGACAATGTCGGTCAGGCCGAGAGCTAAGGCAAGTTCGGTGCCGGGTTTCAGCTGTTGCTGTTGGCTGTTGCTGTTGCTGTTGCTGTTGCCGTTGCTGTTGCTGTTGCTGTTGGCTGTTGCTGTACCCAATACCCAGATACCGTCTCCTTCCTCGCCGAGGTTGAGTTCGGTTTGGGAGCAGATCATGCCATTGGATTCCACGCCGCGGAGGGTACGTTTTCCGATCTCGAAGCCCCCGTTGGGTACGATCGCGCCGTCCAGAGCAACCGGCACGTACTGTCCGGCCGCCACATTCTTGGCGCCGCAGCAGATCGT
>JANJTN010000075.1 GCA_024711065.1 bacterium
CCGCTGCTCGTAGAGCGCGGGATCACGCCGGATGTGGTTACCGACCAGACCTCGGCGCACGATCCACTCAATGGATACTACCCTGCCGGTCTGAGCAAGGCAGAGGCCGACGCACTTCGCAACTCCGATCCGCAAGACTACCTACGCCGCTCCCATGCCAGCATTGGTGAACATGTCAACGCGATGTTGGCCTTCCAACACAAGGGTGCCGTGGTCTTTGATTACGGCAACAACATTCGAGGCATCGCTCGCGACGAAGCAGGCGTGAAGAATGCCTTCGATTTCCCGGGTTTCGTGCCGGCCTTCGTGCGCGAACTCTTCTGTGATGGCAAGGGGCCATTCCGCTGGGTAGCCTTATCGGGCGATCCCAACGATATCGCCGTCACCGACCAGGCGATGAAGGAACTGTTCCCCAACGACGACCACCTGCATATGTGGCTGGATGAAGCCGCAGCCCATATCGGCTACCAAGGTCTCCCGGCCCGGATCTGCTGGCTTGGCTATGGCGAACGCGCCAAGGCCGGTGCCCTGTTCAACGATCTCGTAGCCTCCGGTAAGGTCTCCGCCCCGATCGTGATCGGCCGGGATCATCTCGACTGCGGCAGCGTTGCCTCGCCCCATCGTGAAACCGAATCGATGCTGGATGGTTCTGATGCTATCGCCGACTGGGTGTATCTGAACTTTGCCTTGAATGCCGTCGGCGGTGCCACGTGGGTATCCCTCCACCACGGTGGAGGCGTTGGCATGGGCCTGAGCCTGCACGCAGGCATGGTCGTGGTGGCCGATGGAACTTCCATGGCCGCAGAGAAGTTGGCACGGGTATTGACTTATGACCCTTTGATGGGTATACTGCGGCACGCTGATGCCGGATACGATCGAGCTATCCACAACACGAGGAAATTTGGCATAGAAATACCACTACCTCTTAAGTAACTGACCTACAACAATTTTCGGACTAAATGGCAGAACTGCTACGCCATTATGACACTCGGAACTGACGTTTCGGCTGTTCACCACATATCACCAGTAGCAGGAGATGCCATGCGTACACGCGAGTTCCGTCGCAAGACGGGTCTAGTAGCCGTCCGAGGATTGACCAAGGATCAGCTCCTTTCACCAATAGAAGGTAGTGATGCCATGGACCTCGCCCTCCAGATCGAAGAGCTCTTCAGGAACGACCGGAAGAAGTACCTCGGCTTCATCCGCCAACGAGTTCGCAGCCAAGAAGAAGCCGAAGACATTCTCCAGGACGTGTTCACGAACGTTCTGGCAGCCTCGAAGGACGTCAACAAGCCCATCGACAACCTCGCTTCGTGGGTCTTCACGTCCGTCCGCAACCGGATCATCGACAGCTATCGCAAGAAGAAGGCCAGCACCTTTGCCGATATGGGTTCGCAAGAGTCCAAGGACGACGGGCTGGACTACGTTGAGCGCTTCCTCGGAGACTTTTCCTACAGCCCCGAATCCGACCTGGTGCGCAAGACCATCTGGGAACAGGTCCTGGAAGGCCTGGACGAGATCCCACCGGAGCAAAAGTGGGTCTTCGTGAAAAATGAATTCGAAGGTGTATCGTTTAGAGAGATGTCTGAAGAGACAGGTGTGAACATCAACACCCTCCTGGCTCGAAAGCGCTACGCCGTGTTGTACCTCCGCAAGAAATTGCAGGAGCTCTACGACACGATCAACGAGAACTAGACCCTCCCCCCTACATGTCGTTGCTGACGACCAAAACAGCCCGCTCGATCATCTACCTCTGTTGTATCGGCGGGCTGTTGGCATTGAATGCCTTTGTGGTCGTTGAACTCTGGAATTCCGTGCTCCGCTCGCCGGATACGGATGCGCCGGAACTCTCCTTCCTGGAAGGAGCCGGGCTAACGGCATTTGCCTATGTGTTCGTCTTTGCCGTCCGATATGGACTGCGCTACGTCCCACCCCGACCTACGTCCGAGCCGGCCCGTGCATCCACCTGTGACGAGCGCAACGAGCGCTATGCCCATCTCACGGCCGAGCAGCGTAATGCGATCAAGGCCGAACTGATCCGCAGTTGTGGTTGCCAGGAATCAACGTCCAAGCAGTAGATTTCTGCCCTAGACGTTCGATCATCACCACAGAGAGGGATCCCGATGAGCCTGATCCAGGAGTTCAAGGACTTTGTTGCCAAGGGCAATGTGCTGCAGCTCGCCGTTGCCTTTGTGATGGGTGTGGCCTTTGGCGCCATCACCAAGTCGCTGGTCGACGATGTGATCATGCCGCCGATCGGCCTGATCCTTGGCGGCGTAGACTTCTCACAGATCGTTACCACACTCAAGGAAGCCGATGCCGATGGAAAGGGGCTGGTACAGATCCGTTGGGGATCGTTCCTGCAGACCGTGGTGAATTTCCTGATCGTGGCTGCGGCCATGTTCACGATCGTCAAGATCGCTAGCCGCTTCGAGAAGAAGGCCGAAGAAGCACCAGCTGCACCACCGGAACCGTCGGACGAGGTAAAGCTTCTCACCGAGATCCGCGACGCTCTCAAGACGCGCTGAACCTGTTCACCGGCCGATGGATCCCATCGGCCGGCTCTCGTTTCGACCCAGTCGATGCGCATAGATGGTCAGGTGCCCGGAGCCGGCTCGGGCAAGCAGCACCACCCCACCGGCCGAGGTTGCCGTTTGCGGCAGCAAGGCCCGCAATTCCTCCGGATGCCCGTCCCAGCCGCGCTTCTTGAACTCTGTGTCCCGGCCCCATTCAAGCTCACGCAACCGCCGGCGTATCTTCTTGCGATCAATACCGTGATCCACGAGCTCGATCCGGAACCGCTCGTGAAAGGGGCTCTCTACGGGTTCCAACGCACTGAGACCGTAGGCGATCAATGGATCCAGAGCCGAGACGCCAACCTCGGCGAAGTACTCCGTAACCAAGCCGGCGGCGATCATGGCTGCATGCGGTTCGATCAGATATCGCGCTTTCGACACATCGAGCGGTGTACTCGCCATGCGGGGTGCCGATGGCTGCCACACGGCGTGGCGATCCACCAGATGCACGGTGTGGTGATGGTCCGAACTCCGTGTGCCGCCCAGCCAGAGCACGCGCTCGCGGCATTCACGACCGAATCCGATGAACTCGCATGCAGCAACCTGTTCCAGAGGGTCGGATACTACGTCTCCAGGGCCGAGCTTGATACCAAGGAGGACGTCTTGAGAAGCCCCCTTCACCCAGTGGATGATAGCGTCTAGTGGAGGATCGTGGTCGGCACCGGAACGCGACCGGTGGCCCGAGGTACTCCGGCGCGATGGATCGGCCCAGACCCCGTCCATCTCCGGTGGTGGCGTCGCGGTAGGTGTCCAGGCTTCAGCATGCACCCGCACGTGTTGCACACCAGCAAGAGTAAGGTTGGACCGGGTCAGCATGGCAACGAGTGGGTCGGCCTCGTAACTGACAACCCGCTCACATCGCCGGGAAAGCGCCAAGGTGTCGTGCCCGGCGCCCGTACAGATCTCGACCACGAACCGACACTCGGAGTAGCGTGAGGCGTGGACCTCGGCGATCGCCGGATGCGTGCACTGCTCGGCCATACGATTGGTATAGAGCCACCCCGGATGGGCCTTGCCCAGCCGCCGGGCTCGTGCCGTACCGGCAGCCAGTTCCATGATCAGCGAGCGTTGATCCGGCACTACTCCGGGGAGGCGCTGTTCGATCAAGCGCACCATGGCCGGCTGCGGCCCTCCGTGGCCGGAGACGGCGATCACGTCCTCGATCACGTCCCGGCAACCCGGCAGCGCCAGGACCGCGGTAAGGGTCTCAGCCGTCATATCCTGCCCGTTGGCGGTCGATGTTGAGGTCGAAAACCCCGATATTTGTGTTTCCGTAACGCACACTATTGCACGAAAGAAGGTACCAATGGCAGTCGATCCGGAATTGATCCGTCCGTCCCTGGAAGACAACGGCCTCACGAACCTTGGCGAGATCCATTACAACCTCACAACATCCGAACTCTACGAACATGCTCTCCTGTTCGACGAAGGCATTCTGACCGAACATGGCGCCCTGTCTGTGAACTCGGTACCGTATACCGGACGCCGCGCGAACGACAAGTTCGTGGTCGAAGAGGACGGGAGCAAGGCCGATGTGTGGTGGGGTAAGGTGAACAAGCCGTTCGATCAGGGTCGGTTCAATGCTCTCAAGCAACGCGTGTTCGCCTATCTGCAGGGCCGCGATGTGTATGTGCAGGACCTGATCGCCGGATCCGACGACAAGTATGCCCTGCCGGTGCGCTTCATTCAAGAGCATGCCTATCACTCACTGTTCGTCAAGAACATGTTCATCGAGGCTACGGCAGATCAACTCAACGGTTTTGCACCGGGCTTCACGGTGATCACGGTTCCGGAGTTCAAGGCGATCCCGGAAGTGGACGGCACACTATCCGAGGTCTTCATCATCCTGAGCTTCGAGCAGAAGCTGGTGCTGATCGGCGGAACGTCCTACGCCGGCGAGAATAAGAAGTCCATCTTCACCGTCCTGAACTACCTGATGCCAAAGCTTGGCGTGATGAGCATGCACTGCTCTGCCAACATTGGTAAAGAAGGTGATACAGCCCTGTTCTTCGGGCTCTCCGGTACGGGCAAGACCACATTGTCCACCGATCCCGATCGGGCGTTGATCGGAGACGACGAGCACGGTTGGAGCGATGATGGTGTCTTCAATTATGAAGGGGGCTGTTACGCCAAGGTGATCAATCTGAGCGCCGACGCCGAGCCGATCATCTTTAACCTTACGCGCACCTACGGTACGATCCTCGAGAACGTGGATATCGACGACAACACCCGCGTGATCGATCTGGATTCGCAGAAGTACACCGAGAACACGCGGGCATCGTATGATCGTAGCGTGATCCCGAACATCGCCGCCGGCAACCGCGGGGGCCATCCCAAGAATATCGTCTTCCTTACCGCCGACGCCTTTGGCGTGATGCCGCCGATCGCGCGGCTCAGCCCCGAGCAGGCCATGTATCACTTCCTCAGCGGCTACACGGCTAAAGTGGCCGGCACGGAAGCTGGCGTGAAGGAGCCTTCGGCCACGTTCTCCACGTGCTTCGGAGCCCCCTTCATGGTGCACCACCCCGGTGTGTATGCCAACCTGCTGCGAGACAAGATCCAGCAGCACGGATCCAAGGTGTGGTTGGTGAACACTGGCTGGAGCGGCGGTCCGTACGGTGTTGGCAGCCGCATGAGCATCAAGCACACACGCGCCATGCTGCGCGCCGCCTTGAATGGCGATCTCGACAACGTGACGTTCGTCAAGGACGCCTTCTTCAATCTGGACATCCCCACCGAGTGCCCGCACGTGCCGGCCGAGGTTCTGAATCCCCGCAACACCTGGACTGACACCGCAGCCTACGACAAGCAGGCGCAACACCTGGTGAACCTGTTCGAAGAGAACTTCAAGCAGTTCGCCGACGGAGTGGATGCCAGCGTGAAGATGTAAGGGGCTGTTTACCGCGTACACATGTCAACGGGCCGCCAGTGATCCTGGCGGCCCGTTCTTCGTTGTTGCAGGGGGTTCGCAGGCAACCCGACGCCGGTCTCAGAGATCGTCGTCCAGATCGTCGAACTCATCAAGACCATCCAGTTCGTCGAGGCCATCGTCGAAGACCTCGTCATCGGCGAACTGTGCAGCCTCCATCACTTCCGTGGCCTCGTCGATGTCGTCTTCGAACACCATCACCTGGTGCTCGTCGCTGCCCTCCTCCTGCTCGATCTTATAGTCGATCCCCGCCTCCTTGAGACGCGAGCCGAGCAGTTGGGCTTCCATTTCGCTGTTGAACGTGGCTAGGTGGATCATCACGAGACTCCCGATAAGCATCGAAATCTAGGACCGAGCGAAAGATAGTACACGCAATGTTACGGTCACTTTCCCTTTTGATTCTGGGCCGCAGTGGCCACTTCCGACACCAGGTTGAAGATGTGCTCCTGATGGAGTTCCTTCACCTTTGACTTGGGGTTCTTGAAGGTCCACACGATCAATGTATGATCATTCACAAGGAACTGCTCGATCTTGGTTGACTCGTTCGGATCCGGTGGCGCAGATGTTTTGAAGAAGAGCTTGGAGAGCTGTTCCTTGGCATTGGCCGGTAGCACGTTCTTGTACTCGAAGAACAACACGCATCCGTCGCCATCCTTGCCTTTGTAGGTCTGAAAGGCCTGTCTGGATGGAGTGCCAAACTCGGGCAGCGTCCCCTTGGGATCGTTGTACAGATTGGTGGCCGTGGCGGACGGACTCCGGAAGGCCGGAGAACTGGAGTTTCCGGCGGTCAGCTTGGAATCGGCCATCGGCAGGCGCTCCCAGGGCAGCGCCAGCGTCCGGGTAAGCCCGTAGAAGTTATACGTCTTGTGAACGGCCTCCACCTTGGTGGTATACCCTGGAGGAGCCTTGAACTGTGGTTGTTGAGCACTGGAAAGTGCAACGCAGGCTACAAGGCCAGCTAGCACGGCAATCAGGCGCATCTGTTAGTCCCGAGTGAGTTTGCGATAGGTGATCCGATGCGGTCGATCGGCATCGGTGCCCAAACGACGATGACGGTCCTCTTCGTATTGCGAGTAGTTCCCATCGAACCACACCACATTGCTACCGCCTTCGAAGGCCAGGATATGCGTTGCGATCCGGTCCAGGAACCACCGGTCGTGGCTGATCACAACGGCACAGCCGGCAAAGCCCAATAGGGCTTCCTCCAGAGCACGGAGCGTGTTCACGTCCAGATCGTTCGTGGGCTCGTCCAACAGCAGCACGTTAGCCCCTTCCTTGAGCATCTTGGCAAGGTGGACCCGGTTACGCTCACCGCCGGAGAGTTGGTTGACCTTTTTCTGCTGATCCGATCCGCTAAAGTTGAATCGAGCAACGTATGCCCGTGAATTCACTTCTCGTGTGCCCAGCTGGATCAAGTCGTTACCATCAGAGATCTCCTCCCAGATCGACTTGGTGGAATCCAGGGGACGGTTCTGATCGATGTAGCCGAGCTTGACGGTTTCGCCTACCGTGAACGTTCCGGCATCGGGCTCGAGCTGTCCGGTGATCATCTTGAACAGCGTGGTCTTACCCGCACCGTTCGGACCGATGATACCGATGATACCGCCCGGAGGCAGCATGAACGACAGATCTTCGTAGAGGACCTTGTCTTCGAACGCCTTGCTGATGCCGTTGGCATTGATCACCAGCTCGCCCAGACGGGGTCCCGGCGGGATGAAGATCTCCATCTCTTCGTTGCGCTTCACCGTCTCCTGATCGAGCAACTTCTCATACGCACTAATGCGGGCTTTGCTCTTGGCGTGACGCCCCTTGGGGTTCATCCGCACCCACTCCAGCTCTTCCTTGAGGGCCTTCTGGCGCTTGCTCTCCTGCTTCTCCTCCTGGGCCAGACGCTTGGATTTCTGGTCCAGCCAGGACGTATAGTTCCCTTCAAACGGGATGCCATGACCATTGTCCAGTTCCAGGATCCAGCCGGCCACGTTGTCCAGGAAGTACCGATCGTGCGTTACGGCGATCACCGTGCCTTCGTAGTCGTGCAGGTGGCGCTCGAGCCAGGCCACACTCTCGGCATCCAAGTGGTTGGTGGGCTCGTCCAGCAGCAGCACGTCCGGCTTCTGCAGCAGCAGGCGCACCAGCGCCACGCGACGCCGCTCGCCTCCGGAGATCACACCTACCTTGGTATCAGGCGGCGGACACCGCAGAGCGTCCATGGCCATCTCGAGCTTGCTGTCGATATCCCACGCGCCGGCCGCATCAATGCGCTCTTGCAGCTTGCCTTGCCGATCCAGCAAAGCGTCGAAGTCGGCATCCGGCTCAGCGAACTTCTCGGAGATCGCATTGTACTCCTTCACCAGGTTCACCAGCTCGGCAGCCCCTTCCTCGACCACCTCGCGGACGGTCTTCTCGGGATCGAGTTCGGGCTCTTGCGACAAGTAGCCGAAGGTCACATCCTTGTTCTTCGTGATCTCGCCCAGGTAATCATCATCCAGACCGGCGATGATCTTGAGCAGGGTAGACTTACCGGCGCCGTTCAGACCGAGCACGCCGATCTTGGCACCATAGAAAAAGCTGAGGTAGATATCACGCAGTACCTGGCGGTTGGGCTTGAAGACCTTGCCCACACCTACCATGCTGAAAATGATCTTGTTGGGTTCAGAGACTGCCATAGGTTCGCGTTGGTTCAGTGAAGACCACAAAGATACGGGGCAGGCGGTCTCTGGTAAGGGGCTGGCAAAGTGTGCATATTGGGCGTATGAAAGCGACCGTCACCTGGAAGGATCTGCTCGGGAATCGCCGCGAGGTGATCGTAACCGTCATTACACTCGTGGTGCTGGTGGCCACGCTCACATCGTATGCCTCGTTCCTCAAAGGCATCGAGCTGCGTCCGGGCCTGGCCTTCCGAGATCCGCTGCATACCCTGATCGGTCCGGTGGATCTGACGTGGCCGATCTTCCTGATCCTGTACGGTGCCTTGATCGGCGCGATCGGCCTGCTGGTGCGTCAGCCCATCGTACTCTTTCGAGCGATCCGGGCCTATACGATCCTGGTGGCCCTACGGATGTTGTGCATGTGGATGCTTCCGTTGGATCCACCGTCCACGATGATCGCCCTGTCGGACCCGATCGTGCAGCTCTTTACCACGGAAGGGGCTTCTACCCTTACGCGCGATCTGTTCTTCAGTGGTCATACGGCCACGCTGGTGCTGATCGGCGCTGTGGTACCGAACAAGACCTTTCGGCGGGTCTACTACGGACTGGCCGTTGTGATCGCGGTGATGGTGCTCGCTCAACACGTGCACTATACGATCGACGTGCTGGTGGCTCCGATGGCCGCCTTCTTTGCCGCCTATCTGGTAGGGGGCTATTCGATCCGGTACTAGCCGCGATCGGCAATGCCGGCCAGCACCTGCATGATCATCGACGCGGCCAGCTTGGCCGTGCGGCCATCAACGTCCCACGGTGGGCTCACTTCGACAACGTCGAATGCTGTAAAGCGATGATCGTGCGCGGCGCGGCGGAGCGCCGGGCCGATCTCCCACGGCGCGAAGCCATCGGCCGAAGGAGCACTCACGCCCGGAGCAAAGGCCGAAGCAAAAGCGTCCATATCCAGGCTCACATACAGCCGTTGCGCGGCCGACGTCAGGCGCAGCGCCTGTTCCCACGCCGCATCAGCCCCTTGCCGGCGGATCGCGTCCAGCATCATCACATGATGCCCGGCATCGGTGATCAGCGACCGGTGATCGCGGCTTACGGCGATCGGTTGTAGTCCGAACTCCACAAAGCAGCCGGCGCACAGAACGGAGTTCTCGGCATCGAGCATCTGCCGAAAGGGCGATCCGCTGTGGGCTGAGACTCCATCCTTCAACGGCCGTACATCGGCATGGGCGTCGATATTGATCACGCCGTACGGAGTGCCCACGGTCTCGAAGGCGCGGATGGTTGGCCACGCTGTATCGTGCCCGCCTCCTAACACGATCGGGATCATGCCGAGATCCAGGATCTCGTGCGCAACATCGTGAGCTTCGTCGTGGATCTGCTGCAACGTTAGACCGTCCGGTCTCAGGTTGCCGGCATCGACCACGCGGAGCCGGCTTTCCTGCAGGGCCGTCTGCACATCGGCCGTGGCCATCCGATACAGCCACGACCGAATGGCCGCCGGTGCCTGTGCAGCACCCGGTCGCCCACCATTGCGCTCGATGCCGATGTGCTGTGGCACCCCCACGAGCACGCAGGTGGGTACGTTCGCCGGATCCGCATCCATCGGTGTGAGCAGGTGGCCCAGACGGGGATCCTGCGGATCCATCAACGGAAGCGCCGCCTCCGGCCCATAGGGCTCGAGCAGGCGGCGCAGGCGTTTCCAAGACATACGGTCGGTCCTCGATCGATCAGCGAGCGATCACAAATGGTGCACTGATCCTGCCGCTGTCCGTGCGCAGGATCACGCGATAGGATCCCGAAGCCAGGTCCGTGGGAAGCGGCAGGCGAAGGGTACCTTGCTCCAGAGCCCCTTGCAACAAGGTGGCTACCGTGTTGCCCACGGCATCCACCACCAGTACTTCAGCCTGGATCGATGCTCCGTGGAGTAAACGCTCGATCACCACTTCGCCATCGGCGCTCACGGGGTTGGGAACCACGCCGATCTGCACCACATGGTCGATGCTCTGTTCGTCCACACTGGACACGCCCGAGACGCCGAGCAGACGCACGGCCTTCACGGTGTTGCGTTCGTCGTTGCTGTAGACCCGCAACGTACCGGCACTCGAGCCCGCATCGCTGCGGTCGAACTTCACCGTTACATCGATGCTCTCGCCCTTTTGCAGGGTGATGGGAAGGGGCTGGCTGACCTCGGTCACAAAGAAGTGGTTGCGAACGGAGAAGGCATTCACACTGTCCACCACCAACGGTGCATCCGTGACCGATGTGATCGTGAGCGTCCGGAAGACCGGTTCGATGTTCGGCGTGGTAAAGCGGAGGGTATCGTCGCTGGTCTGGATGGTGGGTTTGGATCCTACGATGAACTGGATCCACGCCCGGTTGCCAAAGTCGGGTTCGAAGACCTTGATGGTAGAGCCGCCAGACTTGAAGAGCAGGCTGCCGGAACCAAGCTGATCGCGCAGGAACCAGAAGTCCAGTCCGTACCCTTCCTTGTTGATCAGCTCATATTCGTAGCAGCCGTTCTCCAACTGGAAGGGATAGACGTAGAGCGAATCATCCGCCAGGTTCCGACCCTGCTGGATCACGGTGTTGTTATCCAGGCGGCGAAGGACCCACTCATACTGCAGGGCGGCTTGTTTGTTCGTGCGCAGGTTGATCTCCAGGTCGCTGTAATACACCGGCGGCATCACCGATGTCCGCGCCTGGTGATCGTTGTTAGCGTAGGCATCCGTGCCGTTGTTCGGCTTGGTGATGCGCGCCACAAAGCGGAACGCTCCCGCCGTCTGCGGCCATGCGGGCGTGGGAAGGGCAATGGTGTCCTTTTGCAGAAATGCCAGAGACCCCGTCCACGAGAACGAACTCTGCTCCTGGCCTTCAACGCCGTACTCGATCACAGCGCTGGTCAGGGTTGTGGCGCCCGTGTTCTGGATGATGACCTCGGGTTGGCCGCAAACAGGATTCAGACGTGAATAGAACTCCCAATCGTTCGGACGGATCACCTCCGTCACGGCGGCGTCGAGCTGATGATTGGGAGCACCGTAGCCGATGAGCTGACCGGTAACGTCCCACACCCCCCAATCCTCCTGGGCAGCCCCCTTCTTGATCCCGTAATCGATGGAGACCGTGGAACCCGGCGCGGCCGATGCCGGCAGTTCGTGATCGTACAGATCCACAGGAGCTCCCGGACACCAGCCGGCACGGTCGATCAGCCACGTGCCGCCCTGCGGATACACAGGGTTGTCTCCGCACTCGGTCCACAACAGCCACTCATGCGTGGTCTGCCCGTTCACACTCAGGGTATGGATCCGCTGACAGAACTCCGCGCAATTCGTGGGGTTGCTGAAGCGGTGTCCGCTGGACCACGTCTTCACGCGGAAGGACGCTGCGTCGGGATCGAGGATCACATCTACCGGCGACAGCTGAGTACCGGCGAGCACGTTCACGAATTCGGCGTTGCGGTCGCTCCAGAGTTGGTCGATCTGCGTGACGTTCCGAGGCGGCGTGCCCTTGATGAACTTGAAGGTCAGGTCGATAAGCTCCTGTTGATTGCCGGCGCTCAGCGTAACGTTGTTGCGCAGGATCGGGGCATAGTCGGTCACATCGAAGATCCACTTGAAGCCTTTCGGACCAAGGTCCAGACCGATGCCATACGGCGTGATGTACCGACCGATCTCGTACACCACCACCGGGTCGAACCACGGCTGCAGATTCCGATACAACACCTGCGTCGGCTGCACATAGAAGGAATCGGTTCGCAGTCCGGCCTCGTCGATCACCGGAAGCCATCCGGCCTGTTGCACCAGGATCGTGTCCACCGGGATCGTAGGATGATCCGGCGCACCGGCCTGATAGATCCGCGGCTGAATATCATTGCGAAAGCGGACAACGTGTGTGCGGCGCGGCTCCTGGTTCACCAGCAGATCTACCCTGGAGGTCTGCGCGGTGGCCGTTCCGGTCTCAAAGCTCACGAACGGCCGGCCACTGCTGGAGCGCGTGAGATAGCCGAAGTCGTCGTTGAACAGTTGTACGCGCGTGGGCACACCGAACAGGGAAGCGTGAGCATTCAACGCCGAGCGATCACGAGCTTCCGTTGGCTGGGCATCCGTTTCGCCGGTGTAGTAGGCCACCAGGTCGTTGATGTTGGGATGCGACTCGGTGATCCCTCGATGCATCCACGTGCTGATCGTCTGCTGATCCAGCGCCGTTCGCCAGATCTGGATCTCGTCCAGCGTTCCCGGATACGATCCCGCATTGCCGCTGCCGAAGACGAATCGACGGATCCCGTTGAAGGGGGCTGTCTTCCCGTTTCCGGAGTGGAACACCTCGCCGTTCAGGTAGATCGTCATCGTGCCGGTGTTGGCGTTCTTTACAAAGGCCCAGTGATTCCAGCGTCCCTCGTACTGGGCAGCCGTCGCCGGCAACTCGATCCGATCCACATTGCCGCCGCTGCGGCCGGCATCCCAGTAGATGTTCCCGTTGCTCCAGGGGAGGTGCACGTTCAGGACGCGGTCGCCGTTGGCGTTGAAGGCTTCGAAGACGTTGTTGTTGGCCGGAAGCGCTGCGGCGTTGCCATAGGACCAGAAGGCGACGGTGATCTGGTTGGACAGCTCGTTTGAAACCGCTTGCGGCAACAGCATCATGTCGCCGGCGCGGAATTCGTAGGCCCGACGGGAGCCATCGTCCACGATGCCGGCCGGAGTGGTTGGCCCGGCTTCCAGACGAGCGGTCTTCGGTGCTGCGAGGCACGAGATCTCGACAACCAGGTTCGACGTGCCGTCCCATTGGAACGATGATGAGAACGGCAATTCATTCGGTCCGTCATCCAGGTTCACCGTGCGGCGCACCACGGTGGACATCGTAAAGTCGTCCGTCACATGCGGTACGGTGGTGGTACTGGTCTGGCCGATGCGTATCGTAAAGAGTTGAATGTTGTCCACGCTGTCCAGCGAGCGAAGGCGAAGTCCGATGATCGGTCCGGCCGAGATCCCGGCAGCTGTGAGTTCGCTGGCCTTCCAGAGGAATCTGGCTCGGCCGCCCGATGGCGTCAGGATCAGATCCGTGCTCTGGCCACCGGACGCTACGTCGTACCAATCGCCGGCACCCGACCGGCTGACAGCCGTCTCGCGGAACGCCCGGCGCTGCGGCACGAACGAGGTCGCATACGGCAGGCTGTCCGGCGTGGCGTTGCCTACACGGTAGTTCACCTGGGTTCGACGAGTGGAGTCGAACTCACCGGTGGAGTCCGTCACAAAGGTGTAGGTCAGGTAGTCCCACTCACCGCACGGGTAGTTATCCTGCCTTGTCGCCGGATCACACTTGAGCGTGTACTCCATGAGCACTTTCTCATAGCTCTGCGGCGCCGGGAACTGCCAGGTTCCGGACCGCTTGGTGGTGTCCTGGAAGGTCAGGGTCTTGACGGTGATGGTGTCCTGAGCCGTAACCGAAAGGGCACCAAAAAGAAGCACGATGGCCACGGCCATCGATCGAGGAGCAAAGCGCATACCGGGTCTTTCCGAGGTCGTTGAACCCGAAAAGTACGGAATCAGTGCTTGGCTACACCGCCATCCACGTTGATCGTCTGCCCCGTGATGATCCCCGACGCCGGCAAAGCCAGAAAGGCCACCACGTTGGCGATGTCTTCCGGTTCATCCGCCCGGTGAACCGCCTGGGCGGGCAGGATGTGTTCCAGCATCGTGGAGCTCACCTGGCCATCCTTGGCGCTCTGCGTGGCGGTAAGGCCAACGCTGACCGTGTTGATGGTGATCCCGTACTTGCCGATCTCGGAGGCCAGGGAACGGGTCAGGCCGATCACGCCGATCTTGGCGGTCACGTAGTGCGTCAGGTACGGCGTACCCAGCCACACGGTATCACTGGAGAACGAGATGATCCTGCCAAAGCCGGCGGCCTTCATGTGTGGCAGCACGGCCTTGATCATATGGAACAGCGAGTTCAACGTCACATCGATCGAGCGGCTCCATTCCTCGAAGCTCAGCAGATCGAATGGCTCCTCGTGATAATAGCCAACGTTGTGCACCAGAATGTCGATCCGGCCATAGGCCTGCATGGCAGCTTCCGCTACGGTGGCCGCTTCTGCAGCGATGGTCAGATCGGCTGTTACGCAGATCACCTCACCACCCTCGGCTCGGAGGGTGGCCGCCAGATCCGAGGCATCCTCCAGATCGGCGATCACCAGGCGAGCCCCCTCCTGAACCAATCGTTCACAGAAGGCGCGCCCATTGCCAACAGCGGCCCCGGTCACGATCGCTACGCGGTCGTGTAGGCCCCGTTCAAATTTTGCGATCTGCATGTGGCGTTACGGGATCAGCCCGAGTTCACGGCCCACGATCCCGAAGATCTCCAGGATCCGATCCAGGTGCTCGTCTTCGTGCGTGGCCATGTAGCTGGTGCGGAGCATGGACAGATTCGGCGGTACGCCGGGCGGGATGAAGGCATTCACAAAGACGCCCTTATCGTACAGGCTCCGCCACATCAGCATGGTCTTTTCCACGTCTCCCAGCACCACAGGAACGATCCCCGTGCGGCTGTCGATCACCGTGTAGCCCATGGCGCTAAAACCAGCGCGCATCTTATCGGCATTGGCCAGGAGCTTGTCGATCCGCCATGTCTCAGCCTGCAGGATCTCCAGGGCCTTGAGGGCCGCCGCTACGGAGGCCGGCGTGGGTGAAGCGCTGAAGATGAGCGCCGGCGAATGATGCTTGAGGTAGTTGATCACGCGCTCAGGACCGGCAATGAAGCCACCCAGCGACGCGAAGGTCTTTGAGAACGTGCCCATCGTCATATGCGTGCGATCCACCAGGCCAAAGTGGCTGGCCGTACCACGACCGCCGACGCCGACCACACCTGTGCCATGGGCATCGTCGACCAGGATCTTGGCATCGTACTTCTCGGCCACGGCAACCATTTCGGGCAGGTTCACCAGCTCGCCGGACACCGAGAACACGCCATCGGTCACGATCAGCTTTCCGGCGTCTTCGGGGATGCGCTGGAGGACCCTCTCCAGGTCGGCCATGTCGTTATGCTTGTACCGAACGAACTCTGCAAAGCCCCCTTTCGCCAGCATGCATCCACTGATGATGCAGGCGTGGTTCTCCTTGTCAGAGATCACGTAATCGCCTTTTTGCACCAGTGTGGCAATGGAGCCGAGCGCTGTTTGGTACCCGGTCGAGAACAGCAGCACGGATTCGTAACCGAGGTACTCGGCCAGCTTGGCCTCGAGCTCCACGTGCAGGTTGATCGTGCCGGTGAGGTATCGCGAACCGGAACAGCCGGTTCCGTAGCGCTCAATGGCCTCGATCGCGGCTTGCTTTACGCGCGGATCAGCGGTAAGCCCGAGGTAGTTGTTGGACCCGGCCATGATCACTTCGCGGCCTTCGAGGACCACCACAGGGCCTTCGTTCTCTTCGACCGGTCGGAAGTACGGGTATAGTCCGGCGGCCTTTACCTCGTCGGCACGCGTAAAGTCGTAACACTTCTCAAACAGATCCACGTTCTACTCGCTCCTGATGATGGTGATAGCGGGGTCCCACCGCTCTCGGCGCAATATCGTGAACGGAGTAACCCCTCCGGTCCGGCGTCCCGAGCCAAGCACAAAACTACCTTCGGGAAGTCGTATGTTCCGAGATCATGGAGAGATTCTTTACGATCCCATCGTTCAAGGACGCGGCCAGCGACATACCGGCGGGGGTGGTGGTGTTCCTGGTTGCCCTGCCACTCTGCCTGGGCATTGCCCTGGCATCGGGTGCGCCATTGATGAGCGGCCTGATCGCCGGCATCATTGGCGGAACCGTGATCGCCGTGTTCTCAGGCTCTGAGCTGAGTGTGAGCGGACCAGCCGCCGGCCTTGCTGTGATCGTGCTGGGCGCGATCCAGAGCCTTGGGAGCTTCCCGCTGTTTCTGACCGCCGTGGTGATCGCCGGGGTGGTCCAACTGCTGCTCGGCGTGATCCGCGCCGGCGTCCTGGGGGAATACGTGCCGAACAGCGTGATCCGCGGGATGCTGGCCGGTATCGGCGTGGTGATCATCGTCAAGCAGTTACCCCATCTGGTGGGGTGGGATCAGGGGGCTGACCTGGACGAGGCCGTGATCCAGAACCCGACGGTGGTGCACGATACGCCCTGGGAATCCATCATGGCAACGTCGCAGCACATGGAGATGGGTCCGATGATCATTGGTGTGACGTGTCTGGTGTTTCTGTTCCTGTGGGACACGTCTTTTCGGAAGCGGCTCAGCTGGACCAAGCTGGTTCCCGGCCCCTTGGTGGCGGTGATCCTGGGTACCCTCCTCAATCAGATCTTTCTCGTGTTGCAGCCGCACTGGGCCATTGCCGCGGGCTCCGGCCACCTGGTAAGCATCCCTACGGGCCTTAGTCTGGTCGGCATGCTCACGTTTCCGGATCCCGGTGGCCTGGGCAATGTGAACGTGTGGATCACGGCCATCACGATCGCCGTGGTGGCCAGTGTGGAGACGCTGCTGTCCGTTGAGGCCGCCGACAAGCTGGATCCGCAAAAGAGGATCTCCGACACCAACCGCGAGCTTACCGCGCAGGGGATCGGCAATACCCTGTCCGGACTCATTGGCGGCCTCCCCGTCACGGCCGTGATCGTACGCTCTTCCACCAACGTCTATGCCGGCGGAAAAACCCGCCTGTCGGCGATCGTCCACGGCATCCTCTTGCTGGTATGCGTACTGGCCATCCCGGGCATTCTGAACATGATCCCCTTGGCGGCCCTGGCAGCCGTTCTGATCTCCGTAGGATACAAGCTGACCTCGCTGACGGTGATCCGCGAGAGCTGGGAGCACGGTGTAGACCAGTTCCTGCCATTCGGTGTCACCGTCCTGGCCGTGGTCTTTACCGACCTGTTGACGGGTATCGGGATCGGCCTGCTGACCAGCATCTTCTGGGTGATCCGGGCCAATCATCACTCGTCGGTAACGGTGGTGAACGACGAGTCGTACTGGATGGTACGCTTCAACAAGGACATCTCGTTCGTGAACAAATCCGAGCTCAAGCGGGGCCTTCGGCGGATACCGGATCGTTCCAAGGTGATCATCAACGGCACCAAGGCCAACATCATCGATCACGACATCTACGATACCCTGGGCGAGTTCGCACAGGCCGCAGAGTACCGGAACATTCAGATCGAGTATCGGGATGTGTTCGGCAAACGCAAACTGTAACGGCAATTCAAGGTACCTGCATGGAAGACTACAAACGTCTGCTGCTGAACAACAAGGCCTGGGTCCAGGAGAAGCTCTCGCTGCGTCCCGACTACTTCGAACGCACTGCGGGCGAGCAGAAACCAACGTACCTCTGGATCGGCTGCTCGGACAGCCGCGTTCCGGCCGAAGACATCACCGGCACGGAGCCCGGCGAACTGTTCGTGCATCGCAACATCGGCAACATGGTGATCCACACGGATTTCAACATGCTGTCCGTTCTCCAGTATGCCGTACAGGTCCTCAAAGTGCAACACGTGATCATCTGCGGCCACTACGGCTGCGGCGGTATTCGCACGGCCATGACGCGCAAGGACCTCGGACTGATCAACAAGTGGCTGCGGCACATCAAGGATGTCTACCGCTTTCACCACACCGAGTTGGATCAGATCCACGATAGTGAGGAGAAGATCAAACGGCTGACCGAATTGAACGTGATCGAACAGGCTCACCGGCTTACGGACACGTCCTTCGTGCAGCGCGCCTGGAAAGAGGAACGCCGCCCCACCATTCACGGATGGATCTACGACATACACACGGGGTTGCTCAAGAACCTGGTGAAGATCGAGCCGGGCGACCATCCGCACGACATCTACGAGTTCGATTTTGATGGAGCACAATAATGCCTGGTCTCTCCGATGATGCGGTCTTGCAGGAACTCTATCGCACGTTCCAGGAGACGCGAGCCAAGATCGTTGAGCGCCTGAGAGCGCATGGTCGGCCTCTTTCCGAAGACTATCGATTCTCGGAGGGGGCTCGGACAGATGTCACTCTCAGCGAGGCGTTCGGCGATCGACAAGACCTTCTGGTGATCCACAACATGGGCAAGGGGTGCCGGTACTGCACTCTTTGGGCCGATGGGATCAACGGCCTGCTGCCGCACCTGGAATCGCGTACCTCGGTGGTGCTCGTGAGCCCGAACGACCCACAGACCCAGCAGGAATTTGCCGCAAGCCGAGGCTGGAAGCTGCGGATGTTGTGTGATGCGTCCGGTGCCTTCACCAACGACCTGCACTTCGCCGTGGAAGAGGACGGCAAGCGGTTTGTGATGCCCGGCGTCTCGGCCTTCCACCGTGCCGACGACGGATCGATCACACATGTGGCCTCGGATTTCTTTGGGCCGGGCGACACCTACATGCCGGCGTTCCCGCTCTTTGAACTCCTCAAGGACGGAGCCGCCACTTGGCAGCCGCAGTACGACTATCATCCGCCGGTCTCGATCGACCTGCCACATCACACCAGCTAGTTCGATGCTCTCTGCCGCCTACTTTACCTTCTTCAAGGATCTCGAACAGCATAACTCCAAGGAGTGGTTCGACGACCACCGCACGATCTACGAGACCGAGGTCCGCGCTCCGTTCCTGGCGCTCGTGCAGCAGACCATTGATGCTATTCGCACGGTAGAGCCACGCCTGGCGATGACAGCCAAGGATGCGGTGTTCCGGATCAACAAGGATATCCGGTTCAGTAAAGACAAAGCCCCTTACAAGACCCATATGGGTGCCCACATCTCGTTGTGGGGTCGCAAGGCCATGGGCAAGCCGGGGCTGTACTTCGAAGCCAATGCCAAAGGCGGCATGGTGGCAGGGGGCTGCTACATGCCCGACAAGGAAGAGCTGGCGATCTATCGCGACCTGATCCTGCACGAAGGCAAGGACCTGCGCAAGGCTCTGCAGGGCAAAAAGTTTCGGGACACGTTCGGCGAATTGCAGGGCGAGCGCAACAAGATCCTTCCCCCGGAGTTTCGCGATGGCGCGGAGCGTGAACCGCTGATCTTCAACAAACAGTTCTACTGGTGGACGAACATCCCGAAGTCGGTCTTTACCGGCAAGGACGCCGCGCAGCAGCTGTTGGGCTACTACACGGCGGCCAAGCCGGTATCGGACTTCTTCGGCAGGGTGTGGGACGAAACGTCCGCCTGATCAGAACGTGTACGTCAGCGATCCCGTCACCTCCCGGCGAAGGATCGTGCCGCCAAAGATCTCGTAGTGACGTCGGTCCAGCAGGTTAAAGACATTCAATCCCACCCGCAGATCCTTCATCACGAAGTACCCCGCACTCAGGTTCATCACGGCATAGGCCGGAACATGGCCTTCGATAAGGCCGGCGATCCAGTTGAATCCTTCCACATAGCGCAGGTTCAGGTTCGCATCGAACTCACCCGGGCTCATGTACTCCATACCCAGATTGACGCGATGTGGTGAGGTGTTCGGCAGAATGCGGTTCACCTCGACTTCGTTGTCCTGTACCTCCACGCTCAGATAGGAGTAGTTGGCGCGAACACTGAGTTCGTTCGTCAGGAAGTAGGTCGCACCGATCTCCACACCCAATTCATCCACGATGGCAATGTTGGTGGGCACCACTACCAGAGCCGGACTGTTTTGATAGACCGCGAGGCGATCCGGATACAACGGGTTGATCTTGGCGAGTTCGGCCCGCAGCACCGAATCCGCGATCGCATTTGTAGCAGCGTTCCCGGTGTTGCTCTGGACCGATGGATACACATTGGGTGCAAGGCCTCCCAGCGGGTTGCTGATCAGATCGGCCCGGCGATTCCAGTAGGCGTTCACCTCCACGAACAACCGCTTGAAGGCCGTTCCGCGGTACCCCAGTTCAAAGGACTGGGCCGTTTCCGGCGTCAACGTCGGGTTGCCAAGGTTCCACTGCGCGGTTGCACCCAGTCCGAGATTGGACTGAACGGGGCTGCCCACGATCTCGCTGGTCACGGAGTCCACTGTACGCTCCACGCCGGCAAGGTTCACCGGCAGTCCAGCCGGAGACTTGCGGAAGAAGTCGGCAAAGCTCGGACGCAGCCAGGAGCGGTTGTACGTGAACCGGAAGGACTGTCCCGTTATCGGCTCGAACACCAACGCTACCTTGGGAGAGATCTGCAGCGGGAAGTCGAAGTTGGTCTCGTCGAAGCGGATCGCTCCCACCACCTTGAGCGGATCAGCGATCTGATACTCGGCTTGGGCATAGAGGCCCGTGAAAATGCCGCGCTGGTTGTCCGGATCGAGCAGGGGCAAGCGCCGTTCGCCGGCAGCTGTGTCGATCTCGTAGTCGTAGGTGGTGTTCACGAACTGCTGCTCGTGCTGGGCACCAACGATCAGGCGCAGTTTGTCGTCCAGGAACGTGTCGTTCCACTGGGCATCGATGGAGTACACATCAGACTCTTCACCCGACGTTGCGCGGGCATTGTACACCAGCTGGGCTTTGGGTGCCACACGGCGTTGCCAGAGGGCCTGCACGTTGAAGTTCTCCGAGTTGTAGGCCAGGCGCGTGAACGGACGCGCCACTTCCTTGATCAGGATCCGTCCGGTCTGGTTCACATAGAACTCATTGCCGGAATTCGAATAGCCCCCTTCGAGCACCAGGCGCGCCGATGGGTCGAAGTAGTAGTCCAGGCGTCCGGTGGCTACAAAGGCATATGGACGCCGCGCTTCGTCGGGCAGCGGCCACACATCGTACGCCAGTCCGGGATACTCCAGGCCATTGTTCGGCTTGGTGGTGTCCTTCAGGCGCGACGTGAGCGAGTAGTTGAGCTGCTGACGGTATCCCACGTTCACTTTGTAGGCGAAGTCGCCGAACTCGCCGGCGTGGCGGATGGAGCCCTTATAGGTCTCCCATTCTCCGGCCACAAGATTCACACGCGTTCCAAGCACTTCCTTGGGATCCGTGGTGCGAATGTTCACCACGCCGTTGTAGGCGTTGGATCCGTACAGCGCTGAACCGGGGCCACGTACCACTTCGATGGACGAGATGTCCCCCAGCAGCGAAGTAAGCGAATTCCATTCGTTCAGGTTGATGAGCGGTGTGGACGGATCCCGTCCATCGATCAACACCAGCATCCGCCGGTTGATCGAGTTGTTGAATCCGCGCGAGTTGATGTTGAAGTCGTTCGAGCCGCTCTGCACCACATCCACACCCACGATGGTCTCCATCGTCTTGCCAACACTTCCGTGCGACGAGGCCTGCTCGATCTGCAGCGGCGTGACCACACTGATGGCTGCCGGTGCACTCGTGAGTTTCTCGGGTGCGCGCGAGGCGCCATACACGATCACCTCGCCCATGTTCTTGGCGCTCTCGCTCATGGTGAACGTGATCGTTGCCGGTGTCCCTTCGGTCACGTCAACGGTCTTGACCATCGGATTCCAGCCCACTCCCGAAACGCGCACGGTATACGTTCCCTCGGCCAGCCCCTTGAAGGAGAACTCGCCTCGCTCGTTGGTACTGGTCAGACGGCTGATCTCGGCCACTCCAACCGTAAGACCATAGATCGGCTTGTTGGTGGAAGAATCCACGACCGTACCGTTGAGAACGCCATCTCCGTTGGCAAACACAGACACGGCACGTCCGATGATCATCAGCATCGCTATGGCAGCGAAACGCATGGTAAGGGGCTTTCCAAAGGTGAATACACGAAACCGACCGGCTGGTCGGTCACAACAAAACTATGCTATCTTCCGGTTCCCACACCGTGTTCGCTGTAAGTGTTGCTCTCGAAATGCGTTCGAACCCTGCAGGTCCACCACAAGCCCACCAGCCTATGTCCTTATCGATCCTGATCGCCGTCGTCGTCCTATGGGCCGTTCCCGCCCCTGCCCAGCTTGATGCCCTGTTACGCGACCACGTAAAGGACGGGCAGGTGCATTATTCAGCCCTTCGATCGGATGCCCGACTGCAGGCGGTGGTGCGGGACCTGTCGGCCACACCGCTGTCCCGCGCCAGGCTCACTCCCGATGGCAGCAAGGCCTTCTGGATCAACGTGTACAACGTGTTCACCCTGAAGCTGATCTGCGACAACTGGCCCGTGAAGAGCATCATGGACCTGGATGGCGGCAAGGTGTGGGACCGGAAGTGGATCACGATCGACGGACAGACCTACTCACTGAATCAGATCGAGCATTCCATCTTGCGTCCCATGGGAGACCCGCGGATCCATTTCGCCCTGGTGTGTGCTGCCCGTAGTTGCCCTCCGTTACGCAGCGAATCCTACAATGCCGATCGGCTGAGCGAACAACTCACGGAGCAGGCACGAACGTTCATCTCCGACAAACGGCACAACCGCTTCTCCGCGTCGGATCAGACCGCACGGATCTCGAAGATCTTTGAGTGGTTTGCCGCGGACTTCGGGTCGAAGCCGGCCGATGTGATCCGCTATCTGGCTCCGTATGCTCCGCCGGCAGCGCAGACGTCGATGAAGGCCGCTCCTGCCGGCTGGAAGATCGCGTATGTGGAGTACGACTGGGCTGTGAACGGCAACTAGAATTGCGCCGCCAGGGCTACGGTGCCGAACAGGTCGTTGCGTGCCATCCCACTCGACGAGGGGAAGACCTCTTGCGTTGCGTGCAGGCTGCGGACCTCGAACCGGACCATCAGCGGATCCGCCGGGAACAGATCCATTCCAAGTGACAGGCCGATGGTCTCGAAGGCCGGACCGGTTCGGATCAGCACATTGTGTGGATCATTCATCATCTCGGTGCGAGCCGCGAACCGCACGATGCGTGCCGCCTGCCAAGCCCCCTTCACCCCCACGTACCAGGCGGCGTCGTAGGTGTCGGTCAGGCGGTTGCGCAGGAGGCTTAGATCGCCCATCAGTACGGCGCGGACCGTTGGACTGAACCGATGATCGATCCATGCGTTGTTGTGCATGCGGAATCGTGCCTGGCTAGTGGGCTCGTCGTTGCCGAGATAGGTGTTCCAGGAGACCGTTGTGGCACTGGTAGGCTGCCACTCAACGGTAGTGCCTCCGGAGAGCTGATCGTTGTTGTCGGTGATGCGCTGCCAACCGTTCACGGCATAGACGGCAAATCGCAGGTGGCCGGACGGACGGAAGATCACGCCGGCGCCGGTCATGAAGTACGGCGTGAAATCCGCATTCAAGGATCGTGACAACGTGAAGTTGGTGGCATTGATCGAGCTCTCGTGACCAATGTTGGAGGGAACGATCCCCGCGATCACGGAGAACACGCTGTCGACCCGAAGGCGGACGTTGGCCTCGTGGACCACCTTCCATCCTTCATCGCCATCAACGTAGTTCACGTCGGCCCACGTGCCGGCTTGTAGTGCCAGCCGGGCATCGACGTGATCGCTGGACCACTGACCGGTGATCACGGCAAGATCCACAGCTATCTGACCGTTGGTGGCTGGCTGGGTACTATAGGCTCGTTGTCCATCCGGAGGCTGCTGGACGCTCCAGCTATAGTACAAGCTCAGCGCACCGCTCAGGGTGAACGGCAACGATGTCTGGGCCCGGGCCGAAACTGCCGTCAACAGAGCCATGAACAAGAGGATCCGTGATCTCATTGCTTCAAGACCACCATGCGTTGGATCGAACCCGAAGAATGATGCAGGACCAGACCATACAGTCCGGTTGCCACGCCCGAGAGATCGACGCGGCCCGGAGTACTCACTTCCAGGCGCGCGATCATCCGTCCGGAAAGGTCTAGCAGGTCGACGTGGTGTACGTGATCATCAACCTCCAGCGCATCGTAGACCACCATCGGACGTTGCTGCGGTGGAATCAGAGACTGCTCTTCGACACTCACCACCCGACGGTCGGCCGAGAGTGCGATGGACGGTGACAGCCAGTAACAGGAGTCCACTTCGATCGCCACCGACCCGCTGGCTTCTCCATCCTGCGTCATGTTGGCAGGCACGAACCACACCGACACTGGATACGACCGATCCACTGCGACCACCGTGCCGATCCGAAGATCCGTACGGAACGGACCAGACACTTGCACGTTGGTAACGGTGACCTGGCTCAGACGGTCGCTGGTGACCATGAACGAGGTGTCGATGCGAACCTCTTCCAGGGCCGGAGACACCGTGCCATCGAACATCATGGTGAAGGGGGCTTGCCACTCTACGGAAGCTACCGGGTGATCCACAGCTACGAGAACCTTGTCCGAACAGGCCGTGGTCCCGAACGAGATCGCGATCGTGTCGCGATCGGCCGTAGCATCCACGGGTGCATAGAGGTCCAGCACCAGGCGTCGAGTAGACTTGCCCATGATCATCACGTCCGACGGCAGGCGCAGAGCAAGGTCGTAGAGCTGTGAGCGAGCTCCTGTGATCATGAGCGGCAGTGGCGACGTGTTGCGGAGCTCCACCTCGATGGTGCGCAACGTTGGTTTGTCACAAGCGGCCGAAAGCGGATAGCGCGGTTGGGAACCCGCAAGCTGCAGTTCGCCGCGGGTACCGGACACGACGATCTGAAGTGTACGACCACACTCGGATTCGGTGAGGACCAGCGTATCTCTCACGGCAAGGTTGTCCGGAATGGTCACGATCAACGGAAGAACGTGACTTGAAGACGGTCCAAGGGTCAACGGTAGATCCGGACACTGGACAGCCCCTTGCCGAGCGGTGAGCGTGTTGAACGTTACGCTGTCTCCACCACGGTTCACCACCGTGACCCACGCCTGGAAGTCCCGTTCACATGGGGCGAGGTTGGGTAATGGGATCACCGACGGCGAGGCATCAACATGGATGTCCCACACGCGGGCTACGGCTTCGGCCGTATCGCTGCAGGCCGCCAAGGTGGTAGCCACAACCGTGTAGCGCGTGGTTTGGTCTGCCGTAACGGTGAGTGTTGGACCGGTTCCCACGCGCTGGCCCAGACGGTACCAACTGATCAGGGCCGGATCGTCCGAGTTCAGCGTTGCCGTCAGGGTATAGGTCTCTCCCACGCAGAAGGTGGTACTGGGGGATGCCACGGTGATGTCGGGAACGGGATGCAGGTCTATGCGCGTGGTAAGCGATCGCGCGCAGTCGGCAGCGTCGGTCACCAGAATGGCGATCTCCTGATCGTTCAACGGCGTGAACACGAGCATCGTATCGGTGGTGATCGTGTCGATCTGCGACGACGTCCACCGGATGCGATACGGCGCCGATCCGCCGACGCCGGTGATCACGAGTGCGGCGTCAGATCCCTCGCACAGGTCGACCACGGCGGGGATGGTGGGCGCCATCGGAGGATTCACGGTGATGATCACCTGGTCCTGCCGGGTCACTCCGAGATCGTCCGTCACTGTAAGGGTGTACTGCGTATTCTGCGTTGGCTGGGCCACCGGTTGCAGGATGGCTGCATTCGACAAGCCCCCTGCCGGAGTCCAGGAAATGGTATAGGGCGGTGTGCCCCCCTGAGCGCTCCCCTGCAGCTGAATGGAACCACCCGAGCAGATCATCGCATCGGATCCGGCGTTCACCACCAGATCGCTGATGGTCTGAACGCAGTTCGCCTGGCCGAGGCGCGTACGCATCAGATTCTGCACCAGGGGATGAAAGTCCAGCGTCTTGCCCTGATTGGTCAGGTGGCAATAGCTCATGATGGTACCCTTGATGGCCTTGGTACCGGTATAGCATCCGCCCTCGGCGTTGTAGCAGCTGTCGATCGGCGGGTTCCACGTACAGGAGTGCGTGTGGGGCGAGCCAACGTTGTGGCCAAGTTCGTGGGACGTTACGTCCGTATCCCAGGCGTACGTGGTACGCGGGTAGGTGATGTTGTTGTTCAGGCCGCTCACGGCGTACCCATTGTTGTTACTGCACAGACCGTTCAGGTACGCCACGCCGCCGATCCCGTTGATGCCACTGAAGAGATGCACAACGGTACGTTGAACCGCACCGTTGTTGGTGCGCCAGTAGTCGCGGAGTTGCGTCAGCATGGCCGTGGACGATGTGCCGGGGTAGGGATCGGTGATGGTCCACACCGTGAGCTCTTTGATGTTCAGCACAGCATCCACATCGCGGTCATAGATCGCGCTGCTGGCACCGATCACCGCCTCGGCATAGTTGATCGCCCGGATCACATCGCGTCCATGATCGATGTAGTAGGGTTCGTCGCACTCCAGGGCGATGTCGATCCGGCGCTTGGAAGCCTGGACGGACTCCCCTTTCGACGAGCGGTCGCGAGTATCGGCCTCGGAGTCGTCCGTGGCGCACAACCAGTCTGGCGGCGCCTGCAGGTCCTGCTCCATCACCACGGCGCTAACAGGCATGGGGTGATCGGGTAAGGGGCTCAGGTGCAGCACGCGTCCGTCGGCAAAGCGGATCGTGCCCAGCATCCACTCGGTATTCACGGCCATGGTCACAAAGCTGTTGGCATGGCCTTCCACCACCCCGGTGAACAGGATCTGCTTCGGAGCTTCAACGCGCACCGGTCCGTTGGACGTGATCGCAATGATGGGCGTGCCGGGCTGCATCACATGCTGTCTGGCAAGATCCAGCATGATGGTTCCCAGGCCAGGTGCGGGTATCGCAAGACGCAGCCGCAGATCGGCGATGTCTACAACGGTGTGGAATCGCTCGAGGTCCAGCTGGACGACCGGGCCCGGTGGAACCACGCTGGAGCGGACGGCACGCGCAGTGGTGATCAGCGGGTCCGGGGTGTCGGCGTGCAGGCTACCAGCAGCGGCCAGGCCGATCAGTGCCGCGAGCAGGGTCTGGTAGACGATGTGGCGGGCGGGTTGAAAGTTCATGGTTCGTCGGTGGTGGGTGGGTCCAGGACAGTTTCGTTGAACGATCCATCGTTGCGCAGGTCCACGGCAATGGATCGGAGGACATCCGTTCGGAGAAACTCCTGCGAGGTACAGTCAAACCGGTGCTCCAGCTGTTGCAGCAGCAGACCGCCGTCCGCCCGCACCGTGCAGGCTCGCAGGTAGGTGTATTCGCAGGTGGTTTGCAGCTGGGCGATCAGAACCCGGAACAGAATTGCCCCGTTCCGCTGCGTGGTCAGGTACACATAGTCGTCGTGCTCATCCGCATGACCGTTCAGGTAGTAGAGCACATACTCCAGGTCTGCGTCGAACCCACATCGATGGATCTCAAAGACATCGACACGATCTAGAGGGGTCCCCGTAGAGTCCACAAACCCGATCGCCGTCAGGATCGCTGCTCGCGTCGAATCTTCCGGTTCGGACATCTCTGGCCACCGATCTCCGGGTTCGAGCAGGTCGGCCTCCGCGATCCGTACCTGGTCGGCAAAGCAGGGCTGTGCCGCCACGGCAAGGTGGCCCGCGCAGAACAGACAGAGAAGCAGGGTGATGCGTGTCATGGTATCACTACGGAGAATTCGTGAAGTTACCACTGTCAACTCCACGTTCGAACGGAGCCTCGGGATGATCGAACTCTTCCTGATCGTGGCCGGTTCCCTAGCCCACGGTCTCTACGCGCTGACCAGTGAGGCGTGGATCGTTGGCCTGTTCGCTCCAACAGACGAGAGTCTGTGGGAGCACTTCAAGCTTGGGTGGACGGCCACGCTGCTGTTGATCCCGGTGGAGCGCTGGTTGTTACACCGCCGCGGCAACACGTATGCCTTTGCCAGAGCAGCGGGACTTGTGGCCCTCAATGTCTCTGTTGTGATCATCTTCTTTGGCATCCGACCCCTCGTTCCGGAGGGTGGACGCCTTGCGGTGGACATTGGCTCATATATCGTTGGCTGCGTGGCGATGGGGCAGATCGCTCGCCGCTGGTCCAACGAACCATCTCGGATACTCTCAAAGCTGGGTCTGCCACTCTTCATCGCCATTGGCGTCACCTTTGCCGTACTAACCTACTGGCGTCCATCCGGAGCGATCTTCATCGAGCATCACTGGTAAGGGGCTTGGCACCATTCCACCTGGACCACCCCATCTCGCTCGCACCAGAGGATAGCGGCTTGCTCGAAGGTGTTCCCAATGCCCAGTGCCACGTCCTTGGTGCACGAGAGCACCACCACGTGGCGCTCTGACCAATCATCCAGCTCGCCGACAGCGTCGATCACGGGAAGCCCCTTTCCCTCCAGCATGGCTACCAAAGCGTTGTGCTGTTTCTGGTTGGACTCCGACGACGACGCTGAGCCTTGCGGATTCTCGGCACCGAGTACGGCAAGCGTGGTGGCTTTCCGATCGTCCATCCAGTGCAGGATCCCGACAGGCAATTCCTGACCAACATGCATGGTCCCGTACGGCGTGGTGTACCGCGTTCTCTCGAACAGCGCGCGGAGGCGATCGTGGTCAGTGGTCGGCATCCCCCTATTTTACCACTCTTCTCTCACGTGGAGCCTTTCATGCGTTCTGTTGCCGTTCTGGTGGTGTTCGTTCTAGCCTGGTGTCTCGCCTCGATCCGATTGCATGCCAACGAGCAGGATTGGCCGCGCACCTATACTGCCGGCAGTGCTACGGTATCGGTGTATGCACCGGAAGTGGTGGCCGTGAAGGACATGCAGGTGCAGGCTCGTGGGGCCTTTGCTCTGTCTTCTGCATCCGGCAGGATGGTGTTCGGTGCCGCATC
>JANJTN010000080.1 GCA_024711065.1 bacterium
TGCATCCGTTGGAGGGGCCATCCTGCAAGCCCCCTCCCTTGCCAGCGACCAGACCTTCTGGTTCCCGACCGTTGGGGGGACGTTGGTGACCGACGCCAGCTTTTCGGGCTGGCTGACAACCGGCAATACCCTGCCGGGTCCGGGTAGTGGACTGTTGGGCTCGACCAATGCGTACGACGTGGACCTGATCGCCGGCGGTGCGTCGAACGTGCGGATGACGCTGCTGAATAGCGCTGCCGCCGTGTTGCTGCCCGCTCAGACAGAAATGCGTCTTGGTGATGCGGCAGGGGGCGAGTACAGTGCCCTTAAATCGCCGGCCTCGCTGCCGTCGAGCATTACCTATATCCTTCCGGACGTACTTCCGGACTCAGCACGCCAACGCTTACAGGTGGCCAGTATCGCCGGCAACACGGTTACCCTGGGCTATACCGACGTTGAGAAATCCACCGACGTCTCGTTTGACCTGCTCTATGAAGGCACGGAAACCGACGCCGGGCCGATCGATGTAACGGGCATGGCCATCACCGTGCTTCCCAACAAGACCTATGCGTTCGAGGCCGTGGTTTCGGTGCAGTACCCCGGTCAGGGCACCAATGCCGAGATCAGCTTTACGCTGCCGACAGGAGCGTCGCTACACTATTACCGCGTCACACTCACGTTGAACAATGCCCAGGCGGCAGGCAATAAAACGGAGGCCGCGGAAGTGTATGATGCCCCGGCAGCGCCGGACGAGGCGCACTACATCCTCAAGGGGTTTGTTCGGACGAACGGGAATGGAGGCGTCGTTCAAATGCGCCTGGCTTCAACGACCGCCGGGCGGATCATCCGGCTAACGCAGAACTCCTACATGCAGATCACGACGAACTGAGAAGAGAGGGCGATTGAGTGCTTAAGTGCTTGAACGTTTGAACGTTTGAACGTTTGAGTGTCTCTGTCAAGCCCTTGATCGTTTAAGCCCTTGATCGTTCAAGCCCTCAAACGTTCAAATGTTCAAGCCCTTAATCGTTCAAGCCCTCAAGCACTCAACCGCTTTGGACTTACACGCCTTGTCCCTATCTTTGTGGCCCTCCAGAAACGGAGGGCTTTTCTTTACCATCATTTGCCCTGTCCCAGAGACAGGAGCTAGGGACCCCAATGAAGTACAATGGCCCCAAGGTAAAGCTCAGCCGGAAGGTGGGCTTTGCTATTGCCCCGAAAGCACGGAAAGTGCTGGATCGGAAGCCGGGAACGCCCGGACAACACGGAAACTCGCGGCGCCGTCCGAAGCAGTCGGACTACTCCAAGCAGCTGCTCGAGAAGCAGCGTCTGCGCCTGCAGTACAACATCCACGAAAAGCAGATGACCAACACGATGAAGAAGGCATCGCGCTTGAAGGGCAACAAGGTGGACGTGCTCGTCCAGCTGCTCGAACAGCGTCTGGATGCCCTTGTGATGCGTGCCGGTTTCGCTCGCTCCATTTATGCCGCTCGCCAGTATGTCCGCCATGGACATATCATGGTGAATGGTCAGAAGGTGGATATGCCGGCCTACGCCGTGCAGCCGAACGACGTGATCGAGGTCAAGGAAAAGAGCCGCAAGCTGGAAGGTTTCCAGGAAGCCATCCGCTCGTCGGCTCCGCCGCCCTATCTGGACGTCAGCAAGGCCGACTTCTCGGCCAAATTCCTTTATCTGCCTCCTCGCGAAGAGGTGCCGATCGTTGGCGAGATCCCGCTCGTGATCGAATACTATAGCCGATGAATTCGTGTTCAGATTCATGGGTTCATGAATCTATGCGAGTGTTACAAGAGATTTACAATGAGAGCCTGCCAGTATTGGCAGGCTCTTTTTTTTTGCCTCTAGCCCTTTAGTTGTAGGGAATTGTGCAGACGTATTGCGGTAAAATTTACAATAAATCGAAATATTACATACGTAGAAGTTTGCATTCGAGTTGTATTCGACTATTTTCGCTGCCCATCAATGGAACATCAAGGAGGAGGACCTGTGATCCGTTGGAACGCTTTTGGCGTTGGTTTGGCATTCCTGTTGGTCGCTTCGTCTGCTGCCACGATGGCGCAGCAACTGCCATGGTCGGTGATCGGCAGTGGCGGGACCAACTTTGCCGTTGGCAACAACCGCATCCTGTCGGCAACCGTCGGCCAGGTTTTCATCGGATCGGCAACGATCACCGATGGTAGTGACCTGCACCAGGGTTTCTGGCTTCCGCTGGATGGGATCGTCAGTGTTGATGAAGGGGGCTCCGACCTGAGCGGAGACGTGACCAACTATCCGAACCCCTTTACCAGCACCACCACCATCCGCTTCAATCTTCCGATCGATGGTGATGTGACCGTCCGGGTCTTCGACCTGGTCGGCAACCTCGTGCGCACGCTGGCCACCACTATGAGTATGGCCGGTGACCAGGAGATCGTGTTCGACGGTGTGGGAGACACCGGGGCACCATTGGCCAATGGTACCTATCTGTACGAAGTATCGGTGACCACGCCAACTGGTGAGAGGATCCACCGCATTCAGCGCATGACCATCATGCGCTAGACCTTGGGGCGCTGTTGTAGCAAGCCCCTTTCCGACCGGAGTATCGAATTCTTGTTCAGCCGTTTCAGGAAGAATACCATGAACCGTTTGTTTCGACTTGGTTCGTTTGCAGTGGTTGTAGCGATGATCCTCTGGGGATCGGCGACCATGCAGGCTCAGACCATAGAACGTCGGATCTCCTATCAGGGGTTGCTGACCACACCGAGTGGGCAGCCGATCTCGGATGATACCTATACCTTGGTGTTTCGATTGTTCGACGCCGAGGCCGGAGGTGGGCAGGTCTATGAAGAGCAACAGCAGATCGAAGTCCGGTCTGGCCTGTTCAATGCTCTGATCGGAAGCGCCCAACCCCTTTCCGGCGTGAACTTCAACCAGCAACTCTGGTTGGAGACCGCCATTGCGGGTCAACAAGCGTTTCTGCCACGCACGAGGCTTGCCGTGGTACCCTATGCGATCCGTGCAGAGCGGGCCGACGTGGCGGACTCTCTTTCGCCCGGTGTTGAAGGGGTGGTACGCTCTCTGAATGGCGGCCAGGGCGACCTGACCATCAAGGGCGAGAATGGGATCGTGGTTACGCGAACGGGCGACACGATCCTGATCCAGGGTTCGATCACCGGAGGCGGAGGGATCGAGACGGTCACGTCGCAGGACGGTACGATCGACATAACCAACCCGCAGGGTCCGACCACGGATCTGAGCCTGGCCGACGGTGCCGTAACCAACACCAAGATCGCCAACGGTGCTGTCACCGAACAGAAGATCGCCGATAACAGTGTCACAACCTCCAAGCTATTGAACGGCTCAGTGACGGCGCAAAAGATCGCTCCGGGTGTGATCCCCACCACGCTGCCGCCAAGTGGACCGGCAGGGGGCGACCTGACGGGAACCTATCCGAACCCGTTGATCCGGCAGAATGCCGTGACCACCGACAAGATCGCCGACGGCGAAGTTCGCACGGCCGACATTGCCGACGCTGCCGTGAACAATGCCAAGCTCACCGATGGTGCCGTTACCACACCGAAACTGGCCAATGGTGCGGTAACATCACCGAAACTGGCCGATAACAGCGTGTCGACCCCGAAGATCTTTGATGAAGCGGTAACGTCAGCCAAGCTGAGCAAGACCGGCGTTACGCCCGGCATCTACGGCTCCAGCCTTGTGGTTCCGCGCATCGAGGTGGACGATCGTGGCCGCATCACCGCGATCACGCAAGTATCGATCCCGGACATCCCGTTCACCGGTCCGGCCGGTGGCGATCTTTCCGGCACCTATCCGAACCCCGTGATCCGCCAGAGCGCTGTGACCAACGACAAGATCGCCGATGGTGCTGTAACGAGTGGCAAGATCGCCGACAACTCGATCAACTCGGCCAAGATCGTCGACGGCTCGGTAACCGCCGCCGACATCGCCCCGGGCGTGATCCCGACCACGCTTCCGCCGAGCGGTCCTGCCGGCGGCATCCTGGCCGGAACCTATCCGAATCCGAGCCTGCGCCAGACCGAAGGCACGCAGGTGCTGAATGCCATCAACAACCCGGCAACGGCCGGCACGCTGAACGACAACCGCCTGAACACCACAGGTGTGACGGCCGGTACGTACGGCAGCCTGACGCAGATCCCGATCGTGACGGTGGACGTGTACGGCCGCCTGACCAACGTGGGTACGGCCAC
>JANJTN010000108.1 GCA_024711065.1 bacterium
CACCGAGTACGACCTCGCTGTAGAACGGATGCTCTTCGAGGCGCTCCAGGAGATCGCTCCCGGCTCCGCCTTCCTCGGTGAGGAAGGGGGCTTGCACCGCGGCACGTCCGACGTGGAGTGGATCGTTGATCCCTTGGACGGAACGGTGAACTTCGCTCATGGCATCCCGATCTTCTGCGTGAGCATTGGTGCTCGTATCCAGGGCGAACTCGCACTCGGAGTGATCCATCAGCCGCTACTCAACGAAACCTTCACCGCTACACGCGGTGGTGGCGCCCACCTGAATGGCGCACCGATCCGTGTGTCGAATACGCCGCGCCTTGCCGACAGTATCCTGGTCACGGGCTTTCCCTACAACGTGCACACCAACCCCCAGGGCTGTATCGAGCAGTTCGCTACCGTTGTGCGCTCGGGTCTCCCGGTACGACGCCTCGGCAGCGCCGCGCTGGACCTGGCCTACATCGCAGCAGGAAGGTTCGATGGTTATTGGGAGGTTGAATTGCAGCCGTGGGACATGGCGGCCGGCTCTCTGCTCGTACTGGAAGCTGGCGGAGATGTGACCCACTACGGCGGTCGGCCCCTCGTGCTGGGATCGGATTCCATCATTGCAACCAACGGCCGGATCCACCACGCGCTTGTGGAACTCCTGGAACGGCAGGACGCGCCATGATCGCCGACCTTCGACACATGTCCGGTGCCGGGAATACGTTCCTGGTCGGCCACCTGCTTCACGATCCGCAAGCCGACATCACCGCAGCAGACATTCGCGACCTCATCGCCAACCATCCACGGTACGACGGACTGCCGATCGAAGGCGCATTGCTCTTGCGAACGATCGAGGGCCACACCTTCACAGCAGATTACTACAATCCGGATGGCTCTCACGGCATGATGTGTGGCAACGGATCGCGGTGTATCGTACGCTACGCTGTTGACCACGATGCTCGCCCACAGGATGGACGCCTTGACTTCACCCTCAACGGCGCTGCCTATCACGCCATGCTGGCCCCGGATCACCGGATCGCGATCACGTTCGGTGCGCCAGCGGCAGAACAGACGCATCCCGCCGCGAGTCTTGCGGATGTGGATGTGGATGCCTGGTATGTGAACGTGAACAGCGATCATGTGGTGATCGACGGCCCACTCGACCCTCGCCGTCCGGTAGTAGCCGCTTTGCGACATCATCCGGTGTTTCCGCACGGGGTCAACGTGAACATGGTCGAGATCGCTGCACCCGATCGTCTTCGCCTGGCCACCTTTGAGCGTGGCGTAGAGGCCGTTACCGGGGCGTGTGGTACCGGGGCGATCGCCACGGCGATCACGATGTGGCGAAGGGGGCTTACCCACGACCACGTGACCATTTTGCCGCCCAGCGGACGTCCGCTCGAAGTCCAGATCCACCACCAGGCCGATCGCGTCACGTCCATCACCTTGATCGGCGACGCTACCTACGACGAACCAGGAGTCCACCTGCCATGACAACGACCATTGCCGAGAGCCTCTTTGACACCATGCAGAGCACGCGCCGCCACCTGCATCGGCATCCAGAGCTGTCGTTCCAGGAGTTTGAGACATCGACGTTCATCCAGCAACGACTCACCTCCCTCGGGATCCCGTTTCGGGTGGTCGCAACGACCGGCGTGGTGGCGCACATCGGACATGGTGAGCGTTGCGTGGCACTGCGTGCGGACATCGATGCGCTTCCGATCACGGAGGAGACCGGCCTGCCGTATGCCTCCGAACATCCAGGAGTGATGCATGCGTGCGGACACGACACGCACACCACCATGCTACTGGCTGCAGCAGAGATCCTCAAGGCTCAGGAAGACAGTCTCGGAGGAGTGGTCAAACTCTTGTTTCAGCCAGGAGAGGAAAAGACGCCGGGCGGAGCCAGCCTGATGATCGCCGAAGGAGCACTTACCGACCCTGTGCCGGAGATGATCTTTGGCCAGCACATCAATCCGGATGCTACGGCAGGAGAGGTCTCCTTTGTATCCGGACCCATGATGGCGGCTGCGGATGAGCTATACTGGACCATCAAGGGATATGGCGCGCATGCAGCACAACCGCACCTCGGCAAGGACCCGATCCTGGCGGCCGCAGGCCTGATCCAGCACCTGCAAACGCTGATCACCAAGCAGCGCAATCCGCTCCACGCTGGTGTCCTTACCGTAACCTCGATCCATGGTGGTCATGCCACCAACGTGATCCCGGAGGTCGTGGAGATGAAGGGTACCCTTCGTGCATTCGATCAAGCCTGGCGAGAACAGGCCTGGACCTATCTCGAAGAGCAGACGGCAGCGTATTGCGCGTTGTATGGCTGTGAAGGACGCCTGGAGATCTCCAAGGGCTATCCCCCGCTGGTCAATCACCCAGAGGCAACGGTGTTCGCCCGATCCATCGCTGAGCAGTTGCTTGGCTCCGGGAGCGTTTCGGAGTTCGAACCCAAGATGTGGGCAGAGGACTTTGCCTACTACAGTCAGCAGATGCCGGCCTGTTTCTGGATGCTGGGTGGCCGTCCATCGTCGCAAACCACCATGCCGGGGCTACACCACCCCCGCTTTGCGCCGGAAGAACGTGCCATGATCTCTGGCGCTGCCCTTCTGGCCGAAGTGGCTATCAGAGCTCTGCAGCGATAGACGTTAGATGATCACCCACGCAACGTAGAAGTGCGTGACGTTGAGGCCCAGGTCGTCGATGCCATTGATACTCAATGCCGACAGACTGGGTTTGAATCGAGCGCCGATCCGGATCGGCTGGATCGGATGCCATGACAGGCCCAGCAGCGCCAGACCCTGGCCATCCTCAGGTACGCCCGGAGTGTCGCCAAGGAAGTGCGCATACTCCACGCCCAATTCCGCCGACAGGCCCAATGGCAGGCCGATCCGCACGAACATGGGGATGTTCAGCGTAGAGGCATCGAACAGTGTGGACTGTTGCGAGCCGTCCGGCACCGTGGTGGTCAGCGTAAAGTTGCGTCCCTCGTACACCAGTTCGGCACCAACGGCCAGCAGGTCAAAGAAACCGAACTGAGCGTACGCACCCGCGAGGTAGGTCAGTTCGCTGGTCGACGAGATGCCGTCGGCCAGGCCTCGCGGATTGGTCACGTTGGCTCCAACCTTGATACCGACCTCAAGGAGGTCTCCGGATCGAGCCGTGACGGCAAGGCTGCACAGCAGCACCAACAGGGCCAGCAATCGACGCATACGTTTCATTCCGTGAGATGTACCGGCACGAAGTTACTCAGGCGTTAGCGAACCGATCCTGCAAAGTTGGTGCGCGTAAGGTAAACACCGTGATCTCCGGAGGAATGCCGATCCGGATCGGCGGTCCCACCGTACCCAGCCCCCTATTCACATACAATGCCTGGTCGCCCTTGCGGTACAGACCGGCCCATTGTTCATACACGTACTGAGCGGGGCTCCACTCAAAACCAAGGGCTTGCACGCCAAACTGACCGCCGTGGGTGTGGCCGGCCAGCATCAGGTCTACGCTACGCTGAGAAACCACCTCTTTGTCCCAGAAGGTTGGATCATGCGCCAACAGCACGATGGGCTCTCCCTCCTCCACGCCTTGCAAGGCTTGATCGAGATCACCGAAGTTCTGGCGGAAACCGGTGTTATCCGTTCCGGCGATCACCACGGAGGCGTCACCGTTGCCAATGCGGCGATGTTCGTTCACGAGCAGGTCGATCCCGAGTTCTCGGATCCCCTTTACCAGTGCCTGATGCTCGGACGGAGTGTTGTAATGGTCGTGATTGCCAAGCGAGGCCAACACTCCCTCCGGAGCGCGGAACCTGGCTAGCTCGCCGGCAATGATCTCGAGCTCCTTGGGATGGCTATTCACAAAATCGCCCGTGATGACCACCAGGTCGGGGCGTTGCTCCTGCACCAGGCGTCGGGCTTCCTGCATGGGCTGGTGGTCGAGATAGGATCCGGCATGCAGATCCGAGATCTGCACCACGCGCATTCCGTCCATGCTGCGAGGCAGGTTTGGCAGGGTGATGTCGACGTTATAGACCTGGTAGTCATACAGCGTCCGATACAGGCCGTTACCGACAAGGAAGTAGGGTACGGCGGCCAGTGACCATGCGGACTTTTCCAGAAACGCTCGTCGAGTGGTGCCTTCCGCCGAGACCATCTCATCGACGTCGGATGAGCCATCAGCGTCCGTAACCAGCACGAGGCGCTCCGACTTGCGAGCCCCCTTCCAATGAAAGAGACGCGCCACCAGTCGTACCAGGTCGCGCAGCAGCAGCACCACCACGATGCCGAACTTGGGAAGGTACCAGAAACTGGAGATTCCGATCAGAACGGCATCCAGGCCATCCACGCGGAAGAGGTGACGCCGAAAGACCACCCACGAGGTAACGCCGACCATCACTCCGGCGATGGACCAAGGGATCACGCGCCACAGGTGGTGCATGGCGTTGCGTTTGGTGAACGCCGACCATCGCGATAGCGTATAGAGATCCATCGCAATGAAGATCAACCCCATCACGATGGAGAAGACCAGGATATTCGGAGCGTTATTCACTAGGGGTCAGGTAGTACCGATCGTGATGAACAAGGCATGAGCGTCGGCAACGACCGTTCCGCTGATCGCGCGGATCTCTCCCCGTAGGATGTTCTTGCGTCCCTCCTGGCGTTCGATCCATGCCCGGACCTCATACTCCTCGTGTAGACGCATCGGCGAACGGAAGTTTACGGTCAGTTTGGCGGTGGGTGCTTTCAGACGCTGCACGCTCAGGCACTTGCCCATGCACTCGTCGAGCAGCAGCGATACGAAGCCCCCATGGGTGATTCCCAGAGAACCCTGCATGCGCTGATCAGGTCGCAGGTAGGTACTCACCTGTTGCTGTTCCAGATCGTGCAGAAACGACAATCCCAGCGAGAACGGATTGGCGCCGCCACAGCCCACACAGCAGTTCTCCTTGCGGGGATACAGCACGCGGAAGCGCTCCCTGGCGTAGAGGGGCAAGAACGGGGTTACCCGAAGACCCGGCTGTTCGGTGCGAAAACCATAGAACGGTCCCCAAGGCTCGATGAATCGCGAGAGCTCCATTGCCACCTGCGGAACGACCCTGCCCACAGCGCCAACGGGCGCATCGTAGTACAGCACTCCGTCTTCGCTGTACGACAGCCGATCCGGGTAGAATGGCACGGACAATGAGGCTGCGTAATGCAGCCGCTCGCCGTCGAAGGCGGTAAAGACAATCGGCGTATCCGCCGGCCGCAGATAGTTCATCTCGTCGCCGCACCGACTTACGAAGGGATGGTCCGGATAGTGCGGATTCGCCGTTGGTGCCAGACGCCGAAAGAAGAAATCCACGAACCATGGGTCGTCCTGGATCACTCCGTCCAGCGTAAGCACACCGCGCTCGTCGATCTCGTAGTAGTAGTCTCGGGATGGTGCCATAGGGGTTGGGTGGCATCGACGTGTAGAAGAACCGTAAATTTGCATGAAAGCGTTCCAACCACCTCTCTGGAGGATATGATGGCATCCACCCTCTCAACCATGATGCCGTTGGGAACGATCGCTCCGGACTTTACGCTGTTCGATACCGTGAGCGGACACCATCTCGGACTGCGCGACACTGCCGCTCCGGCAACAGTGGTGGCGTTTTTCTGCAACCACTGTCCGTACGTCCTGCACATTATCCACGGCTTCGTGGAGTTTGCCAAGGAGATGCAGCGCCTGGGTGTGCGCGTGATCGCGATCTCGTCGAATGATCCCGCCCAATACCCGCAGGATGGTCCCGAGCAAATGACGTTGTTCGCGCAACACCATGGTTTTACGTTCCCCTATCTCTACGATCGCACGCAGGAGGTTGCCAAGGCCTATGGCGCTGCCTGTACGCCGGATCTGTATGTGTTCGACAAAGACCTGACGTTGGCCTACCGCGGTCGGTTCGATGCCGCAACACCGGGGAATGCCGAACCGGTTACCGGCAACGATCTACGGGCTGCTACCACGGCCATCATCGCTGGAGACCCGGTCGGTCCAGACCAGATCCCCAGCATCGGCTGCAGCATCAAGTGGCGTTGATCACATCTGTTCCGGCGCACCCACGCCGAGCATAGCCAGGCCATTCTGCATCGCTCGGCGAGTCACATCAGCCAGCAGCAGACGAGCCCCTTGCACTGGTTCCTCACTGCCGAGGATCCGGCAGTCGTGATAGAACAGGTGGTAGGCTGCCGCTAATTCTCGGAGATATTCTGCTACGGATTGTGGTTCGAGTTGGTCGCACGCGCGTTCGACGGTGGACTGGAAGCGGCCAAGCAGATCGATCAAGGCGATCTCTCGAGGATGTCTCAATACCGAAACGTCCGTGGCATGGTCAAGGGACACGCCTAGGTCAGCAGCCTTGCGCAGGATCGAGCAGATCCGAGCATGAGCATACTGCAGATAGAACACCGGATTCTTGTCTCCCTCTTCCTTGGCCAGTGACAGATCGAACTCCAGGTGCGTTCCTACGGCCCGCATGATGAAGAAGAATCGCACCACATCAGCGCCAACCTCGTCGATCAGCTCGTCCAGCGTAAATGAAGTGCCAGACCGCTTGGAGAACTTCACCACCTCGCCATTCTCGATGAAGGTGACCATTTGGTGGATCACGGTACGAACACGGTTGGCATCGAAGCCCAGGGCTTGTACGCCGGCAAGGACGTCCGGGATCGTGGCGATATGGTCGGCACCGAAGATGTCGACCACCAGGTCATAGCCCCGTTCAAGTTTGTCGCGGTGGTAAGCAATATCGGGTAGCCGGTAGGTCGGCTCACCGGAAGACTTCACGATCACCTTGTCTTGCGGGTTTCCGAGTTGCTCGAGCGCGAACCACAAGGCACCATCCTTTTCGTACACCAGACCTCGATCCCGCAGGGCATCGATCACACTCTGCACGTTCCCACGAGTGTACAGGCTGTCTTCATTGAAGAACTCATCGTGCCGGATGCTCAACCGTTCCAGTGTGCGCTGAATACTGGCAAAACACCACGTCTCCCCCGCCTTTCGACAGAACGCATGCCGGTCCTCTGCCGGTAGGTCTTCGAAGGCATCGCGCTGGTGGCGTACGATCTGCGCGGCGATCTCGGCGATGTACTCTCCGTGATACCCATCATCGGGGAACGGCCAGTCGGCCTGACCCAGCTGCTGCATCACGCGGGCAAGGATACTCTCGCCCAGCTTGTTCATCTGGTTGCCGGCATTGTTGAAGTAGTACTCCCGCGTGACCGAAAAACCGCACCAGGCATACAGGTTGGCTACCGTATCACCCACGGCGCAATTGCGGCCATGGCCGGCATGAAGGGGGCCGGTCGGGTTCGCACTCACGTATTCCACGTTCACCGTTCTGCCCTGCCCGATGTGGCTACGGCCGATGGCATCGGACTGTGCGTCGAGATCCCGCAGGATCTGGTGAAAGACCGTACGGTCGAACACAACATTGATGAAACCCGGACCGGCGATCTCCACGGAGGTGATCTCCGGTATCGTTCGCAGGTGCTCGGCGATCTGTTCGGCGATCTGGCGAGGCGCTTTTTGCAGCGGACGAGCAAGGGACATCGCCACCGTTGTGGTCAGGTCTCCGTGCCCCTCCTGCCGAGGAACCTCGATCGGAATGGGATGGGCTGGATCCACACCAAGAGCTGTGAGAACGGTGCGGAGGTGAGGTTCGAGGTAACGAGACAGCATCATGCGCCGGCACTCCTTCGCGGGACGGTCGAAAGCTCGTGCGGCATACCATCCGGGGTCAAGCCATAGGCCTTTGCGTCGCCCCAGAGTCTCTCCAGTCGATAGAAGTCCCGTGCATCGGCCATCATGACGTGCACCACGATATCGAAGTAGTCCAGGATATTCCATGGCGATTCTCGGCCACCTTCCGGACGAGTAGACCCGGCGCCAAGCTCTTTCATGGCGCGGGAAATGGCCTGGGTCACGGCCTGCATCTGTGCATCCGACGTAACGCTTGCGATCACGAAGACGTCCGCCGGAGCCCCTTCGATCTCGGTCATATCAAGTAACAGAATATCCTGAGCCAGCTTGTCCTGTGCTAGCCGTGCACACAACACGGCTCTGCCGAGTGTGGTGCTGGTATCGAAAGCCAAGGGCGCTCCTTGTGTATCAGTTGGACGTTGGTTCATTCTTCAAACGGTTTCAAAGTTGTCAGGTCCTTGCCGAGCACCACGCTCGCGTGCACGAACATCATCGAGTCGATGCCCGTAACCACCAGGGAATCCGGAAGCCCAAGGACCGAGGCGATCTTCAGAGCCGAGGCTCGATCGCCGATCCGGTCGATGATCGTCGAGGAATCCTGGAGCGACGATGAAGAAGCCAGCTCCACGACGTCGAATCCCCGCTCGCGCAAGTACTCCAACGCTTGGCGTCCGGCTCCGTTACGTCCCGAGGCATTGACCACGTTCACCTGGATCACCGTGATCTGGCCATCCGACTCCACGTAGGGCTGAACCGGCGGGTTGAGCATGCGCCAGACGAAGGAACCCAGAAAGACCACGACCACCAGGCCTGCAACGATCACGAGGATCCAGGGCCAGAACCGGCGCCGACGTTCGCCGCTCATGCGGCGTCCTCGTCGTCGGACATGTACTCTTCAAAGTGCGACCCATGCTGCATCAACTTCTTGTACAGCATCTTTCTGGCACGGAAGAGATGCGCTTTCACGGTGCCCAGAGGATGTCCGAGTTTATCGGCGATCTCCTGGTACTCCAGTTCTTCCTCGTGCCGCATACGGATCACGATCCGATACTTGTCCGGCAAGGTTTCCAGAGCATCACGCAACATCTGCGCTCGCTCCTTGGCCAGAAGCATGTCGTCGGCCTTGGGTCCTCTATCCGGGGGCTCCATCGTCAGCTCTCCCCCATCGCTCGTCATGATCGGCTGGTCCAGCGATACCGCCTGAAAGCGTTTTCGCCGCAGGTGGTCGATACATCGGTTCGAGGCGATCTTGTACAACCACCGCGAGAACGGGTACTCGAACTTGAATCGAGGAAGCGCATTGAAGGCCTTGATAAAGGTCTCCTGCGTTAGATCGTTCACGTCCTCTTCATTGCGGATCATCTTTCGGATCAGAAACGCCACGATCCGCCGATACTTCCGCTCGAGCAACGCGAAGGCATCCACATTACCAGCCAGCACATCACGAATGATGCGCTCATCCTCGGCCGCCGATTCCACTGCGTCCGGCTGCGGTTCTGTCTTCACGTGTAGAGCTTGCTCCAAAGAGGAGTGAGCGGAAAGGGAGGGATTCGAACCCTCGGTACGGTTTCCCGCACACACGCTTTCCAGGCGTGCCAATTAAACCACTCTTGCACCTTTCCGAATGGGCACGAATATACGGCAAGGCGGCGATTCGCCTTCGGTGATGGCTGCTGAGCTTTCCACACCCACCTCCCGAACAAGCAACAGACGTAACTCCCCCGTTTGCGAAGGGTTAGTCCGTTGGGTCGCGGGCAGTTGTCCGGCAGTAATCTGGCGCGAAATTTGGTATTTTACACGGTTCTACGACCTCTTCACCAAGTGGACCGCTATGTCGTTGCAGCGCAGAGACTTCCTTCGCACGATCGGAGCAGCCGGAGTGGTATCCGCCCTTGGGCGAACCACCGCTCATGCCGCCGCTCCGGAGCCCGTGCCGTCTCCACTGCTGCTGCGCCGTCCGCAAGCCCTTCAAACCGGAGCGCGGATCGGGATCGCGGCACCGGCGAGTGGTGTGACGAAACGCGAACTCAAGGGTTTCTTCAGTATCTGTGAAACCGAAGGCTTCGAGCCGGTTCTGGGGCGGAATATCGATCACAGTATCGGATATCTCTCCGCCAACGATCAGCAGCGTGCCGACGAGTTCATGGCGTTCATTGAAGACCCAACGATCGATGCCATTGTGTGCGCGCGGGGTGGATACGGCGTGATGCGGATCCTTCCCATGTTGGATTACGCAGCGATCGCCGAGGCGAACAAGATGATCATGGGGTTCAGCGACATCACCTCCTTGCTGATCGCCGCCCATCAGCTGAGCGGGATCGTTACGTACCACGGCCCGGTGGCTTCGTCCACGTTCGATCCATTCACGGCTGAATCCTTCCGCACCACGATCCTCGGCCAGCCGACGGCAGTGGAAGGCGCCGGAGGAGACGTCCTCTGGACGTTCTCTGATGACCGGCTAACGGTTCTGCAATCCGGGTTTGGCCGCGGGCGCCTCACGGGCGGCAATCTGGCGATGGTCGTTGCCACGCTGGGAACAGCCTACGAGATCGACACCCGAGGAGCCATCCTCTTTCTGGAAGAGATCAACGAGGAGCCGTATCGGATCGACCGTATGCTGACGCAGCTGTGGCTCGCAGGAAAATTGCAGACATGCGCCGGCATCGCACTTGGGAACTTTCGGAATTGCGAAGCAAAAGGCATCTCGATCTCCGGTCCATCATTCACGCTTCGAGAAGTGATCGACGAGCGCACCAAAGACCTCGGTATTCCGGTGGTCTACGGACTCCCCTTTGGTCACGTCAAAAGCAAACTCACGATCCCCGTTGGCCTTCGCGCCGAACTCGACGCCAGCAACAAAACGTTACGTGTTCTAGTCTAGCCATTCGATCGACGACCACACAACAAGCAACAGCATAAAGACCACCCTTTTCCCTACGCCCGTATGATCAGATCCTTGTTCACCACCGTGTTGATCGCCTGCTTCGGCCTGGCCGCTGTTCCGATGGCTGCCCAGACGCTTACGATCTACAACGTCGACGCTTCGGGGTTTCCCAGAGTCTCCGCCGACTATGTCTATTTTGATTCGAACGGCCAGCCGCAGACCGGGTTCAACGCCACGGATTTTTCCGTGGTGGAGCGCCACACGGATAACTCCACGGTGGATCTGTCGGCAACGCTCACGCACGAATGCGTGACCATCGATCCCGAGGCGAGCATCATCCTGGTCCTGGATCGCAGCAATTCGATGCGCGACGAAGTGAACGGCAAGCCGCGATTCCGCTATGCCCAGGACGCCCTCATCAGCTTTGTGAACCGCGTGAATTTCATTGGTGAGACCCGGGTCTGCCTGGTGACCTTTGCCGGCAATTACGAGGTGAAGGTGGACTGGACCGCCAACCGGGACGAGATCATCGACACGATCAACAAGCTCGAGCCACTTACCTCGACGGACTACCGACTCCCGTTCGAGAGCCCGAACAACAACATCTACGAGAAATTCCGCGAGCGCCCGGTCAACATCCCCAAGTACACCTTCTTCCTCACCGATGGCTATCCAAATCCTGCCATCCCGGACGAAGTGAAGTTCGCCGAGAATAATATCGACAGCCTCCTCAAGCAGGCGATCCGGTTCTTTGCCGTTACCATTCTGCAACCCAACACGCATCCGGTGCTTACGGCCATGGCCGACGGAACCGGCGGCAAGGCCATTGTGACCAACGAGGCCGGCCTGGTGGATCTCTTTGCGCTCCTAGCCCTTGAGACGCAGATCAAGGAAGCATGCCGCCTCACCTGGATCGCCCCGTATGCCTGTAGTGAAGGTGACCGCAACCGCTCGGCTACCATTACGCTGAAGAAGTTCAACAACCCCCAGGCCAATGTGTCCTACTTCGTTCCCGACCAGGGGGTTGCCTCCGTCGACATCTCCGAGCCGGTCCTCTTCTGCGGCGATCCAGCCGTAGGGGGCTCGTCGTTCGCCAACGTAACCATCACGGCGCGGAACGCGCCATTGAACGTTACGGCGTTCAGCATCACGCCGAACACGTTCTTCTCGGTCGTAGACTGGAACTTCCCTACCGCGCAGACCAATTTCGCCCCCTTCACCTTAGCGCGGAATGCCACGCGCACACTTCGCGTCCGGTTCCAGCAAGGGGGACAGCAGATCTTCCGCCAAGCCAATCTGGAAATGTCCGGTACGCCTTGCCCACCCAAGATCACCCTTGTCGGCGGCACGGGTCTGGCGATCCTTTCGAGCCCCAACGGTGGAGAGCTGTTCTCGACATGTGATTCTGTGACCATCACCTGGGCCGGCGTCCTACCAACCCAGCCCGTCAAATTGGAGTATTCCACGGATGGCGGCGCTACGTGGACGGTGATCACCACCTCTGCTACCGGATTCAAATACAAGTGGCTGCCGCCGCAAGCCGGGACCCAATACAAGGTAAAAGTGTCTGTCGAACCAACGGATCAGTATCAATGGGCGGCGGGTATCGGTGGCACCGGCACCGAAACGGCCACGTCCGTTGCCGTTTCGTCGGATAACGTGCGCATCTACACTACCGGCAACTTCGACGGCCCGTTCAAAGCCGGCACCACGACGGCAAACAATGCCGTGGGCAATATGGACGGTTACCTGATCGAGTGGACGGCAGACGGCAATATCACCAAGACAACGCTCCTGGTCGGCTCGGGTAACTCCGTCGAACACATGACCGGTGTCGTCACGGATGAGAGTGGCAACTACTACGTTGCCGGGGACTTCGCCAGCCCGTCGGCCATGTTCGGTACGCAGAACATGAGCAAGCCAGGCGGCGACGTGAGCGACTGCTTCCTGTTCAAGTACAATGCAACCGGATCGCTGCAATGGGCCAATTATGCCCGCGGCGACGGTCTGAACAACTGCACAGCAGAGTGCACCAACATTGGCGTTCAGGTTGCCGGCGGCGTCACCCGCGTGATGCTCGTTGGCCGGTTCAAGAGATTCGTGCGTGTCGGTCTGCGTCCAAACGGTTCGTTTGAGCAGTCGGCAACGTTCAACGACACGCGCTGGCGGAACTTTTGGGTGGTCTACGATGAAGCCGGCAATGCCATCCAGGCAGCCTATGATGCCATTCCCCCGGCGGGATGGACATTGAAGTCCTTTACGGCAGACGACGACAACGGATTTACCTATACCACCGGCGACTATACCGGTTCGAAGACCTTCGCTCCGCCAACGATCACGATCCCGGGCTTCGGTGGTCAGGACGTGTTCCTGTCCAAGTTCGGCGCCATCCCGGCCAGCTCTGATGAGAGCGACAATGTCTTTACCGTGGCCTCACCGCAGATCACGTTCAATCAAACGAGCGTGACCATGGATCCGATCGCTGTTGGCCAGACCTCCAGCAAATCCGTGACCGGCGTGCTGTGCAATACCGGCAACTTCCCGGTCGTGATCTCGCAAGTGCGGTTCACAGGCGCCAACAACGCAGACTTTACACTCACGGGCAATCTGAATGGGGTGCGCCTCAAGCCCGGTGAGTGCACGTCCATCGAGCTCTTGTTTGCCCCATCGGCGGTCGGTACGCGAAGAGCAACACTCGAGATCTCCGAGACCTGTGGCTCAACAGCCACGTTGGCCTTGGACGGCGTCGGCCTTCCACCCTGTGCCTGGGAAGTGCAAGCCAGTGTGAACCTAGGCAACCTCCCCAAGGGCCAGTCGCAGTCGTACCCGGTTACCTGCGTGCTGCGCAATACCGGTCCGGCAGCGATCTCGGGAACGCTCACGGCCCAGGGCTCGGCAGACCTGGTGGTGGCTCCGTTGGGCGCCTTCACGCTGCAGCCGAATCAGTGTCTGGATGTGACCGTGAACGTCAATGCCAACACTCCGGGCGTACAGGCCGTTACGTTGGACTTTGGCTTGCCCGCAGAATGTGGCGGACCCACCAGTGCTATCTCCATCCTGGTAGTCGAGCCAGACGTTCGTATCTCGTCCGTGGACTTTGGGCGTCATCGTCTTGGAACGATTGCCAACGATGTGATCGAGATCGAGAACCGCAACACCGATCCTGTCCGCATTACCGACGTACAACTATCCAATGCCTCCGACCCGAACTTGCAGTTGGTGTTGCCCACGCCGGTGCCGTTCGACCTGGCCCCTTCCGAGAAGCGTACGATCCCGGTAACGTTCAGCCCGCAAACGCGTGGCTTGCATGTGGTCACGGTTACCGCAACGGTTCTGGGCCAAGCCGACCCCTTGGTTGGTGAGGCACGCGGTGTTGGTTTCCTGCCGGCGATCGACGCAACGGGATATGACTTCCAGGCATGGACCGTTGGCCTGACGTCATCGGAGATCGGCAAGGTGACCATCACCAACACGGACACCGACGCAGCCCTCTTTGTGAAGAGCGTGGCTTTCGCCGGCCCGACCACGGATTTCGCTTGGGCAACCGGCGCTCCATCCGATGTGACGATCCCAGCTGGTGGCTCGATCGAGGTAGACGTTACCTTTACACCACAAGCAGCAGGTACACGCTCCATCCAGGTCTGCATCGAGCATGATGCTATTCCAGGCGACGTGCCGCCATACACCACGACCTGCGTGAACGTGACGGGTATCGGCGCAGAGCCGTCAGACATCCAACCCGTGAACATGGGCAGTGTGCTGACGTGCGTCAGCAAGACAGCAACGGTCCGCATCGTGAACCCGAACGCTTCGTTTCCGCTCAACTGCGACGCTCCTGTGGGCAGTGGCGACGTGAGCGAGATCACCATCTCGGAAACAGCGCCGTTCACGATCCCACCGGGACAGTCGCGCGACGTGATCGTAACCTTCACACCGAGCGGTGTTGGGCCGTTCGCGGCATCGTATGCCATTCCCAACGATCAGGGCCTTGCCCTTAACGTCAATGTCAGCGGTACCGGTATCACCACCCCGGCCGACTTCCGATTCAACAACATCGTATCCGGTATCATCGGCCAGGCTGCGGTCATGCCCGTCACGGTCACCACGGGTGATCTGACCGGCGTTACCATGGGTACCGTCACGCTGGTCTTCAGCTACTCGTCCGAGTTCGTCGCGTTCAAGGAACTCACCACGCCGCAACAGGCTGGCTGGACGTTCCAGACGGACGCCACGGTCCCCGGCCAACTGACGGTGATCGGTACGCCGGACGTGGGGGCCACCCTGACGAACGGTGCCTTTGTGACCCCATCCTTCAACGTCTACCTGACGTCCGAGGACCGTCTGCCGGTGACCTTTACGGCCCAGGCGGATCCGACCTGTATCGTGGCTACCGGCGACAATACCGGAGAGATCGCCGTCGAGCAGGTCTGCTACGCCGAAGGACGCCTGATCAAACTTGGGGCAGCCCCCTTCACCATTGGACACGCCAAACCGAACCCGGCAGCCGATCACACCACCTTCGCTTATTCCACCGGGATCGCCGTGGCTACGGTGTTCGAGGTGGTGGACGCCATGGGCAACGTGGTTCGCACGATCTCTACCCCGGTCCTGCCGAGCGGCGTCTACGAGTTGAACCTGGAAACCGGCGACCTTGCCAGCGGCCTCTATGTGGTCCGGATGGTCAGCGGACCGTTCGTCGAGTCCCGCACGATCTCGGTGATCCGCTAGGTCGGAAACACCATCGCTACAGAACAAGGGCAGCCCTCGGGCTGCCCTTCGTATTTTTGCCCCTCATCAACTCCGGAACCGTCATGATCGACCGCATCACCGAACTCCTGGCCGATACCGCCGACCACTATCTGAACCACACCTGCACCACGATCTCCAAGGATCAACTGCACCTGCCGTCGGCTTCGAGCGTCGACCAGATCTTCGGCATTAGCGACCGCAACAGCCGCGTGCTGCATAACCTTCATTGGATCCACAACACCGGACGCCTTGCCGGCACCGGCTACGTGTCCATCCTACCGGTCGATCAAGGTATCGAGCACTCAGCGGGTGCCTCCTTCGCCAAGAATCCGATCTACTTCGACCCCGAGAACATCGTCAAGCTGGCCATCGAAGGGGGCTGTAACGCTGTAGCATCCACGTATGGCGTTCTGGGCAGCGTTGCCCGCAAGTACGCCCACAAGTTCCCGTTCGTGGTCAAGATCAATCACAATCAGCTGCTCACCTATCCGAACGCCTTCGATCAGATCCTGTTCGGCACGGTGCAGCAGGCTGCCGACATGGGTGCTGCCGCCGTGGGAGCCACGATCTACTTTGGTTCCGATGAAAGCAATCGCCAGATCATGGAGATCGCCGAAGCCTTTGCCATGGCCCATGAGCTTGGCATGGCCACGATCCTGTGGTGCTACCTGCGCAACCCGGCGTTCAAGGCCGACAAGGACTATCATGTGGCTGCCGACCTCACGGCACAGGCCAATCACCTGGGCGTAACGATCGAAGCCGACATCATCAAGCAGAAATTGCCGGAGAACAATGGTGGCTTTGCTGCCCTGAACATGGGCGGTTCCTCCTACGGCAAGTTCGACAAACGCATCTACACGGAACTGGCATCGGATCACCCGATCGATCTGACACGCTATCAAGTTGCCAACTGCTACATGGGTCGCATTGGCCTGATCAACTCCGGCGGAGCATCCGGTAATAACGACCTGGCCGAGGCGGTCACCACGGCCGTGATCAACAAGCGTGCCGGAGGCATGGGATTGATCAGTGGACGCAAAGCGTTCCAGCGTCCGATGGCTGACGGCGTCGAGATCCTGAACGCCATCCAGGACGTGTACCTCACGCCCGAGGTCACGATCGCCTGATGACCAAGGCTCCTTCCGGTGCGCTCTCCGAGCTACGACGACTAGCCCCCTACCTAAAGCGGTATCGCCGCAAGGTTGGCTGGGGGTTATTCTTCATCACGTTCTCCAACATCTGCTCCACAACGATCCCGCGGGTAGTTGGGCAGGCCGTAGATACGCTCAAGGTAGAGTCCTTCACCACCGACCAAGTGTTGTGGCTGATCGCCCAGATCCTGCTACTGACCATTGGCAGTGGTGTGGGCATGTTCGCCACACGGCGGACGCTGATCGTGATGTCGCGCTTCGTAGAAGAAGACCTCCGCAACGATTTTGTGGCGGCGATTCAGGTGCAGGCGCAGCAGTTCTATCACGACCGCTCCACCGGATCGTTGCTGGCCCACTTCACCAACGATATCAGTTCGGTCCGCGAATTCATCGGGCCGGCCATCATGTACACGGCCAATACCGTGACCGTGTTCCTGTTCGCCCTCTCGTGGATGATCTCGATCAGCGGGATGCTGACACTGGCCATCGTGTTGCCGATCCCGTTCATCGCTTGGGCCACGTATACACTGGGGCGCAAGATCCATCGCGGGTATCGCACCGTGCAGGAACAGTATGAGCATGTGACCACGCAGGCTCAGGAAGCTTTCTCCGGTATCCGCGTGGTGCGTGCCTATGATCGCGAACCGTTCGAACGCGATCGCTTCGACGGTATCAGCCACGACTACTATCAGAAGAGTATCGCGTTAGCCCGCATCCAGTCCCTCATGATGCCGTCGATGACCGTGCTCTTCAACCTGACGTATATCGTGGTGATCGCTCTTGGTGGCGCACTGGTGATCGACAGTGAACTGACCGTTGGAGACCTGACGCAGTTCTTCATCTATCTGAACCAGCTGATCTGGCCGATCGCGGCCATCGGCTGGGTCACGGGCATGATCCAGCGTGGAGCGGCCTCGATGGGACGTCTCGGTGTGATCATGGATGCCGTACCGGACATCCGGAATACGGACCGCACGGACCATCGGATCGAACACCTTCGTGGCCATATCCACTTCGACGATGTTTCACTCGATTATACCGGCACCGGCTCACGACCGGTCTTGCAACACATCGATCTCGAGATCCCTGAAGGGGGCTCACTGGGCATTCTCGGCAGCGTGGGTAGTGGCAAGTCGTCCCTGGTGAACCTGATCCCCCGACTCTACGAGGTTAGCTCCGGATCTCTGACCATCGACGGACACGCGATCCGGGCGATCCCCTTGCAGGTGCTGCGCCGAGACGTGGCAGTGGTCCCGCAGGAGTCCTTCCTGTTCAGCGAAACGATCCGCGAGAACGTCCGGTTCGGCGATCCGGATGCCACGGAGGAACAGGTGTTGCGCGCAGCGCGTATCGCCCAGCTGGATGCCGACGTCAAGAACCTCCCGCTCGGCTACGATACCATTGTGGGTGAACGAGGTGTAACGCTGTCCGGTGGACAGAAACAGCGTACGGCGCTGGCACGGGCGATCCTCAGCGATCCGCGGATCCTGATCCTGGATGATGCGCTATCGGCCGTGGACACGGACACGGAAGCACGGATCCTCGGCGGTCTGACCGAGGTCATGAAAGGTCGTACCACCATCCTGATCTCGCACCGAGTGTCCACGCTCAAACACTGCGACCGGATCATTGTACTACATGCCGGACAGATCGTGGAAGCCGGCAGTCATCAGGAACTCATTGCACTCAACGGCCGCTACGCCGACACCTACGAACGTCAATTGCTGGAAGAAGAGATCTCATGAACGTCTACGACAACGTCCTCAGTCTGATCGGACGCACACCCTTGGTGAAGCTCAATACCGTAACGCACGGTATCGAAGCCCAGGTCTACGTCAAGCTCGAAAGCATGAATCCCGGCGGATCCGTGAAGGATCGCATCGGTATCGCCATGATCGAAGCGGCCGAGCGTGACGGACGGATCAAACCGGGCGATACGATCATCGAACCCACGTCGGGCAATACCGGGATCGGCGTCGCACTGGCAGCCCGTCTGAAGGGCTACAAATGTCTGTTCGTGATGACGGACAAGGCTTCACAGGAACGTGTCCGCTACCTGAAGGCTCTTGGCGCTGATGTGCTGATCGTGTCGAGCGCCGCCAAGATGTCGTCCCCAGAGTACTACTGGAACACCGCCAAACGCCTGTCGGAAGAGATCCCAGGGGCGATCATGCTGAACCAGTACGACAACCCGGCCAACCCCGATATTCACACGGCTACCACCGGTCCAGAGATCTGGGCCGACACGGACGGTACGATCACGCACTTCATCGCCGGCATCGGCACCGGTGGCACCATCACCGGCACCGCACGGTACTTGAAGCAGCAGAATCCGAACATCAAGGTGATCGCGGCCGATCCGGTGGGATCGGCGATCAAGACCTACAAGGAAACCGGACGACTGGTGGACGCCCTCCCCTACCTGATCGAAGGTGTGGGCCAGGAGCGCATTCCCGGTAACCTTGATCTGAAGGTGGTGGACGAGATCATCAATGTGAACGACAAGGAAGCCTTCTCCATGGCCCGTCAGCTGGCCCGGGAAGAAGGGATCTTCTGTGGCGGCTCCTCCGGCATGAACATCGTGGCTGCACTTCGCGTAGCCAAGCTGTTACCGAAGGAAGCGGTGGTGGTGGCGATCATCTGCGACACAGGCGAGCGCTACCTGACCAAGCACCACTCCGATGAGTGGCTGAAAGAGAAGGACCTGCTGGACGACAGTGTGGAGTTCATGATCCGCGATGCCGTTGCCGCCAAGCGCAGCCGTGGCACGCTGCCGGCACTCGTGTCGGTTCCCCCGCTGGCCACCGTGCAGGAAGCCCTCTCGTTGATGAGCTCGTACGAGCTGAGCGAGATCCCGGTGATCGATCAGGGCACGGTGGTAGGTACCGCTCGCGAGAACAAACTCATGGCCGCCGTGATCGAAGAACGGCGCGTGATCGAGCGTCCGGTGCAGGACGTGATGGATAAGCCTGCCACCATTATCGATGCCCATGAGGACATCACCAAGGCGATCGAGCTACTGCGCAACGAACCCATGATCGTCGTCAGCGAGTTCAACAAGCCATCGGGTGTTCTTACTCGGCACGACATCCTCGAGTACCTGTAACTGAAACTTCGTGCCAGTGCATGCGTTTGGGGCCTTCATCTTTTGGAGGTCCCATGAAAACGCTCTTGCTCCTCGTTGCCACCGTCAGCATACTGGCCGTAGGCTGCACCGAGTCTTCCACCGATCCCGTTCCGGGATACTACGTGTCTTCCCGCGTGAACGGCTCCTCATTCGATGCCGATCGCATGAGTGCCACTACTACGTCGGACATGATCATCATTACGGCTCAAACGTCCGACGGAAAACGCCTGGAGCTGATGCTGCGCGACACGCACATCGATCAGTTCGACCTGGGCAGTGACTCTTACAATCAGGCGGTCCTGCAGGTTGGTCCCAACCCGGCACAACGCTACGTAGCCAAGTACAAAGTGGGCGAAGGCCGCGTGGTGATCTCTCGCCGCATCCCCTCGGAAATGACCGGTACGTTCGCCTTCACAGGCAAGAATGCCAATGGCGAATCGCTCAAGGTGGAAAGGGGCTCGTTCCGCGTCCGCCTGATGCAGTAAGAGCTGGAAGTCTGAGTCGGGAAGTCAGCGACGGTAGGTCAGCGACGGCACGTCAGCGACGGTAGGTCAGCGACGGTAGGTCAGCGACGGTAGGTCAGCGACGGTAGGTCAGCGACGGTCTACCAAGTGCGCTTACTCCGTTGGCTTCCACCAGGTCAGGTCGATGGCGTCTTCGCCACCGTCCACACCCAGCACTTCGCCGTTGATCCAGGCCGCTTCGTCGCGCACCAGCAGCGTGAGCACATTGGCTACGTCTTCCGGCGTGGTCAGCCGGTGGTACGGATTGCGCATATGGGCGTTGCCCATGATCAGGTCGTTGCCCGGGATCTTGGCCAGGGCCGGCGTGTAGGTAACCCCAGCACGGATGGCATTGGCCGTGATACCGTAGGGGGCTAGTTCGAGCGCGAGTTGGCGGCAGTAGCTCTCCATGGCAGCCTTGGCGGCCGACACGGCGCCATAGGTGGGCAGCACACGCGTGGAGCCGGCAGAGGTCAAGCCGGCGATGCGTCCACCACGAGCCATCAAGCCGTTGGTGACCACGTCCTGGGCATAGTAGACCAGGGAGTTGGCCATCACGTCCAGCGTCATTTCCAGGTTCTTCTGCGAGATCACGTCGGCGCCTTCGTGGGACACGAAGGGCTTGAGCGTTCCGAACGCCAGCGAATGCAGCATCAGCCGGATCGTTGCCCCGTCGTGCTTGGCAAACTCGTCCTTGATCGCCTCCATCAACTCAGCGCGCTTTTCAGCGTCGGCTGCGTTAACGTTCCAGAAGTGATGCCGCACGCCGATCGCGTCGAGTTCGGCACGCAGTTCTTCGACCTGCTTCATTCCGGCAGCACGGTCCAGGTGCACGCCCAGGATGTGATACCCCTGCTTGGCCAGCGCCAATGCGGCAGCTTTGCCGAAACCGCTGGAAGCGCCAAGAATGAGAACGTAGTGATTGTTCGATGCCATTGCTGATCTACGCTGGAAAGAGGAACATGTGCAGAGCGAAGCGCAAAGTTAGCACCTCGACCCCGAACCAAGCCCCCTACTTGCGCAGGAACACGTAGCCGCCTTTGACAGCACCCCAGACCTGTTCGTCGGCAGCACTCCAGCCACGGTCCCAGCTGAGCATGCCTTGAGCGCGGATCTCGACCTCGGTGGTGGCATAACTCGCCCCCTGCAGGTCGGACCGACACGCGGTGCCGTGCGTGCGGCCGATGAACGACTCTCCGGTGGCCTGCAGGTATACTTCACAACCGCGACGCAAGCGCAACGCGTCCGGGTCAAGACCATCGAGCAGCGACGGATCCTGCCAGGCACCGATCACACTCTTCGGATCCGGCAGTTCGTAGATCACACTCTCGAACATGCCTTCTTCGACGCGATTCACATGATAGATGCGCTGGCGATATGGTGCTTGGGGTTTGCTGGCCATCGCCTGTTCCACGTAGAACCATCCACCATCGGTGCGGTCGGTCCAGATCCGCTTCATGTGCAGTTCGATGTGGAGGTAGGTGGTATCGGTTCGGCTTTGGCGTTCACTGGAGAAATCGCCATCCATCCACGTGAGGAGCGAGTCCAGATCCTCGTCTCGCTTCGCGGTCTGCGCCATGCCGGGAAGTGCTCCGCCAAGACAAGTCAGCAAGGCAAGGCCAAGCATCCACCTGTGAGCTCTGCGTCGTGCGTGTGTACTCATCGGAATCGTTGGGTTAGTTCGTCGATCGGGATCACCACGTAGGTTGGCAGACCATGCGGTGTGAGTTGCGGCACCTTGCAGGAGAACAGGTCCTGGATCAGCGCCCGCATCTCACTGGCAGTAAGGGGCTGACCACGCCGTATCGCCTGCCGAGCAGCAAATGCAGCAGCCACGCGTTCGCGACGCTGCTCGCGCGGTAGACGTCCAGCCTCCTCCAGGGATTGCAGGATCGCATCCAGCGTCTGCTGCTCATTGCCCGGCTGGACGTCGATCGGGACGGCATGGATCTCGATCGGACCCTTGGACGTGATCTCTACGCGGAACCCCAGAGCGGTAAGCTCATCGAGATACTCACGCAGAATGGCCACGTGCGATGGCGACAACCGCACATCCACCGCGAACAAGAGCGCCTGACCGCCACGGTCGCCTTCGTTGCTTCGGCGCATGGCTTGTTCGAAGAGGATCCGCTCGTGTGCCGCATGCTGATCGATCACGACCAGGCCCTCGGCCGACGTGGTCAGAATGTACTGCCGACCTACGTGCAGCGCCTCCCCGGCGTCGGTTTCCTCACGCCCGAACAGGGCATCGATCCCACGCTGCTCAGCCGGTGTTACGGCACGCACGTCGGACCCGCGGGATCGTAGCGGAGGGACACCGCTGGCGAGATGTCCCGTCTGGATCTCACCCGTGAGCCGGTTCACCACGGTGGGTGGCTCGTTGCCGTGGCGAGGGAGCGATTGCAAGGGACGCTCGGCCAAAGGGACGTCGGCCAGGAAGGACGGGATCACATTGTGCTGTTGCAGGGCCGAAGTCACGGCGTGCTGCACCAGCAGGTAGATCGAACGCTCGTCCTCGAACTTGACCTCGTGTTTCTGGGGGTGGACGTTCACATCCACCCGTTGCGGATCCACCGTGATGTGCAGGACGAACAACGGATGCTGTCCGGCGTCCAGCAGGTGCTCGTAGGCCGAGATCACGGCGTGTCCCAGAGACCGGCTGGAGATCGGGCGGCCGTTCAGAAAGAAGTACTGGCCGGAGCGGCTCTGGCGTGCCACCGACGGCAAACCAACGAAGCCCTCTACGGCAACGTCTCGGTCGCCCCCTTCCACCGACACCAGATCCTGGGAGCGCACCTTGAGCAGGTCCTGCATGCGACGTCGGAGCTCTGCGGGACGCACGTCGAACACCAGTGTGTCGGCATCGTAGAACGTAAAACGCAGGTCGGGCCGTGCCAACGCCATACGCTGCATGGTCTCGCTGATGTGTCGGAACTCAGTCAGATCGCTCTTCAGGAACTTGCGCCGTGCCGGCACGTTGTAGAACAGGTTGCGCACCAGTACCTGCGTGCCAACGTCTCCGCCGCCGGGTCGGATCTCGGCGGGTGTACCGGGACGCGAGATCAGTTGATAGCCAACATCTTGACCGATCCTTCTGGATCGAACCTCAAGATCGGCTACGGCGGCGATCGATGCCAGGGCCTCTCCGCGAAAGCCGAGCGTGCGAATGGCATGCAGGTCCTGATCGGACGCGATCTTGCTGGTGGCATGCCGTACGATGCTGAGCTCGAGATCTTCCCGGACCATGCCCTTGCCGTCGTCGATCACATGGATCAGCTGTTTGCCGGCCTCACGAACGACCACCGTGATGGACGTTGCCCCGGCATCGATGGCGTTCTCCACCAGCTCCTTCACTACCGAGTCCGGACGCTGCACCACCTCGCCGGCGGCGATCTGGTTGGCCAGGTGGTCTGGCAGGATCCTGATGAGAGCGTCAGACATGTCGGAAGAATGGGAGTCTGAGAAAGGGTTGTATCCACGCGGAGCCGAGTCGGTCGGCTCGCATATACTCGGAGGTTCCCAGTCCTTGCGGAACTCCATCGAGCGTCCAGACGGAAAGATACCGTTGATAGAACGGACCGTGCTCCACAATTCGCCGCTGATCGCAGACCACCGTGCGCAGAGTACCATCCGCGGCGCGTCCTCGAATCACGATCCGCCGGGCGGTCCGGAGACCCATCATCGTAAGTCTGCGAGCCTGCAGGTCGATCTGCAGGTCCGTCCACGGCTGCACGTGATCAGCCCCCTGCCGAACCTCTCCGCAGAACAGGAAGGGCTCTGCGGCATTGGGCGCGAGCAGGTACACGAGCGTGCGGTCGGGACCATGGACCCGACCCCAGTACCAGTCCTTGAAGTCGGCCTGCAACGGTCGGCGTCCGGTGTTGTGATCACGATACGCCAGCCCTGTCCACCCGGCCGAGGCCAGCTCTACACCGTGCTCGCGCAGGGACAGCTCCACCGTGGCCTGCACGCGCGGCGCCACCAGCACCCACGCATGATCGGCTTGGTACGACCCTTTGGATCGCAAGGGGCTTTCCTGAGTGGTCACGCGAGCCACAAGGCTGTTGGTCTGATCCGGAAGCGTGGTATCGATCTCGAAGGTCTGATCCGGAACGCAAAACGCCGATTCGGGAACCTCGCGAAAAGCAAAGGCGACCCGCCGGCCGTGGTGATACGCGCTCACGGCGTATCCGCAATGGTTGTGGGGTGGAGCGTGACCGCTGTGCTGCGCCTGTAGGTACGCCGGCGACATCGGCATGCCACGGAACACGATCATCACTACGCCCCACGCCCCATCGGGCGAGAGCGCGTCGACGTACCACCATTCATACGCACCATGTTCGATATGGCGGTGGTCGATATCATGATCGGGTCCGAATAACAGATCCATATGAACCTTCCGGCAGGTCACAAAGTTATCACCTCAACCTTCGTAGGTTTCTTGAACATGTCCACGCCCGAACTGGTTCTCCTCGGCTATCAAGGCTTGATCACGGCAGTGATCCTGGGGCTTCTGTGGGTTACCCTGCTGAACCTGCTGCATTTCAAGCGCTTGCCGTTACGCGGACGGATGGATCGTGCAGCAGCACCTCTGGTATCGATTCTGATACCGGCGCGCAACGAAGAGCGCTGCATCGAAGCCTGCGTGCAGAGCGTGTGCTCGCAGCACTACCCTGCCGTGGAAGTGATCGTGCTGAACGACCACAGTACCGATGCCACGGGCGAGATCCTGCGTCGGCTGCAGGTGAAATACCCCTCGCTGCGTGTGCTCGACGGCAGCCCCCTTCCCGATGGATGGGTGGGCAAGTCCTGGGCGTGCCAGCAGCTGTCCGAACAGGCCACGGGCGAATACCTGCTCTTCACGGACGCCGACACGGTTCACGGACCCGAGACCGTTGGAGCCTCGGTCGATCTGGCTCATGAGCACCGATTGGACCTGTTCTCGATGATCCCATTCGAAGAGATGGGCACGTTTGCCGAACACGCCGTGATCCCGATGGTCCATATGCTGTACTTCAGCTACTTGCCGAATCATCTGATCCTGAATGATCGGCGGACGTCCCTGAGTGCCGCCAATGGCCAGTTCATGTTCTTCCGTGCCGAAGCCTATCGCGACATCGGCGGACATACTGCGGTACACGACGCGTTGGTCGAGGATGTGTTCCTTGCCAAGGCCATGAAGGGGGCCGGCAAGCGGATCGCCCTGGTAGACGGTTCTCGGCATGTCTGGTGCCGCATGTATACGTCGGCGCGCGAGGTCACACGCGGCTTCTCCAAGAACCTCTTTGCCGGAACGGGCTACAATCTGCCGCTCACGCTGCTCTTCCTCGTGCACCTGATCACGGCCTTCGTCGTGCCGGTGGTGTTCGTGTTGACCAGCGCATACCTGCTGACCACCACGCCCCGAGCCATGATGAGCGCTGCGTATGAGTGGGGCTTGTTCGCCCTGCCAGCCACTCAGATCATGATCGTGGCGATCATTCGTCTAATGATCGCCCGGCGATTTGGCATGCCCTGGTGGCACCTGTTCCTTCAGCCGATCACGGCCATCTGGACGGTGATAATCGGGATCAACGCGATCCGCTGGGCGTACTCGGCTCGAGGATCCGAGTGGAAAGGTCGGCATTATACACGACAGCGAACCCTATGAGACAACCCTCCAAAGCCGAGCAGATCCTGGACCTGTTCCTGCTGCGCACCACTCCTCCGGAGTACGCCGAGGAACAGCCCTATTACACCACCGGCTCGATCGTAGCCGCAGCGCTGATCCGTGTAGCGTTGATCGGCACCGCCGCCACGATCCTGAATGTGTCCTACGGCTCGACGACCTGGTGGTGGACCGCCGTGCTCTTTGCCTTCTGGGGTCTGGGCGTGTATCCCGCCTGGGTGCAGTATCAGCGGTTCAACGATGCCGTGGAGCAGCTGCACATCGATACGCTCTGCGGTCAATGCCGCCACTTCAATCCGACCAACCAGTTGTGCATGATCCTGGACGTGCACGTGACCACCGAAGCACCGCCCTGCGAGGGTGAAGGTTGGGAACCCAAGGGGTAGAAGAGAGGGTGAGAGGGTGGCGTTAGCGGTTTTCGGCTGGAGGGATCTCCGGTGCGTTGAACGCCGTGGCTCGGCGGATACGATAGATGCCCTTGTCATCGATACCGAAGGTGATCACCTTGTTCACCTGGTTGGCATACGTCCACACCACGCGGGCTTCCCCATCTACCGGGAGCTCGTTGCGGATATCGGTAGGTGGGCCATACAACACGTAGATCCGGCCCCGTTCAGAGTTGGCTCCATCCGGTTCCTGGATCGTGCTGAAGGCGAAGAATGCCTGGTCGGCACGTTTGTAGAACTCGGCAAGCCGCTCATTGAACGTCGTGGTCAGCGTCGGGTCCTGTGTACGCCACCATCCCATCAACTTCGTGCGGCGCTCTACGTCACTACCGTCATCCAGCGAGTCTACAGTTTCCTCGGAGACGATATAGCGCATCAGATTGATCGCATAATCGATGTTGCGCAGGGCTAGCGGCATCATCTCCCACATGATCCGGAACGGCATTGTTAACGTGTCCGTGGTTCCTGCACGCACCAGTTCGATCTGGTAGTTACCGGGAACGAGCACCGTAACAGGGATCGGGATCTCGACCAGCGCGATGTCGACGGATCGATGCCCCACCTCGCCTACCTCCAGATATGGGTCGTGCGTGGTAGCCTGATCCGATACGCGAGGGAAACGCGTGGTTGACGAGCGGACGTCGCCCTCGGTCTCGCTCACGCTCCACCACTGAATGTCGCGTGGACCATACGGCAGCTGGCGGATCACATACCGATAGTCCACACTCTCGCGATCATTCAGCAGGATCAACGCCCGTGCATCTCTGGAACTGAATGCAACATTTCCACTTAGCACAAAGGGCTCCAGCAATTCCACACCCCCTTTGGACACCGGCATGACGAACAGTGGTGCCGTAAGCTGGCGCATTGGCCGACTGGGGTTGAAGGACACCGTCGGGATCGTGATCTTCTTCTGACTGCTCTCCTTCTGTTGCAGGATCTCCAGCGAGATCCGATAACTACCGGGTGGCACCGTGAGCACCACCCAACCATAGTGATAGGCATTCTTGCTGTTGGTCTCGTCGAACGTGGTGGTGTAGGCAATGTCTTCCCAACGATGCCGCTGACGGATCACACCAAGCGTATCCCGGACTTCGATCCCGACGGCCATGGGCGCTTTGTAGTTACCGGCAACGTCGTTGGGATCGGTGACCTTGACGAAGGTGAGAAAGTCGTTGGCCATGCGGAAAAAGACGGCGATGCGAGCCGAATCCGGAGACTCGGTCGGAACCACGTAGGCGTCGGCGTGAAAGCGTTCGCCATAGTCTACGAAGATCGTTTTATCCAGAATGCTCTTGGGCTGGCCGTAAGCCGGCACGCTCAGGACCAAGCCCCCTACCATCAAAAGGATCAAGCCGACAATGCTAGTGCTGTTCATGGAGGAATTCCTGCAGGATCACGGCAGCAGCCACCTGATCCTTGGTACCCTTGGTGTGACGTTTCTTCCTGGACATCCCTGAGGATCGCATCACCGTGAGAGCGTTCTGTGTAGAGAAGGCTTCATCGACCTCGATCACCGGGATGTTGGTGCGTTGACGCAGCTCCTGGATAAATCGTTCGATGGTCTCGATGATCTCCGTGGAACGGTCGTCATGATGACGTGGCACGCCCACCAGGATCACATCGACTCTGTCCGCCTGGATCCTGCGCTGGAGCTGGTCCCACACGCTGGCATCGTTCACGATCACCGGCCGCGTAGAGACCACAATGTGCAGCTCGTCACAGACCGCAACTCCGATCCGTGCTTTGCCGAAGTCGAGTGCCATCAAGCGCTTGCCGTGTACAGACACACCGGAGGTCATGCGGTTACGGTCTCCATCGCTTCATCGGAGGTGTGGCGAGCCCCCTGCATCATATGCGGGATCCGAAAGACCACTTGCGTGCCGTGGCCGGGTTCGGAGGTCACGCGTAGTGAACCACCATGCAGATGGGTCACATGTTGCATGATCATCGTACCGATCCCGGTTCCGCTGCCATCCTTGGCCGTGGTGAAATACGGCTTCATCATGTGTTCCAGCGTAAGCGTATCCATGCCTACCCCTGTGTCGCTCACGCGGATGTACACGTGCTCGCGATCGGACCACGTGGCGATCTCCACCGTGCCCGGCTGACCCCGTAGCGCCTTGATCGCATTCTCGACCGCGTTGCGCACAGCCCTCGACAGCTTGAGGCGATCCACATTCATCATCGTACCGCGCAGCTTCATCGAGAACGTCACGTGTGGGAACATCTCGGGATCGAACTCGTGCCGGATCTGTGTACAGAATTCCGCGCTGTGCACCGGAGCGCGCACCAGTTCTTCCGACCGACCGACCGACACCAGGTCTCGTACCCGCTGCGTAAGCACCCGCGTCTGGAACAGGATGCGGCGTACTCGCTCGTTCCCGCCTTCTGCGGCCTCCCGGGCCAGCTGTTCGGCATTCAGACGGATGGTGGACAGGTTGGTCTGCATATCGTGCGCCAACTGAGCCCAGTTCACCAGACGTCGGCGTTCCAGCGCCTCGGTGATGTCTACGCCAGTGATCACGATGCCACGGAGGCGACCGAACGTGCCGAACATGGGAACGGACGTGAACACATACTCGCGCTGTTCATCGCCGTCGTCGACGTGTACTTTTTCTGAAAGGGGGCGTTGGTCGGTGTACGCCTGCGTCAGCACGGCGCGGACACCTTCTACACCGCGATGCTGCACATAGGCATGAAAGGAACGGCCCATGGGTACCTTGCCGGAGATCCTCAACAGTCGAGCCGCCAACTCGTTGGTCCGGATCAAACGACCACTGGCATCCAGCATGAACAGGAGTCCAGCGCCAGGCACTTCCAGCATGGTATCGATGAAGCGACGCAACCGCCGCTGGCGCAGCCACAGGACCAGGATCACGGCACACAGCACGATCGGTACCAGAAAGGCCCCGATGGTCTTCATCGCCCGCATGGCCCACCACAGCGGTTGGCGATGCTCGATCAGCCGCGCCGATCCTGTGAGACTGGTCACATACGTCACCCCGCTGCGTTCGAGCACCTGGGCAGAGCGGGCATCGATATTCAGCTCCATCGGATCGCGGGACTGGATAGCCCCCTGCAGATCAGCGGTCACCAATCCGGCACGGTCGATCACATAGATCCGACGGCCGAGAATGCGCAGGGCGACCGGCAGGCCCAGATCGCGATCAAGTACCGTCCCGCTCGGGATGCCTTCGGTGAACGCCGCTGGCGAACCGACGGACAACACATAGTGTCCCTGCTGGAGCGACACGGCAGCGATCAGCGGGTCCTCCGCTCCGGGTGCGATATCGATCAGCGAGGCCGTGGTGGCCACCGTGAGCGTACGAGTTTCGTTGGTCTCCGGGTCCACAAAAGTGATCTGTGTTTCGGTAGAACCGTCTACCTCGGAGACCACGGCAATGGTGCGCTCCAGAGCGATCACGGTCGACATCGGCGCACCCGGTACGGTGGTGGCCGCCCGCGTTTGTTGCCGAGCGTCGCGCACCGTCAGAAACGCCGTGCCCCCTACATCATGCACGATCGCGATCTCTCCGTGAGCCATCGGTGCAACCGCGACACCCTGCACGCGCCGTTCGATCAACCGGGGAGATGCACCGCGTCCGGACGGATCGAACACGAACACATCCGTCCCCAGCAAGACATAGGCATTGCTCAATCGATCATCGCAGGCCAGTACCACACGGTCCGTTGGCTGAAGGGGGCGATCCAGGGGCACTTCCCGCTGAGAGCGGATCGTAAGTTCCATATCCAGTACCAGCACATCGGCACCGGACGATTGCACGCGGAGAGCAATGATGGCTCCCCGCCAGATCGCGGCATCGCGGATGTCCATGCCGGGCAGAGCCGAACGCAGGACGGTCGACGACGTCGAGATCCGCTGCAGCGCCGGTTCGGTGGAGGTCCACGCCGGCTTGGATCGATGCAGTAGAAGATCCTGAGGCGTCAGAAGGATCCGGCCGGACCATGAGGACGCCATCCCGAATCGGATCGGGTCGTCGGTATCGCCGCGAGCCGCCGCGATCACGAGCGGCATCAGGATGATCACGATCAGCAGCCGTACGGTCATTTCGGCTGCACCTCGCAGACGACCCAGGCATGGACGCCTTCCTTGCGACCGGCGTACCCCAGGTGCTCCGATGTGGTGGCCTTCACACTCACTCGCTCAACGGGGAGCTGACACAGGGCGGCCATGGTCTGGCGCATCTGTTCCTTGTACGGCAGGATCTTCGGTGCCTGCAACACGAGCGTGGCATCGATGTTCACCGGGGCATAACCGCGATCATGCAGCATGGCAATGGCATGCTCTACAAAGACGCTGCTACTAGCCCCCTTCCACGTGGGATCCGTATCCGGAAAGTGCTCGCCGATGTCGCCCAGCGCCAGCGCGCCCAGCAAGGCATCGACAAGGGCATGTAGCACCACATCGCCATCACTATGAGCAACGGTGCCGATCTCGGACGGGATGGGAACCCCGCCCAGGACCAAGGATTCGCCTTCAGCAAGGCGGTGGACGTCGAAACCAAGACCGATCATGTTAATCTGCTAATGTGCTAATCTGCTAATCTGCTAATCTGCTAATGTGGTTATCTGCTAACCGTTGATCACCGCTCACAGCCAACCGCTCACAGCCAACAGCTCACAGCCAACAGCTCACAGCTCACAGCCAACAGCTCACAGCCAACAGCTCACAGCTCGTTCGTAGTTTGTACCGGTGATCAACGACGTGAAAAATACCGCAAATGCCTCAGACGAGGTGGTCAGTGTCACAGAGTTAACCCATGCCATCAAAGGCCTGCTGGAAGAGGGCATCGGACAGGTCGTGGTTCGCGGAGAGCTGAGCAACTTCAAACCGGCAGCGTCGGGCCATCGGTACTTTACGCTCAAGGACGCCGACGCGGCCATTGCCTGCGTGATGTGGCGTAGCCGAACTCTGGATCTGCAGCCCCGCGACGGCATGCAGGTGGTGGTGGGTGGACGTCTGTCGGTGTATCCACCGCGAGGCAACTATCAGCTGGACTGCGTGTTCATGCGCGAAGAGGGCCTTGGCAACCTGCATGAAGCCTTCGAGCGCCTGAAGCGCACGCTCGCCGAACGTGGATGGTTCGATCCTGCCACCAAGGCGGATCTGCCGAGGTTTCCGAAAACCGTTGGCATCATCACTTCCCCCACCGGTGCGGCTTTGCACGACATGCTGACCACCATCTCACGGCGGTATCCCGCACTCGAGGTGGTGTTTCGTCCGGCACTGGTGCAGGGCGACGGCAGTGCGGACGACATTGCCGCAGCCATCCGGGAGATGGACGATGCCGGCGTGGACGTGATCATTGTGGGTCGTGGAGGGGGCTCGATCGAAGATCTATGGAGCTTCAACACCGAGACCGTAGCCACGGCGATCCACGATGCGCGCACACCCATCATCTCGGCGGTGGGACACGAAACCGATGTGACGATCGCCGACTTCGTTGCTGATCGTCGAGCCGCTACGCCGACAGCTGCAGCGGAACTGGTCACACCGATCACGACAGCGGATCTACTGGACCGTCTGGATGGTGTCCGCGATAGGATGATCGACGCTATGGACCAGAACGTAGGCCATCTACTGGAGTCCGCCATCGCCTTCACTGATGGAACGGCCGCCCGCCGCATCCGAGAGCGGATCCTGCTCCGAGCCCAGCGGGTGGACGACCTGTCGGCGCGTTCCGCCCGAGGTATCGCTCATGCCGTGCGGCACCTCCGCAACGATCTGGAACATCTGGACATCCGCCTTGGCACGCTGCATCCACACCGTCCACTCAAACTCGGCTACGCCATTGTGGAAGTGGACGGCAAGCCCCTTACCGCATCGCGCAACCTGCAACCCGGAGACACGGCTACCCTGCTCAGATATCGCCAACAGGTGGCCGTGACCGTTGATTCAACCACCGATACCCCACCGCTCGACGACGACCATGGCTAAGAAACAACCCTCCATCGAAGACCAGCTCAAACGTCTCGAAGAGATCGCCTCCATCCTGGACCGGGGCGATGTGCCCATCGAAGAACAACTCAAGCTGTTCACCGAAGGCATGGAGCTATCCAAACATGCCCGTACCTACCTCGAAGAAGCCGAGCTCCGCATCCGCCAGTTGGGCGGGATCGAGGAAGAGTAGCGAGTAGCGTCTAGCGTCTTTCGTCTAGCGTCTAGGCGTTAGGTGCGAGGCGCGAATCGCTAAACGCTAGACGCTAGACGCTAGACGCTAAACGCTAGACGCTAGACGCTAGACGCTAGACGCTAGACGCTAGACGCTAGACGCTAGGGCTGCTCTTTATTCTGCTTTCGCTGGACGCAGCATCAGCTCGCGGATCGCCGTCATGGGGTCTTCGCCTTCGAACAGGATCGCGGCGACCTTGGAGGTGATCGGCAGCTCGACGCCGGCTTCGGCGGCGAATTCGAGGGCCGATCGTGTGGTTGGCACGCCTTCGGCCACGGCCGTCATGCTGCCAAGCACCTCGTCGATCGAGCGCCCCTTGCCCACCTGTTCACCCACATAGCGATTGCGGGAGTGCTGCGATCCGCAGGTTACGATCAGGTCGCCCATGCCGGCCAGGCCGTAGAACGTCTCCTTGTCGGCTCCAAGTGCCTGCCCCAGACGGGAGATCTCGGCCAGCCCCCTGGTCATCACAGCCGCCTTGGTGTTATCGCCCAAGTGAGCCCCGTCGATGATCCCGGCCGCAATGGCGATCACGTTCTTGAGGGCACCACAGATCTCTACGCCCACCACATCGGTGGTGGTGTAGACCCGGAAGGTCTCCGTGGAGAACGCCTCTTGCACAAGACGGCCGGCCTGCGTGTCCTCGCAGGCACACACCACGGTGGTGGGCATGTCCTCGATCACCTCTTCGGCATGACTTGGACCGCTCAGCACCGCATAGATCTTCATGGAAGGGGCAACTTCAGCGAAGATCTGGGACACCAACTCATGGGTACCGAGCTCGATGCCTTTGGCCACGTTCACCAGGATGGCACTGGTAAGCAGCCCGGCAGCCGCAGGGCTTTCGAAGGTGGTGCGGACGTATTGCGTGGGCGTGGCATTGACCACGATCTGGCACCCTTGCAGATCGGACAGGTCGGACGTTGCCGTGACGCCCTCTCCTAGGCCACTGCCGGGGAGATAGTGGGAATTGGTGCCGTTCGTGTTGATATCATGCACCACCTCCGGCTCGCGGGCGAACATGATCACGGTGTGCCCATTCTCGGCGGCCACGTGGGCCAGCGCCGAACCCCAGGCACCGGAGCCAACGATGCCGATGCGCATCAGGATTGTCGCTTGAAGATCTGCAGTTTGGCGAAGCGATTCTCGGTTCCTGCCAGCAACCGTTTGATGTTGCTGCGGTGGGCAAAGATCACCAGCACGGCCAGGACCACGAAGGCGTGAACCATGAAATGGTACCCTTCGATCTCCACACCAAGGATGTTGTACCGAAAGGCCATGGTGCCCGGAACGGCCATGGCTGCCACGATCGAGCCCAGAGACACATAGCCGCTGGCGAACAACAGCAACAGAAAGATGCCGGCTGCCACGGCCACCTCGACCGGTGCCATGGCGATCAGCAAGCCAACCGACGTATTGATGCCCTTACCGCCCTTGAATCCGGCGAAGACGGACCAGATGTGACCGATCACGGCCGAAAGGCCGGCGATGAACTTCACCACCGTAGCGTCTTCGAACGGCGTGCGGTTCACGAACGGCATCTGCGTATCAAAGAAATAGGCCACCAGGCCCACAGCCACAAAACCCTTCAGGATGTCCAGGATCTGCACCAGCAAGCCCCATTTCCATCCCATCACGCGGAACACATTGGTGCTGCCCATGTTTCCGCTCCCCTTGGAGCGGATGTCGAACCCAAAAAAGCCCTTGCTGATGATCAGGGCCGTCGGGATCGAACCGATCAGATAACTCTGAACGATGATGATGATGAGTCGAAGAATCGGGTCCATGGTCCTCTACGTCTGTCCGTGAACTGACCTACTAAAATACGCGTCTGGTCAATATCGCCCATTGTGACCGGAGTTACGCTATCCGTGGTGGACATTCGTCTATTCGGTTCTGGGCACCCAAGATGTGCCGTATGAAGGAGTACACCATGAGCGACGACGCCAAAACCTCCACCAGAAAGCGCCTGGAAGAGATCGAACAGGAACTCGAGGATCTGCGTGCAGACCGGGCCGATCTACGTTCCCAGTGGGAAACAGAGAAATTTCACATCCAGACCTTGCGGGGTCTGAAGACCGACATCGAAGCCGTCAAGCACGAAGCAGCCGAAGCCGAACGCGCCGGCGACTACGCCCGTGTGGCCGAGCTTCGCTATGGCCGACTCCACGAGCTGGAACGGCGCTTGGCCGAAGCCAATCAGCAGATGATCGACCTGCAGCAAGGCACCAACCTGCTCAAGGAAGAGATCGACGCCGAAGACATTGCCGAGATCGTGGCCAAGTGGACCGGGATCCCCGTACAGCGCATGCTGGAATCCGAGCGATCCAAGCTCCTGCACATGGAAGACCGCCTGCACGAGCGTGTGGTCGGTCAGGACGAAGCCGTTGTGGCCGTGGCCAACGCCATCCGCCGGTCGCGCGCCGGACTGCAGGACGAGGCGCGTCCGATCGGGTCGTTCATCTTTCTCGGCTCCACCGGCGTAGGTAAAACAGAGATGGCTCGCGCCTTAGCCGAGTTCCTCTTCGACGATGAGCATGCCCTGGTGCGGATCGACATGAGCGAATACATGGAAAAGCACGCCGTGTCCCGCCTGGTGGGTGCTCCTCCCGGATACGTCGGATATGAGGAAGGGGGCCAGTTGACCGAAGCCGTGCGACGCCGTCCGTATTCCGTGGTGCTGCTCGACGAGATCGAGAAGGCCCATCCGGACACGTTCAATATCCTGTTGCAGGTCCTCGACGATGGACGCTTGACCGACGCTCAGGGTCGATCGGTGGACTTCACGAACACCATCGTGATCATGACGTCCAACCTCGGGTCGGAGATCCTGCAAGACCGATTGATCGAGATCACCAGCGATAATCGCGATGCCGTGATGAGCGAAGCACGCGTGCAGATGCTGGAGTTGCTTCGCAGACGGCTCCGTCCGGAATTCCTGAACCGGATCGACGAAGTGATCCTCTTCAAACCCCTCTTGCCGGAAGAGATCCAGCACATCGCCAGGCTGCAGTTGCAAGCCGTGGGGAAGCGCATGCATCAATTGGGCTACGGATTCGAGGTTACCCCGGACTGCCTGGAATGGCTGGCCAAGCGTGGCTACGACGTGCAGTTCGGTGCTCGCCCCCTGAAACGCGTGATCCAGCGTTATGTGGCCGATCCCCTTGCAATAAAGGTGCTTGGTGCGGAAGTTTCCGTCGGAGAGAAGATCGTTGTGGACTGCGACGACACCGGAAGGATCACCTTCCGGTCCGTTCCGATGGACGACGCTGAATAACGAGGACCCATGATCCCTGGCCGCACTGCGCTCTGTATCCTGACCCTGTTCACCGCCACCGGCATGGGGCTGGCTCAGGACGTTTCCACCGGTCCCAGCCCCTTGCAGGAAAGCCGAACGACGTCTACCTACCTGCGCGGGGCTGCGTCGGCTTCCGCCAAACCTACCCAGGTCCGCGTCCTTGGTGCTCGCCGCACCGAGGCCGGCGTAACGATCGAAGCGCTCCTGCTCGACGCTCGGGGCAATGCTTGTCCGGCGGGGACGGAAGGGGGCTCGTGGCTCGTCCGCTCCGGATGCCGCGGCGATGCCCTGCTCTCCGAACACGAGCCGATCATCACCGGTCGGACCTGGCAGACCACCACGCCGCCGACGGCCATGCAGGTCCTGGTAGACCATTCCCTGCTCTCGGACGGTATGGCACCCGACGTTCTTCGCGGTGTCCGCGACATCCTTCCCGGGATCCTGGGAGCCGATAGTATTGGTGTGGCGGTGTTCGATCACCAGACCACGACCATCGCCGAGATCACGGCCCCCTACCTGGTAGCGCAACGGATCGACCAGGCACCGCTCGGCCCCTCTGTGGGTCTACCAGGCGTGCATCAAGCGATCCGGAACGGACTGCGTCTCCTGGCCGACCGCACCGACGAGAGCAAGATCCTCACGGTGGTCACGGCCAGCAACGACCTCACGGGCCTGGGCATCTCCGTCGGTGATCTCGTGGCCTTGGCCCGATCGAGCGGCATTACGATCCATGTGATCAAGGTTGGCTATTCGGCCCATGGCTACCTGTATCGATATGTGTCGGCCGCTACCGGTGGACGGTTGTACACTGTTGACCCTGCTGATCGCTCTGGTGTGGTGAACATCCTGCGAGAGATCCTCTATGGCAGCAAGCATCACGTGGAACTCTTCGTGGCACGCTCACCGATCGATCCGGCATGCCACGACCTGCTGTTCAGCGTTGGGTGGCAGGTGGCCTCCTCGGACACGCTGCTGGCCGATACACTGATGGTACCGATGCAAGAGCGGGAATACATCACCTCCCGCGCCGTACTTGCCGTGCTTCCCGATACGAATGAAGTGGGCCTCAAACAGCATTATGCTCTGCTGACGCAGGTGGCTGAAGACCTTCTCGAAGACTCCAGCAAGGTCCTTCAGCTGGTAGGACACGTAAGTCCGGACGTCAAGAGCGACCACGATGATCGCGCCCTGGAGCGTGCGGGCTACGTTTCGGCCTACCTGCAAGCCAATGGCGTTCGGCCTTCTCAGATCCGGATCCGCTCGGCAGGTAGTCGAGAGCCGATGTTCTATCTCCAACAGGATGGCACACAACGCCTATTGAACAATCGAGTCGAAGGGTACTATCTGTACTCAGCTGACCTACCGTTCACGATAGCCGTGGGACAGTACGCTACCGAAGAACAGGCCGAAGACTGGGTGCAAACGTGGGGCGACCGCGGATACAAAGCCTATTTCGAACCGATCGTGGTGGATCGTGCTCCGGCCTACCGTGTAAAACTCTGGGGGTACGAAACGGAGAACGCGGCACTGGTGGATGCCCGCATCGTTCGAACCAAGCATCAGGCTCCGTTCGCGGTTGTGGAGTAGGGGCACACCACCGGTATGCCCATGGCATGCCAAGGGCATGCCGGGGGCATGCCCCTACGGCGTCGCCATGTGGCGGGCATGTTCCAGCCAGCGTTCGGCATCGATCGCAGCCATACACCCAGAGCCGGCGGCTGTGATCGCCTGGCGGTAGGTGTCGTCCTGGGCATCTCCGCAGGCAAAGACACCCGGTACAGTCGTATAGGTGCTTCCAGGCGTGGTCTTGATGTACCCCACGTCGTTCATTTCCACCACACCGGTAAAGAGCTGAGTGTTCGGCTGGTGACCAATGGCCACGAACGCTCCGTCGGCTTCAACCGTAGAAAGCTCTCCGGTCTGCGTATTGCGAATGGCCAGGTGGGTCAGCCGTTTGGCGCCACCTTCCGGCGCCACGCCGATGTACTCTTCCACCGTGCTGTTGAGCAGAAACTTGATCTTGGGGTTGGCCTGCGCCCGTTCCAGCATGATCTTGGACGCACGGAACTCTTCCCGACGGTGGACAACCGTAACCGATGCCGCGAACCGCGTCAGATAATTGGCCTCTTCCATGGCCGTGTCTCCGCCACCGATCACGAACACATTCAGGTTGCGGAAAAAGAACCCGTCGCACGTAGCACACGCGCTCACGCCAAAGCCCATGTATTCCGACTCGCCCTTGGCTCCAAGCAATTTGGCCGACGCCCCCGTGGCGATGATCACGGCATCGGCCGTGGTGAGTTCATCGCGCTCATTCCACAGTTTGAAGGGGCGCTCGGTAAGGTCCACCTTCGCAATGGTCTCGTACCGCGACTGGGCACCAAAGCGATGGGCTTGCTTGCGCATCACTTCCATCAGCTCCGGTCCCATGATACCATCCACAAAGCCCGGATAGTTCTCCACCTCCGTCGTGATCGTGAGCTGGCCACCAGGCTGCATGCCCTCAAAGACGATCACGCCCAGATTGGCGCGGCTGGCATACAACGCTGCCGTGAAGCCGGCCGGGCCGGCACCGATGATGGCGATATCCGTATGTGACTGACTCATGATCCTTCCTTGGGTGCATTCGAATCGTTCTGCAGCAACGCTGCCGCTGTCCGCTGCAGACCGGCCAGTTTAGCCCGCTTCATCGGGCTGCCCTTGAACCTGTCTGCGAACTGTTCAGGAGACAAAGTTACGACGCTCTGAGGGTCCATATTCGTGACCTGCTCACGTGGCTGGAACCGCGGTTCCGTGGTCGGCGCCTGAAAGCGGTTCCATGGACACACATCCTGACACACGTCGCAACCATACAACCATCCATCGAGGTCCTTGGCGATCTCTGCCGGCAGTGGATGTTCCGGTTTGACCTCGATCGTCCAATAGGACAGACATTTCCGACTGTCTACGACGTATGGCTCCACGATAGCTTGCGTCGGGCAGGCGTCCAGGCAGGCCGTACACGTTCCACAGAAGTCCTCCATTGGCGCGTCGGCCACAAGGTCCGCTGTGGTGATCACCACGCCGAGGAAGAACCACGAGCCGATGTCTCGCCGCAGTACATTGGAGTGCTTGCCCTGCCAACCGAGCCCGGCGCGAACGGCCCAGGCCTTCTCCATCACCGGACCCGTATCTACGTACCGACGCGTGGTGCTACCCGGCACGGCCGCCTCGACCTTCGCACTCAGGGCATCCAGCATTGGCGTAAGGACGTCATGGTAGTCGTCTCCCCAGGCATATCGAGAGATCTTGCCGGGTTGGTCGACGGAGTGCTCATAAGGGGTGAAGTAGTTCTTTGCGACCACGATCACGCTTCGCGCCTCGGGCAGGATCTGCGACACGTCCTGGCGCTTGTCCAGGTTCCGCTCCATCCATCCCAGCATGCCATGGCGTCCCTGTTCGATCCACGCCTGATATCGCTGGATCGGATCCACCAGTGGCACGGCTTCGGCGATCCCCACGGCGTCGAATCCGATCGCGGTGGCGGCGGCTTTGACGTGCTCGGTTGCCTCTTGGCGCGTCATCGTTCGAACACGTCGCGGCAGTGCCAGAGGATCATGTCCGTGCGGACCTTTTCGATGGGGTGTCGTGTACCCGGCAGCACGGCCAGTTCGGCACCGGGAGTTGCCTGCTGGAACAGCCGGGTTTCTTCCAGTGACACCATCTCGTCGCGATCGCCTACCATGAACCGGACAGGGCATACGACCTGATCCATGGTCTCCGGAGTCAGCCGAGGGCGATCTCCCAGGTCGATCATCATGTCGGCGGTCTTCTGCAGCACGGTGGTCCACTGGTCGGCCCCGTGACGGCGCTGAAGGTCGGCAGCGAACGCCGGCACCTTTTCGGCGATCACGTCCGGATCCAGCAATCGCGTTTCGTGCTGAGCCCCCTTCAATGACCATGAGAGTTTTGTGCCCAGCGTAAGGATGCGTCCCACAAGGTCCGGACGGCGTTTGGCCAACTCCAGAGCCACATAGCCGCCCATGGAGTAGCCGAAGATGCGCACGGCGGTCCAGGCCTGAGCCTCGAGGTAGTGCTCCAGTTGATCCACGAACAGATCCATCGTCCATGAAACGTCCGCATCCGGCTGCGCGCCGTGTCCGATGAACTCCAGCACGTCCACGTTTACACCGAGCTCCGATATCCGTGCCCCGAGCTCCGAGAATTGATGAGCCGAGCCAAGGGCTCCATGCAGGATCAACCACGGCTGCATCAGCGAGCCTCGGCGGCGAGATTGACGATGGCCGGAACCAACTCCGTAGGGGCATGAATGGTGGCGGTGGCTCGCACCAGTTCATCGGCAGCGCCATAGCCATAGGTTACGCCGATAGCCGAGACGCCATTGGCAATGGCACCGTCGATATCGTGGTGACGGTCTCCCACCATGATCGCCTGATCAGCGGCCACACTTTCCTGACGCAGGACGTGGCGGATCAGATCGCGCTTCTCCACATTGGTGCCATCCAGTTCCGAGCCATAGACGTGGTGGATCAGGTTGGCAAACGGCGAGGTTGCGATCACTTCGCGAGCGTACTCGTGGGCTTTGGCGGTGGCCACCAGCAGCCGGGCACCATCTCGTTGCAGTGTGTCCAGGGCCTCCACGATGCCGTCATAAACCGTGTACTCGAACATCGGCCCGTCGCGATAGATGTGGCGATACGTCGACACCGCGCCTTCGATCACTGGTCGGTCCGTGGTCTCCAGGTAGTGCTCAAAGATGGTCCAGAGAGAAGCGCCGATACACCATGTGAGGTCATGGTCGGCGGCGAGCGGCATACCGCATTCGGACAGTGTGAGTCGAAGCGAGTGTTCGATCCCGGCACGGGAATCCACCAGCGTGCCATCCAGGTCGAACATGATGATGCGAGGTAGCATGATCTCCTATTCGTAGTTATCGTCGTGAGCGATCACGATCCGGGTCCTTTCCGGCATGATCAGTCGCACAAAAGCCAGTTCATCGTTCAGTGAAACAGGTTCGGCCGTCACGTTGGGGATCGACGTCAACTGCTCGAGCACATCGGCCGTGATCTCTGTTGCGTAGGCCAGATGTGGTCGGATCCGAGCTTCCTGAAAGGACAACGTGATCAAGCCATCGGTCACGTCGGACCGCTTTGGCGGCCCATCCCATTCCTGCTGTACAAAGAAGCCCATCTGTTCCAGGTTCCGGCGAGTGCTTCGCGCATTCTCGGCGGGAACGCACAATGCATCCAGAAAACCCAGGACTGGATTTCTCCCTCCCGTGGCCTCGTCGGCCTGATCGGCAGGTCTGGCATGCACATGGATCACGGGCACATCCACCAATGATAGGTCGAAGCCATCGGCACGGGTCTGCACCGGTGGCGATCCAGCGGCCTGAAGCTGTTGCTGCAGGCGGGCAGGATCGGCATGGAAATAGGCCAGCGCCGGTGTACCGACCGCCTCTTGCAGAATGGTCAGCAGGATCTGGCCGTCCGTGAGGCGAACAGCATGCTCGCTGCCGTCCTGTACGTCAAATCCCACGGCCTCCCAGGCGGAGGCTGACGCCTTGAGGTCGGTCGAGCCAACGACCACTCGGGCTGTATGACCAAGGAATGCCATGCACGATACCAGAGAATGCCGATGATAGAAAAAGGGGCTCTGTTGGTCGTCAACAGAGCCCCAAGATAACGGATTCGGACGGGTGCTTACGGAATGATGTCCACGATCACCGTACGATTGTACATCCGGCCTTCCGGACGCTCGTTGGAGTACGGGTGGCGCGTCGAACTTTCGCCATAGCCTTTGGCACGGACGGTCGCTTTCTTACCCAACGCATTCAAGCGGCGCTGCAGGATGGTCTTGACCTGGTCGGCTCGCTCTTGCGACAATCGCTGGTTGAAGTCGTCGTTGCCAATGTTGTCCGTGTATCCGGAGATGATCACGAGTGCGCCATCCGGGACTCGCGGTGCGACGTCTTCGAGGAACTCTTCGGAACGGCCCACCGGATCGTCCGCCGAGAATTCGAAGATCAGCGCAAAACGCTCGGCCAGGGCGTCGTTTTCGTTGAGGCGCAGACCGAACTGTTCGGAGTCGCTCAAGGTGCGACCGTCAGCCGTGGTGGCCACGACTTCGATCGTATACATGCCTTCCGTTTCGCCGGCCGGCAACAGACCGGTTGGATCCATGTAGGCATCTTTACCCGTGAACGGACCGAACGACTTGGACTGACCTTCGCCACGGACCGTGGCCTGCCACGACGAGATCGACTCGTTCGTGGTGAGTTCGACGTAGATCTCGTTCTCCTCTGTAGCGGGACGCTCGGCACGGATCAGAGCTCGGCGCAGGATGGACGGGTCGTTGGAGACCAGTTCGACGCGACGGTTCTCTTTGGTGGCCAGCGGACGGTCGGCAGCCGGCGTACGGTCGGTACCGGCGGGCTTGCGCGGCATTACCTGGCTCTGCACTTCGATGCGGCCTGCATCAATGCCCCACACCGACACCAAATAGTTCTTGACGGTGTTGGCAAGATCGGCGCCATTCTTTTCCACCGGATCCGAACCGATCAAGGTCAGATTCGCTCCCGGCGTCTGGCTCATCCGATAGCCCACGATGTTCAGGATGTTGTAATACACGCGACCTTGCATGTACTTGCTCTCGTCAGCATCGGTAGCATGCTCAGCGTCCATCACGGTGCTGCGGGCCATGTCGATCCAGTCCTCGCGTCCCCCTTCGGAGATCAGCTCATACCGCGACTGACCGTTCCACGTGGTTGGGATCTCAACCGAACCGGAATCGAACACCACGTATGGGCGCAGCGGGAAGTACTCGTTCGTGACCCGTGTGGAATAGATACCGTCCTGCGGAGGCGACACGCGGAAAAACTTTCCAACGGCCGGAGCGGGCTGCTCGTCGCGTTTGGCTTCGCCAAGGGCAAGGTTCACGCCGGCGCGGATCGTGGGGATCGACAACCCATCAGCAAAGCCGCTCTGCGTTTGGGTGAAGTCCACTTCCTTCATCCCGACCATGTAGGTCAGTTCAACGAACGGCGTCAGGATCCACTGCGTCTTTTCCGACGGCTCGCTCAGATAGATATCGTAGCCCAAGCCCCCTACAAAAGAGCCGACCAGGGACGATCCCTCGATATCGAACGGACCTGCTTCCGGGTCCTGGCTGTCCAGGCGATACCGGTACTCGCTTACCATCTTGAAGCCAAGTCCGCCACCGCCGGTGAAATGGAAATGATGGCCGAGGTACAACTTCGCCAGCGCTTCCAGGTTCAGCAGGCTGATGTCGAAATTGAATTCGTCGTTGTAATACGTTCCATCGGCCTTCAGGTGCGACTGATCGTCGTTCGCCGTCAGGCTCCGCATGTCGTAGGAGAGGCGTGCCTGCACTCCGAACCAATCAAAGATGTTCCATTGGGCATTGGCACCCAGGTACAGGCCCAGGCCGCTGCCGTCGTTCAAGACCTGGGGGATGAAGTTGCCGCCCGGACGGATCGGAGCGCCGCTGGCATCCTTCATCCATTCGGCGTAACCCACGCCGGCCATGTTGTAGTTCAAGCCGATATGCCCGCCCCAGCGCATGGGCACACTCGGCGTTTGTGCCCACGATGCGGACGCCGTCAGCACCAGCATCATCGTGAACACCGAAATCAGTCTCATAGATCTCATACCTGCCCTCACAGAAATTTGGTGGGATTTGACCTTTGCCGCTCGTGGCTCGTGGCTCGTGGCTCGTGGTTAGACGTTGAAGCGGAAGTACATGATGTCGCCGTCCTTCACGACATACTCTTTGCCTTCCACGCGGTACTGTCCGGCGTCCTTGACCGCTTGTTCGCTCCCCGCGCGTTCCCAGTCGGCATAGGACATCACTTCAGCCCGAATGAAGCCTTTCTCAAAATCCGTATGGATCACACCGGCGGCCTGCGGTGCCTTTGAGCCCTTGCGCACGGTCCACGCACGCGTCTCTTTTTTGCCGGCCGTGAAATACGTGATTAGCCCCAGTAGCTCGTAGGCCTTGCGAATGATCCGATCCAGACCTGGTTCTTCCATTCCCAGGTCCTGGAGGAACACTTCACGGTCGGCTTCGTCGAGCAGGGCGATCTCGGATTCGATCTTGGCGCAGATGGGGATCACCACGGCACCTTCACTTTCGGCACGGGCGCGGACGGCATTCACCAGATCGTTGCCGTTCTTGGCGCCTTCTTCATCCGTGTTGGCGATGTACATCACCGGCTTGTCCGTAAGCAACTGCATCTGCCGGATCATCGCGGCCTGCTGGTCGTCTCGTTCGAACGTCCGTGCGGGCTTGCCCTGGTCCAGATGGGCATGGAGTTCCTCAAGCATGGCGTGCTCGATCTTGGCATCCTTGTCCTGGGCGCGGACGAGTTTCTGAACCGCCGTCATGCGCTTCTCAACAGATTCCACGTCCTTCAGGATCAGTTCCGTTTCGATGATGTCGATGTCGTGCAGTGGATCGACCTTTCCGTGAACGTGGACCACATTGTCTTCCTGGAAGCACCGGACCACGTGCGCAACAGCGTCACAGGCGCGAATGTTCCCGAGAAACTGGTTGCCGAGGCCCTCCCCTTTGGAAGCCCCCTTCACCAGACCCGCGATATCCACAAATTCCACCGTGGTGGGTACCTCGCGATCGGTCTGGTATGAAGCTGCCAGTTTCCGCAGTCGCGGATCAGGCACGTTCACGATGCCCACGTTGGGGTCGATCGTACAGAATGGATAGTTCGATGCCTCGGCCTCGTTGGCCGTAAGCGCGTTAAATAGTGTGGACTTGCCCACATTGGGCAAGCCCACGATTCCACATGCAATTCCCATAGGAAACAAAGTTACCGCCTGCACCACGGAGTTTTATCCGTAGGCTTACGGGATTCACCGACCCACGAGTCGGTGATGACACCAAGCGGTGATCACACCGAGCCCTCCTATGGAAGGGGGCTTGCCACGAACACCACATCGGCCGACCCGATGCCAAATTCCAGACCCAAGGCTGTGGAATGGGACTCGACCTCGGCAAGGACACTCGGAATACCGCGGATCTCGGTCTTGAGGCGGACCATTGCTCGGGTGAACGCATGAGCCCAGAGCTGCGGTACGAGCGTAGAGAACATCCGCACGTTCGTCGCATCAATGGTGGTCTGCCAACGGTGCGGCCTATTGTTGATCCGCCCATCGATCACAGCCAAGTCCATTCCCCAGTCCTTGATCCGCATCGCCAGCACTCCCGACGTGACTGAATCAACGCTAAAAGCGTCCCACGGTACGAGCTGATCGAAGAGCATGTTGTTCGTGAGTGCTCTTTCC
>JANJTN010000122.1 GCA_024711065.1 bacterium
TGTGATGTAGCTACGTCTGATGTGGTCATCGAGCACTGTCCGGGATCCTACGAGATCCCCGTGGTGGTGGCAGCCATGGCTCGCCGTACGGATATCGACGCCGTGATCGCGCTTGGCGTGGTGATCCGTGGAGAGACGGCTCACTTCGAATACGTGGCGGGTCCGGTGGCCTATGGCCTGCAGACCATCGCCATTGAAACGGAAACACCGTGTCTGTTCGGTGTGCTTACCACCGAATCTCTTGAGCAGGCCCTGGACCGCGCCGGCGGCGTGCACGGCAACAAAGGGGCCGAGGCAGCCCGCGCTGCGCTGGAAACGATCGCTGCGCTGGATCGCATCCGATCTGCACCATAAAAGCCCACGTTGTCCGTTCACCTCCGGCATTGACCACAGCCCCCTCCCATCCCATGCTCCGAATCCTGATATGCTGCGTCGTACTCGGCGCAGCGGCCGCAGCCGCCACCGGTCAGTCCATCCGCATTTCAGACTGGCGCACCTTGTCGTCCTTGCGCACCGTGCGTGATGCGGCTGCTGCTCCGGACGGTACACTTTGGGTCGCAACGTCTGGCGGCGTGTTTTCGGTGGGTTCGGATCAACAGGTCCTCGAAGAGTATCGCAACATCAATGCCTTGCAGTCGATCGATGCCACGGCCATCACCGTGGACCCGCAGAGCGGCGTGGTGATCGTTGGTAGTGGAGACGGGGCTCTGGACCTGCGCTACCCGGACGGACGCTGGTCGAACGTGACCGACATTCGACGCGCTGGCCAGTACCCCCGCCGTGGCGTAAGGGATCTTGTTGCCAGCAACGGCCGCCTGTACATCGCCGCAGACTTCGGTATCGCCATATTCGACCTCTCGAACGAAACATTCATCGAAACCGTGGATCGCATTGGCTCGATCCAGGAGAAGACTCGAACGAACGGCATTGCCCTTCTGAGGGACAGTATCTGGGTAGCGACCGACTCCGGAGTAGTCGTAGCTCCGCTTGATGTTCCCACGTTGCGGCTGCCGAGCGTATGGGTGGTGACCGATACCAGTCAAGGTCTTCCGGAAATGTCGGTTCCGTACCTCGCAACGAATGGCCAACAGATCGCCGCTGCAGCGGGTACGGGGGCGTACAGATGGGATGGCGCTCGATGGGTGTTGCATGTCGCAGCTCCGACGCCGATCAATGGTCTCTCGTATGACTCCGAACTACTGGTCTCGACGCTGAACGGCATACGGTCCGCCTCCGGTCCATTGCCCGCAGACTGGCAGGGCGAACTGATCGGTCATACCGTGGCCTCCATCAATGGTTCGGCCCGGATCATCGGCTTTGTGCGCGACAAGGCGATCGCGATCCACGATGGCACGTCGGTCTCGCTCGTGGCGGTGAACACCCCACTCTCCAACCAGTTTGCCCGCATGGCGATCGATGCCAAGGGCGGTTTCTGGGCGGCAACGGACGTGGATCCACCTCGCTCGGGACAAGGCATGTCGTACTACCGCGACGGTTCGTGGTCCAACCTGACGGCCTTCAGTTCACCGGCCCTACCATCGAATTCCTGCTATCGTGTCTCGGCCTTCCCCGATGGTCGGGTGGTCTTTGGTACGTGGGGCGGCGGCGTGGTCATGACCAACGTGAATACCGAACCACTGCAGCTGGTAACCCTGAACTCCGGCAACTCCGCGATGAAGGGCATCGCTACCAATCCGAACTATGTGCTCGGTGCTGATGCCGACATCGATCGATCCGGTAACATCTGGATCGTGAACGAACAGAGCGCCGGACAGCTTCTGGTGAACCTGGGGACCGGCGATCCTTCTGCGACCGTTGGTTACCCAAATTGTTTTGACTCACGCGACAATCTCTATCGTGCCCTGGCCGTAGATCTGGGGAATACCAAGTGGGTTGGCTCGTTCAATGGTAGCGGCCTGTTGGCATACAACGACCGCGGCACCACCAGTACCTCAGACGACATCTGCCAGGTGGTTCGGTCGTCCAACACGCAGTTACCGGACAATGTGATCTCCGTTCTACGCGTGGACCGCGTGGGGCAACTCTGGATCGGCACACCCAAGGGTGTTGCCGTGATCGCTGCGCCAACGTCGGTAACCAACTCGACCATTCCGTTCGTACGCCGTATTTCGGCACTCACCACCGTGGTGGTGAACGACATCTACGTCGATGCCTTGAACTACAAGTGGGTGGCCACCACCAGCGGCGTGTACGTGCTGAATGAGGACGGTACAGAAGTGCTGACCGTGATCACCAAGACCAACGCTCCCTTGGCCGATGGCAACATTCGTAGTGTGGTGGTAGACGATGCGACCGGCACCGTGTACCTCGGCACCAGTTTTGGCTGCAGTGTTGCCAGCACATCGTCCATTCGTCCGGAGACCTCGTTCGATCTCAGCATTCGACCACAGCCGTTCCGCATCGAGACGGACGGAGAGGTGGTGATCGATGGCCTTGCCACCGACGCGGATATCCGGATCCTGACGGCAGGGGGCTTCCTTGTACAGGCACTTCAGGTACGTGGACGCCAGGCAGTATGGGACGGACGAGACGTCCAAGGCCGCCTCGTCCCCCCGGGTGTCTATCTCGTACAGGCCTCCAGCGCAGCTACCGGCACTAGCGGCGTGGCCAAGATCATGGTCAGGCGGTAAGCCTGCGGCGCAGTTCCGTGTCCAACGCGTCGAGGAACTCTTCCGTATAGAGGTAGTGCTCTCCGTGTTGCACGGCATTGCCGTGAATACACACCGCCAGATCCTTGGTCATCTTGCCGGATTCCACGATGTCTACACAGACCTGCTCCAGAGTTTCGCAGAACTGGATCAGCGGTTGGTTGTTGTCCAGCTTGCCTCGGAAGGCCAGTCCACGGGTCCACGCAAAGATCGACGCGATCGGATTCGTCGAGGTCGGCTTGCCTTTTTGATGGTCTCGATAGTGCCGGGTAACCGTGCCGTGTGCGGCCTCGGCCTCCATGGTAGCGCCGTCCGGCGTGATCAGCGTTGACGTCATCAAGCCAAGTGAGCCGAATCCCTGAGCCACGGTGTCGCTCTGGACATCACCGTCGTAGTTCTTGCAGGCCCATACGAAGTTGCCGTTCCACTTCAGGGCTGCCGCCACCATGTCGTCGATCAGACGGTGCTCGTAGGTCAGCCCCTTAGCATCCATGGCCGACTTGAATTCCGATTCGTAGGTCTCTTGAAAGATGTCCTTGAATCGACCATCGTACTTCTTCAGGATCGTATTCTTCGTGGACAAGTAAAGGGGCCATCCTTTGGAGAGAGCCTGATTGAAACAGGCTCGGGCAAAGCCGCGGATCGACTCGTCGGTGTTATACATGGCCATGGCCACGCCGTCGCCCTTGAAGTTGTACACTTCGAAGGACTGTACCTCATCACTGCCCTCGGGCGTGAAAGTGATCGTTAGCTTCCCCTTGCCTTTGGTCACAAAATCGGTGGCCTTGTACTGGTCGCCGTGGGCGTGGCGTCCGATACAGATCGGCGCCGTCCAGTTCGGCACCAGCCGTGGTACGTTCTGACACACGATCGGCTCGCGGAAGACGGTGCCATCCAGGATGTTCCGGATCGTTCCGTTCGGCGATTTCCACATCTGCTTCAGCCCGAATTCTTCGACCCGTGCTTCGTCCGGCGTGATCGTAGCGCACTTGATGCCAACATGGTGTTCACGGATCGCATGGGCGGCATCAATGGTCACTTGGTCGTTGGTAGCGTCGCGATGTTCGATACCCAGATCATAGTACCGGATGTCAAGGTCCAGATACGGCAGGATCAGCTTGTCCTTAATGAACGCCCAGATGATCCGCGTCATTTCGTCGCCGTCGAGCTCCACTACCGGGTTGGCTACCTTGATCTTTTCCATCGTGATCCATGCTTTCTGTGAGCGGTGAACAACCAGTGTGCGAACAATTCGCGTACAAATCTACGGTGCCGATCATGCGCCTCTGAGAGAGAATCTGACTGGAACAGCGGGCCTGGAAGTTTTTCCCGCCCTTTCGTATCTTTGGAGTCCTGCGGAGGTGGCGAAATTGGCAGACGCACCATCTTGAGGGGGTGGCGCTCGTAAGGGCGTAGGGGTTCAAGTCCCCTCCTCCGCACAGTGAAAGGTCACCCGAAACGGTGGCCTTTTTTCGTTCTGGCGGGAACAAAACCACAATGTCCGCCGTCGGACGTCGTAACCAAGTGAACGTCAGCTGTTATACACGTCAACCAACCAAGGAGTCTTCCATGCGATCGACCCTGCTGAGTCTTGCCCTCGTTCTTACCCTGGGAGTTGTTCTACCCTCGTGTAGTAGCACCGACCCTGAAGGGAATGGTACAGTGAAGATGGAGGCCACGCTCACCAATAACAATGTCACCAGCTCCGTGGTCAAAGGAAGTGACCGCGTAGAAGGTTTCACCGTTTCCGTTACGATCGACCGCGTGCGCGTGTTGATCTCTCGGATGAAGTTCAAGCGCTCGTCGGACGACACCACAGGTGGTCGGGACGTGAAGACGGGTCCGGCGGTGATCACGTTCGAAAACGACACGGTGACCGTGGTCCTGAACGAACCGATCCCGGAAGGCACCTATGATCGGGTGAAGTTGGAGAAGCACAAGTTTTCGAGCTCGGAAGCACAGCAATTCGCCAACAGCCCCGTCTTTGGAGAGTTCGCTGTTCCGGATCGCGTGACGATCATTATCGATGGCTCGTATTCCGATGGAACGACCACGGAAGACTTCACGATCCGCGACGACGGAACCGAGAATGTCTGGATCGACTTCCCAACGCCGCTGAACGTATCCGCTGGCGCTACCGCCGAGATCGAGTTCGTGTTTGATGCTCAGCAGGTCTTCAAGCAGAACGGCATCATTCTGAATCCGTTCAACGACAAGGATCGCCGCGACATCTTCAAACTTCTGCACAAGGCTTTCCGTCTGCAGAACAAGCGCAAGTAAGCCCTCCCCCCCCCTCTAACGTCGAACGCCGGCCGCTGCTCTCAGCGACCGGCGTTCTTCATCTTTACCATTCCCCATTCCCCATTCCCCATTCCCCATTCCCCATTCCCCATTCCCCATTCCCCATTCCCCATTCCCCCACTACGGGTAGAATCGAATCCCTACTCCGGCGTCCAAGCCAACACCGAAGCCCGGATAGATCCCAATGTTGGGTCCTAGTTCGAGAAAGATCTCCAGCGGTGTTGCACGCGGCGTGATGTTGATGCCCGTGATCACCCGCACTCCGAGGCCAAAAGAGTCATCTTCACGGTAGTACCAGTACTTGTTCCCTTTGTTCTTGTACCAGATACCGTTGCCTTCGTGACCGAAGCCGATCCCCACACCAGGGCCGGCGATCAGTTTGACGATATTGGACTTGAAGACATTCAAGTGCCAGAGATAGTCTACCTGGATCCGCGGTGATCCGAAGTACGATGCTCCGAGGTGAGCCTGCCAAGCGTTCGCATTCGAGGTCCAGAGCTTGGCGGTCACTCCCAACGGTTCGCCAAGAATGATCCCGAATCCGAATTCGTTGCCCTGAGGTCCTTGCCCTTGTGCCGTAGTTGTCAGTGCCAGAGCACTCAACCCGGCTACGATCCATCGACGTCCGATCATGTGCCTCTCCTCCGTTGAACAAAAAAAGACCGTGATCGGCCTTCGACCATCAAGCCGTCACCCGTGTTCCAGAGAATCGGCGCTACTTACCCACACAGACCGGCAGCCCGTGCACCGTGGTACACGGCATTTTCGATCGCCGGTGACGCGTCGCAGTCGGAATTGGCAAAGTGAACCCGTCCCATACTGCGAGCCGCGGTCTGGGCAATACCGGAGTGAGAACCCGGTGTAGGTACCACCAGTCCATGACCCCAGCCCCAGGCATAGATCTCTCGTACCGAGGCCTGTTCGGAAGGTGTTCTAGAGTCGATGAAGCGCGTGGCAACATCTGCTACCTTCCGCGCAAAGAGCTCTGAATCCAGCAGCTGATGTCGAGCGAACTGATCCATGGGAATGAACAACGAGGCCACATGGCGGTTGAACGTGGTGCCCGGCACACTGCCGGGATTCACCACATCGGTCTCGAACTCACTGGTCAGGTTCCAGGTATCATACACGCCAGGTCGGATCAAGGGCTCGTCCGACACAATGTGCAAGGTCATATACGGAGCATAGGCAAGCTGCCGGCAAGCCGCCACTTGTGCATCCGGCAGGCCTTCGACCAGATTCGGCACCTGGAACTTTGGCGCGGCGATCACCGCATGGCCGGCGCGATACCGCACAACCTGGCCATCGGCATCCACGCAATCGACCTCCACTCCGTGCTCGCGCTCGCGGACCCGGACGGCGATCTGCCCGGTACGCACGTCGTGTAGCGCCGGAAGCACGCCAGCCGTGAGTGCCCCCGTTCCTCCTGCGATCGTGTACCGTGGAAGGTCGAATGACGCACCGAATTCACAGGAATAGAAATTTTGCAGGCAGTACACGTTCGTCGTCGAGAGCAAGGCTCCCATGGATGAACGAGAATAGGAATTGAGCACGGTCAACAAGGTCTGGGAGCGGAACTCCTTGACCCATTCCTCGGCGCTGACGTCCAGTGCCGCCAACTCCGGGGTGAGGAACTCCGGCAGCGGGTATGGTGGCACATCGTCTCCCATGGCCAGGATCAGGTCGCGGAAGCGCTTCATGCCGTCACGATCCAGATCGTTTCGCAGCACCAGGTCCAGCGTTTCATCGGCCCATAACTCCATCACGAGTTCGCCGGTACCAAGGTCATACCCATCCGGAGGGCACTCTACCGGTTCGATCCCGGACAAGCGGAAGAGCAGATCCAGTTCGTCCGTGCGCTCCACGAAGTACACACTTCCGAGCGGGACCATTCCGCCACCAAGTTGCTCAGAGACCGCAGCCCCTCCCACGCGAGCTTCGCTTTCGACCAGCACAGCATGTTTACCCTGAGCCTCCAGCTGCGCCATCGCGCTCAGACCTGAAAAGCCCCCTCCCACCACGATCACATCGCAGGTCTCGGTTCGTTGCGGAGATGGCACAGCCTGCCGATCGCGGAGATAGCGATGGGCGGTCGAGAACTGAGGAGTGGCCAGGATCCGCCGTGGCGCAACCAGCAGCTGCAGATCAGAAGGACGCTGACAGCCGTTCAAACCAAGGGCATAGGTAGCCCCTGTTCCCAGCATGACCAAGCGGATGAAATCCCGGCGTGTCTGCACTGCGTCCCCAGCGAAGCACCAAAAAAGGCGCTCGTGAAACCGAGCGCCTATGTCATTAGCCCTAAAAAATACGAAACCTCAACGCACCACGGAAAGCGGTACTGGGGTGGGCCTGCCGTTCACGATCACGTTGCAAATAAAGGCACCCGGTCGTGAAGGGTGGATCGGGATCTGCACGGTGCCCGGCTGCACGGTGCCTCGGTGCAGCGTTTCGACGAAGCGACCGTCGGTTCCGTACAGTTCGATCGTGACGCCTGCGGGCACACCCTGTTGCCACTCCAGAACGGCCGACGTAGCCGTGGGATTTGGATAGGCACGCACGTTAACCTGCGTGCGGCCATCGTAGGCATCCTGCACGCTTGTTGGGCGTTGCAGTACGCCAAGTGGAAGAAAGCGCTCTTCGAACACGGCCTCGGTGGCTTCCGGGGTGCCACCGAACCAGGTTTCCAGAATGTCGGCATACACACGTCGATAGTCGTACTGCCACCGAAGATCGCCGTTACTGTTCAGATTGGCCAGGTCGGGAGCGTCGCCGTACACGCCGGCACGAACCTTGTTCCCGAACACGAATTGCACGCTGGCAGCACCGTGATCCGTCCCTCGTGATCCGTTCTGATACGGACGCCGACCGAACTCCGACACGGTCATCCCTACGACCCGATCGGCAAAGCCTTGCGCAAGGGCATCCTGCATGAACTGGCCGATCCCAAGGCTGAGCTTTTCGAGCAGGAACGGGTGCAGTCCGGTCAGGTCTTCGTTCTGCTGCTGCACGTGGGTATCAAAGCCACCCATGTACACCAGATACACCTTGGACTTCAATCCCCCGGAGATCAGTCGCGCTACCAGCTGCATCTGCTTCACAAAGCCGTTATCATCATATGTCAGCGTGTTGCGTCCCCGATCAAAGGCTTGCTTGACCACCGAGGAGTACCGATCGGACTGCTCGGCTACGAGTCGAATGAAGTTGAACTCGCGCCCGTAGCGAGAGTCCTCCGGCATCGGATCCAGGTCCGGCGACAGGCCCTGACCCTGTTCAAAGAACTTCTCCGGATCCGTGAGAGCGATCCCGATATCGCCTTTGGGGCTCTGCAGCAGCATCGAGAGCGTTCCGCCGATCTGCACGGCCGTGGGGTCCGACGGCAGGTTCTCCGGGAATCCCTGGATCTTGTTGGCCCAATAGCGTCCCAGCCAGCCATCGATGAGCCGCTTGTTCGGATCCGAACTGTTGAATCCGCTCAGCCAGATATCGGTAGAGCGGAAGTGGGACAGGTTGGGGTTCTCATATCCGATCCCCTGAACGATGGCCAACCGACCATCTTCGAACATGGTCTTCAGGTTGTACGACCCGGCGGGTGCAAGCGCCGGATGCATGTGCACGCGCGAGAGCACCGATACCGCATCGGACTTCTGCACGGCGATCACCGGCCGGATGTTGTAATACTCCGGATCGTCCACGGGGATGATGGTATTCAGACCGTCGTTGCCACCAAAGAGCTGCACCACGATCAGAATGCGGTCATCATCGGCCTCCAGCAGGTTCTGCAGCTGGTCCGGCGAAAAGGCACGCAGTGGTACGCCCCCCAGCAATTGGGTTCCAACGGAGGCCGCAGCGGTGGTCTTGAGGAAGGTTCGGCGTTTCATGGTCTACTCTGGAGTTCTTGAAGGGGGCTCGTCCTAGCACAACTGGAAGTCTGGTGCCTTCGAGAGGGTGATCAGCAGATCACGCGTACGCTTGGCGGCGGCAGAGGCATCGTTCAGGATCGATGGCCAGTCATAATCCGGAGCGTTCTGCAACAGCGCCTGCAGGTAGTAGTCCATGCGTTCCTGCGACACGGCAACCGGAAGCAGGAAGGTGACCACGTTGGCCGTGAATTTTCGGGCATCATCGTACTCATCGAACGTGCGGATCCACGTGTTCACTTCAGCATCCGACATCGCCTGGATCAACGTACGGGCGTAGGTCCTTCGCATCGGATAGGTATTGGTGCTGATCCAGGACCGATATCCAGGCCATCCTGCAACGGTCGGCGGATCCATGACCGGCTGATCCATATTCTCGACCCACTGATGTGGGTTGGCAAGCCCCTTACCCAATCGGCGTTGCAGGCCGGCAAGGTACTCAAGTGGCGTGGTGATCTGGGCACCTCGGATCGCTGGATCAAAGAAATGCGCACTCGTGAACATGGTAGCGAACAAGGCGCGCAGGTCGAAATCGGCGTTGCGATAGGCGGCCGCGAGATCCGCCAGGAACGTAGGATCGACCTCGGTGGGAGAGCTATAAACGAAGTAGCGATAGGCCTTGTCGGCAATGAACCCGGACACGGCATCGGCCCGAACATCGAAGATGATCTGGATCAGCTTGAACACTTCGTCGAACTTCACCTGGAAGGCGGTGTTGTTATCCTCCGTGCGCGCGGCGATGGTTTGTCCGAGGAACTGCTTGGCACCGATGTCGTGAGCAGCTGCATCGAACCACGTCACATACTTGTCGTTCGGGGCCGGTTCGTCGGAGAACCGCTGTGTGCGCCAGCCGGTGAGTACGCGAGCCGCCTCTTTCACGTCCCCTTCGGTATACCAACCAATGCCGGTGAGGAACAGCTCCATCAGCTCACGGGCGTAGTTCTCGTTGGCGCGCCCCTTGATGTTGTACGTGCCGCCAAGGTACTGCAGCATGGCCGGGTCCAGCGTGATCTCCAGCGCCATTTCTCGAAGATCGCCCAGACGCTTGGTGCGAAAGATCTGCAACTGACGGAACAGCATCTGTGGGATCGAGAAGATGTTATCGAACCCGAACTCGGTGACCCAGTGGCTGCTCCAGAACAGGGTCAGCTTCTCGATGGATGTGGTATCCGAGGCCATGCGGCCGATCCACCAATTGGCCAGATTAGCCATGTTCGCATCCCAGGAACGCTCGATGGCCAGCCGGGTCTGCAAGTCGGCGCCTTGCGGGTTCTCTGTCCAGGTGTCTACCCACGGCCCGGGCGGGTCGTGCGGTGGCTCATCACCGGTTCCCAGCAGCTCGTTCACCACGTCGGCAGCCTGGCGTCCGACCTGGGCGCGCGCCTGGGCCATGGTTGCACCAAATCCGGCTCGTCGGTACAGGTGGAGCACATCCTCCAATGTGAGCGGCGTGGTGTACGGCTCGATGCCGCCTTCGACCATCAGGGGCGGACCGTCGGCCAACGACGGGCGCTTCCCCAGGGCAAAGAGATGGTTGATGAATTGTCGTCGTTCCATGGACTACCTCACAGGTGTCGTAATGGTCAGCGTTACAGTTCGGCAGTAGAATCGGCCTTCGGGCAGGTTGTTGTCGTAGGGCAGGTCGGCCGGGCCAACACCGCGCACATCGTCCACGGTCAGTTCCGGCGCGATCCGCCGCGCGAATCGTTCGACCGCCGAAGCGCGGTCTTGTGACAGACTCATGTTATGGTCCAGTTCGCCAAGACGGTCGGTCGAACCCACGATGGCAGCTCGGCTTCCGGATCTTACGGAGGACGCGATCATGCTCTGCATCATCGCCTTGTTGGCCGTAGAGATGTCCGAGCGATCGTAGTCGAACACGATCAGCGACAACCTGGAGACCTCCACCGTGTTCGATGAGAGAAGTACCGGGAACGATGTGGATGTGGAAAAGGGGCTCTCCCCTTGCAGGTCGATGCGAAGTTCAGCCACGAGCGTGTCTACCGGTGTCAGGATCGGACCCAGGCGATCGGTCAGGCGCTGGTCCAGGTCGAACGACAAGCTCTGCGGCGGCGCTCCAATGCCCTGCTGCACGTCGATCTGCGTTGCTCCGCGACGCACGCTCAGCGTCCACCGCTCGGGCTGCGCGCGCTCATGCACCGCGATACGGAAGTCGTGATGCGGCTGCGTGGCAAGGTACTCGTTGAAGCGAAGGTGGACCACGGGTTCCAGAACAGTGGGTGTGGCGGATGTGATCTCGACCCGCCTGTTCTCCTCGAATCCCTCTTGATAGTCCTCGTTACTTTCAAGCTCGGGTTTGACGGCTGTCTTGATCGAGATACGCCGGGGCGCGATGCCCCAGCGGTCGATCAACACGTTGGCCACACTCTGCGCACGAGCCTGAGCGATCCGTCGGCGATCGGCGGCAGACGACCCCTCTGTTCCATCGGTGGTTCCGGTGAGCACGACAGACGTGGACGCATCGGCCTTGGACAGTCGGCTGCCGATCACGTCGAGCAGGCTATAGTAGATCGGCAACGTCTGCTTGGGCAGGTCCAGTTCGCGGAAGGACGTCGTGTCGGTCTGCCTTCGGTACCGTGGTGCCAGGTCCGTTGCAGCCGAGTCGAAGAAGACGTAGGGCAAGAGCGGGAACGTCTGCGTTACCACCGTCTGCTGGATCCGCAGGGGTTCGGTCTGCACCGAAGCGATCGTTGCCGCCGGCGGCCCCGGGATCGTCTCCACCGTTACTGGCGGTGGTGGTGGCGGCGGCGGAGGGGGTGGAGGCGGAGGTGGCGGTTCTTCCTCGTCAAGGAAGCGATACCGGATCTGCACTCCCGCGCTCGCCCAAGACTGTTTCCACTCTGCCGTTGATGTCAGCGAATTCAGACCGTACCGATAGCTGACCTCGGGACATAGCTCAACATTGCGGCCCAAGGCGATCACGGCACCCAAGCCCCCTGCCACTCCATACGACGTACCTAGACCGGGGAACTCGCCGCTACCGGTGGTCCGGCGCTTGGTGCCATCCGGAAACAGCACGCCGTCGGGATCCACGATCTCTTCGGTCTGTGTATAGGTGGCATCCACGATAGGATTACCGGCATCGAACGCTGCACGGACATACACCGGCAGCCACGGGAAGGGTCGAGAACGGAGTCCGAGATCAACGCTCACATAGCCGAGAGTTGAGGTAAACACGTGCTCGCGAACAAGCCGGACATAGGTGTCCGAACGTGGGTCCAGAACCTCGAATTGATCCTGGCTCTCAACGGAGAGTTCTGCCGGACGTTGGGCGTAGTACACCGAACCCGACAGCTCCAGCAGATCGCCAAACAAGGCATACTCGCCGGAGAGGCCGGCCAGAAAACCAATGGACGTGCCATCGGCGAACGTGCCGCAGTCCGTACTGCCGGCGATCACCGGGATCGACGAGCGATTCCAGATGTAGAGTGCACTTCCTCGGACGCCGACGCTAGCCGTTTGGGCAGACGCTTCTGTGGCGATCGTCACGAACAAGAGGATCGTTGCGACGAGGGATGGAATTCGCATTACGTACGTATTGGCGTCGGAAAGTGGTCATCTGAATTGACCCGATCTACAAGATCTTGGACCAATCCATTGCTACGATGATACGCAAGCCGTAGAAGGTACCGAAACCGATCAACGTAATTCCACTTACTTGCTGGATCCGCCGAATGAAGGTTGGGGTCATTTTGTGGCGGTTGGCGATCACCAGGCGCACCAGCGTGAACAGCCACAGCATGTTTCCCGCGCCAAAACCGAGCGAGAACAGCAGATCGTTGGCCAGACCGCTTTCGAACAGGTGTAGTTTCTGGATGAACGTGGCCATGGCTGCCAGAGCCGGCACAAAGGTGGGGTTGGCCAGATTGGCTACGGCAAAACCCACGCCAACGAAAAATGGGCCGTGCCCCTTGATCCACTCGATCAGACCGGGCTTTCGTGGCTTGGCCGACACTTCTTCGACGGCGACCTTGCCTCCTCGGCGCTCGCGCATCTGGAGGATGCCGAAGGTGATCATCAGGGCAACAATGCCCATCTGCATCCCGATGGTGGCCAGCGGCGAGGTGGCCTCCAGGCCATCGAGGGCGTCTACCACGGCCGACGTGGCCAGCATCGCCAATGCACAGTAGATCACATCGAACGCACCGGCACCAATGGCCAGTTTGACCGACGCCTTCCAACCATCGTGCACACCGGTTCGAATGGCTGCAATGCCAATAGGCCCTGGCGGGATCGCCAGGATATAGCCAACAAGTGTTCCGATAAGCACCGCCGTGATCATGGTCCCCGATCTGATCGCAGAACCCGATATTACCAGTCTTCTGCCAGATTCGGATGGTTATCTTTCGTGCCATGAGCACACATGGTGCGCCGGCGGCGCATACTGATCAGGCCAGCAAGGGACTTACCCGCGCACTGGGACTTTTTACCACCACCATGTTGGTGATCGGCAGCGTGGTTGGCTCCGGGATCTTCAAGAACCCGGCATCAATGGCTGCGCTCACCGGGTCGCCGGAACTGTTGCTGTTGATCTGGATCGGCGCCGGTGTGGTAACGCTGTTCGGGGCACTCACGGTGGCCGAAGTGGCCGGCCTGATCCCGGCAACGGGCGGACAGTACGAGTACTTCCGCGTGATCTACGGCGACCTGATGGCCTTTGTGTATGGATGGTGCCTGTTCTTCGTGATCCAGACCGGATCGATCGCGTCCATC
>JANJTN010000127.1 GCA_024711065.1 bacterium
CCATTGCACCCGCTCCATCCATTCCAGCGCATCCGGAAGGGTGAGAAAGGGGCTTACGTCTCGTGTTCCCAGGTACTCGTGATCGTCGATGAACGCACCATCGCCCACGGTGGGGATGGCATTGCCCCACGAGATGATGAACGGGATAAAGGCCGGCTGCATGGACGGGTGCACCCACAGAAAGGCCGAGCCTTTGGGTGTGCACATCCACTTGTGAAAGTTGCCGGTGACCACGTCGGCATTCAGTGCTGTAAGGTCCAACGGGATCTGACCCGGCACATGGGCGGCGTCGATCACGGTGATGATCCCTCGCTGGCGAGCGCGGTGGCAGATCTCCTCCACCGGCAGGCGCAGTGCCGAAGCAGAGGTGATGGTGCTGAGAAAGATGATCCGAGTGCGGTCTGTGACGCGCTGCCATATCAGCTCTACGAGCTCATCGATCGGTGGCGCGGGGATGGGGATCTCTGCTGTGACCAACACGGCCCCGGTGTGGCGAAGGCGCAGCTCCCACGTACGCACGCAAGCCCCATACTCATGGTCGGTGGTCAGCACTTCATCCTCGGGTTCGAGGAGCTGACGCAGTGCGTGAGCGGCTACGTTCACGCCATAGGTGGAATTGGTGACCAGCACCAGATCCTCCGGTTGCGCGCGCAGATAGCCGGCTGCCGCCTCGCGGGCCGTGCGCATCAAGTGATGCAGTTCTCGGTGGAACAGCACGGGTTGACGCTCCAGGCGCTCGATCCAGTGTCGCTGGCGGTCCAGCAGTTCCGTGGGGCAAGCTCCGAAGGAGCCGTGGTTCAGAAAGATGATGTCGTCCTGCAGGACGAAGTCGCTCTTGTGTAGGCGGTCATTTGTCATAGCGATGCAGGATACGAAGACGAACGCTTCGTTGCATCACACGCTGCATCGGCGTGGTGGCCACCGGCTCGGCAGGATCGTCCAACAAGACTTCGACGCTGGAGGCGGGAACGCCCAGGGCGCGAATGGCTTCGGCGGCTCGGCGTTGCTTGAGCTGCGTGTTGTAGGCATCGGATCCGAATCCATCCGTGGTCGGGATCACGATCACCCGCAGCCCGTCGGCCACAGCCTTGCGCGCTGCCTGCAGCACATCGTCGTGCACCAGCTGGAACGTATCCTGATCGAAGTCGAACAAGCCAAGGGTGTACTCACCCGTGGGGATCGTACCACGCATCCCCAGGCGGACCGTGTCGGTGCGGCGCGTCCGCTCCTGCAGGAAGAGTAGGCGTCGATCTTCGGAGCGCACCGTGCGCTGACGAGCATCCGATGTGGTCAGCTGGATGGACACATAGGTCGGTCCATCCGTGCGTAGCGTCTTGCGTCCGATCGTGAACAAGCCCACGTCATTCCGGAACTCTACCGGCAAGGCTGTGTTCTCGGCCATCGCAGCTGCTTCGGTGGAGCACGGTCCGGCTTCGCACACCAGGGTATGGGCCGCGGCCATCGTTACCGGCAACACCTGTTCCATGGTGGCTGTGCGGCGTACCGGCACCGCACGGCGTTCCATATCGAGGAAGAACTCTACGCGGCGTTGCTCGTCGGCCAACTCGGGGTATCGCACCGGAGCCCCCTTCACCAGAGAGATGGTCACCCGATTCTGATCGATGGGCAGCTGGCTGATCACATAGTTCGCTCGGGACTTGGCGATAGCCCCGTCCTCATCGGCCGACGTTCTACTGACCACGGTCAGGTGCGTGGTGGGATGGTCACTCATCCACCGTGCAAGGGCCGGGAGCACGTCTTGCTGATAGCGAGCCCCGGGGCGGTCTCCCACCACCGGCTGCGTGCTGTTCGGCTCGAAGAACAACGCCGGAAACGCCAGGAATACGGTATCGACCTGCGCGATATCGATCGCCGGTACCATGATCGAGTCTCCCTGTTCGGTAGCCCCTGGCATCGTGGAAGCCAGGGTAACGCGACTCTCCAGACGCGGCTCCTTCTCGGCCACGGGCGGCGGTGGAGGTGGTGGCGGAGGAGGTGGTGGTGGCGGCGGAGGTGGCGGCGGCGAGGCTTTCGGCAGCTGGAACCGCAGCTGAACACCGGCCATCACGGCATTGATGGACCACGAGGTGTTCTGCATGATGGATCCGAAACCGAATCGATACCGCACCACGGGTGCAAGGACCCAGGCATCGGACAGGGCCAGATCGTACCGCAGACCCAGATCGATGGCCGTTTGCAGTGTGGCTTTATCCGGGAGTGAAGTTGCGTACACATTTCGTGTCCGCTCGCCGTTCTCGAAGGTATAGGCAGGGTCGGATGGCTGCGTGAGCGTCTGGGACTGGTCTACGGAGGCTGCAAGAGCCACTCCGAAATCGAGACCCACCATGGCGTGCAGCTGAGAGATGATCGGGATCACGGCATAGGGTTGCAGCGTGATCAGGCCGTAGGACAGCGCAACGTCGTGCTGCACCGTGCCGTCGGTAACGGTGTTGCCATTGATGATGTTGCCCACCACTTCGGACTCGGTGAGCGTTCCCGGCAGCATCTGATAGCCGGTGGTCAGGCCCAGGCGAAGCGATCCACCGAACAGGTCGGTCTTGGTATCGATCTCCAGGCCAAGGCGTACGTCGGCCGCCAGGCCGATCGTGCTGCCAAACTCGACGCAGCAATTGGG
>JANJTN010000142.1 GCA_024711065.1 bacterium
TTCCTCAACATCGGGTGCGTGGTATCGGCCATCCCATAGCGAAGGACCGAGTACCAGATGAAGATGTCGAGAAAGAACCAGGCCTTGTAGGCCCATAGTGCGGCCCATCCGAAGTTGTTCTTTCCGATGAACGACCAGAAACCCTCCCACGCGAAGTTGCCGGAGGCCACGATCGTAGGCATCTCCACTTTCTTGTACTTCACGATGTTGTGGATCAGGATGGCGTAGGCGATCACCCACAGCCAGCAGCCCCCTCCGAAGAGGATCAGGTCTGTGGTATCATAAACAGCCGTGTTTAGCCACCCGTCAAAGGGAATGGCCTTGGTCTCGTAGGGGTAGGGCATCTACGCTTCCTCCAGTTCGTTCGAAAGGGTGATACGGGGGTGCCTTGAATGCGCCCATCCTTCGATCGTGAGTTCCATGACCTCCTCACCTAAAAAGTCCAGGAGGACCTTGCCGAAACGCGGGATCCGCAGCAACAGGTCGTGTACGGTATACAGGACCCACCCGATCACCTTGTAGAAGATGGTCTCGTGGGCCGGACCCAGCTTGTCGAGGTTCACGGCATCGGCAGCATCATCATCCATCAGCTTGCGCATGAGCAGCACCGGGAGGTGCGCTTTGTGTTCTACCACGAACAGGTGCCGTTCCATGAACGACACCAGTGCTCCCGTGAGCGCTGCTCCCTGTTCGGATCGACCGAATTGGGTCCGACGGACCCACTCCCATAGGTCGTCCGGATCCTTCAGGAACGCCCGCAGGATCGATTCTTCCATTCCGAGATGATGCCCGATCAGGGCCCAGTGCAGCAGGATGGCCCTGCGTTGCTCCGGCGTGATGGTAACGCCGAGTTGATCGGCTCCTCGTATCGAGAGCAGCGAGAATGCAAGCAGCGTTCCGAGGGTGTCTTGTTGATTGATGGGATATCCCATCGTCTCGATATCCCACGGCTTCCCGGTATGGGGATCGTTCCGGCGCAGGATCATCCTTCGCACGCCGGCATGAAAGAGGCGTACTTTTCGGATGGTTCTGATGGCACGGTGGTTCTCACCCTCCCAGAAGGCGCGGGTGTTGACGTTGCGCACAAAGACGGCTGTTTCGACCACACGTCGAACCAGTGTATCCTGAACCCGCGGGTCGGCATAGTTCGGCTCTCCGAGCTTCCCGGTAAATGCCAACACGGCAGCTCCACGCCAGCCGGCATAGCACTCCGGCAGCGACTTACAGAGTAGCGCCAAAACAAAGGCGACCACGTCCTCATCGAAGGTCTCGATCGCTAGGTCCCGTGCCGCTTCGATATCGCCGAACTCGTACAGCCACGCCGGCGTAGCGGTGTCCTCGAAAAAGTCTTGTGAGACCTGTGGAAAGTCAGCGGGTATCGGCTGCAGACCCTCGTCCGTAACACTGTCGATCTCGTGGAGAAAATGCAGGCGCGCACCATCATCTCCCTCCGTGAGATTCAGGATCGCATTGATCGCAGCTTCTCCATGCGGATCGTGCCGTAACCGCATGGCATTCCATTCAGATTCGGTCATCCCACCCTCCTCGAATGTGTACCGTAAAGTTAGGTAAGTAGGGGTTCGGATGGTAACCTTTGGCACCGAGTATCTTTGTGTCATGACGTACCAGCCACAAACGCCCCGATTCCGCGAGATCATCCTGGCCCACCTGGAACGGCAAGAGTTCATGAAGCACATCGGCTGCATGCTCACCGTGATCGAACCGGGTCACGTGGAGGCCGTGATCGAGCTGGATCGTGTGCATCAGCAGCAGATCGGCCTGGTGCATGGCGGGGTTACCGCTACCATTGCGGATGTCGCAGCCGGATTTGCCGGCTTTACGCTTGTGGCGGAAGGGGAGCACACCGTTACGGCAGAGATCAAGATCAGCTACTTCGCCAAGGGGCTCGGTCGGCGCCTCCGGTCTGTGGGGCGGGTAGTGAAGGCCGGACGCTCTATGCACTTCTGTGAGGCCGACGTGTACTGCGAGCAGGATGATGGCACCGAGATCCTGATCGCCAGAGCCACCACCACCATGGCCGTGATCCGCCCCTGACACACGACTTCTCCCTGAGTGCCGTCAGTGGGTGCCTAGCGTCTAGCGTCTAGCGTCTAGCGTTTCGCCCTTCGCCCCTAACCCCTCGCCCCTCGCCCCTAACCCCTCGCCCCTCGCCCCTAACCCCTAACCCCTCGCCCCTATGACAAAACGTATCCTTTGGGTCGACGATGAGATCGAACTCCTGAAGCCCCATCTGATCCTGCTAGAGCAGCGGGGATATGCCGTCTCCACGGCCACCAATGGCGAAGACGCCATCGAGTTGGTCCAGAGCGGACAGTACGATCTGATCTTCCTGGATGAAATGATGGTCGGTATCTCCGGTCTGGAGACGCTCTCCGTGATCAAGGACATCGATCCCAGTGTTCCTGTCGTGATGGTCACCAAGAACGAACAGGAAGCCCTGATGGAGGATGCCATCGGTCGGAAGATCGATGATTACCTGACCAAGCCCGTGAACCCCACGCAGATCCTGGCCGCCTGCAAGAAATTTCTGGACTCGCGGCGGATCGCTGAACAACGCATCACGCAAGACTTCCATCAGGAATACAGTTCGATCTCTCGTCGGTTGATGGATCGTATGGACTGGAGTGAGTGGCTGGACGTGTACATCAAACTGGTACAGCGAAGCGTGGAGTTGGATCAGCATAAAGACGTGGGCCTGGCCCAGTCGCTGAACGACCAGTGGAAGGAATGCAACGCCGAGTTCTCGAAGTTCATCGAAACCGAGTACCGCTCGTGGCTGTCGGATCGGGATGGGCGCGAAGAGGGAAGGCCGCTGCTGTCGCCGCATATCCTGGACCAGTATCTGGTCCCGCGACTCAAGAACGGACGGCCAACGTTCTTCATCGTGGTAGACTGCATGCGGCTGGACCAGTGGATGGTGATGGAACAGCACATCCGCAATCTCTTTACCATCCAGCGCGAGTACTACTGCGGTATCCTGCCAACGGCTACGCCGTATGCGCGCAACGCGATCTTTGCCGGCCTGTTCCCGACCGAGATCAACAAGCATTATCCGCAGTTCACGATCGACGAGCGTGGCCGCGACGAGCACACGCTGAACAAGAACGAAAAGGAACTGCTGGCACTGTTCCTGAAGCGCAAACGGATCGATCTCAAGAGCGATCTGCAATACATCAAGATCATCGACACAGACTTCGGTAAGAAGGTCGAGGGAGACATCCTTCGGTACGCCAAGCATCACCTTACGGCCATCGTGATCAATGCCGTGGATATGATCGCCCATAGTCGGTCCGACTATCCGATCCTCAAGGAGATCGCCCCCGACGATTCGGCCTATCGCACGCTGACGAATTCGTGGTTCCAGCATTCCTCCTTCTACGGCATCCTGCGCACCTTGTCTACCATCAAGGATGTCCAGATCGTGATCACCACCGATCATGGTTCGGTGCGTTGCCTGCGCGGGACCAAGGTGATCGGCGATCGCGAGACCACCACCAACCTGCGGTACAAGATCGGCCGCAATGTGAAGGCCGAGGAGCGAGATGCGATGATCATCAAGGATCCCGAGTCCTATAAGATCCCGGCTCCGGGTGTGGCAACCACCTGTGTGATCGCCAAGGAGGATCGGTACTTTGTGTACCCAACGGAGTACCACAAATACCTCACGAAATATCGCGATTCCTTCCAGCACGGAGGGATCTCCCTCGAGGAGATGGTCCTTCCCGTCGTAATTTTGGAGCCTCGATAGTCCCAAAGGATCGGATATGAGCGTTGAGACGCTCCGCTCGGAAGGCGAAGAACAGACCATTCAGATCGGTGAACAGTTCGCTACTCGCCTTAAGCGTGGTGATCTGGTGGTGTTACAGGGAGACCTCGGCGCTGGCAAGACCGAATTCGTGAAGGGGATCTGCCGATTCCTGGCCGTGGACGATCTGGTGACCAGCCCTACGTTCTCCATCATCAACCAGTATTCCGGCCAGATGCCGGAGGGTGATCCCGTGAAGATCTACCACGTGGATCTGTACCGCATCGAATCACCCGATCAGTTGGTGGACGTGGGCTTTGATGACATGGTCTTCGCCCATGATGCGATCAAACTGGTGGAGTGGCCTGAACATGCCGGTGCCCATCTACCGGAGGCCTATTGGTCCGTTGGACTGGAGGGGGCTGAGGACGACGACGTCCGCACCATCACGATCCAGCGCTACGGCGGCGAAGCGGGAGACGATGTCTCGCCGTAGATTTGCCGATCTCTGAACCACGTTCCACTCCACACTCCCTTCGCAGAAGGTTGCCATGCAGATCGCTGAACGCATGTCGCGTCTCGGTACCGAGACCGCTTTTGAAGTCCTCCTCAAGGCCCGGGCACTCGAAGCTCAGGGGCGCAACATCGTCCACCTCGAGATCGGCGAGCCGGACTTCGATACGCCGCAGAACATCATCGAGGCTGCCAAGCAGGCATTGGATCAGGGATTCACGCACTACGGTCCGTCTGCCGGCTTGCCGCAGGCCCGTGAAGCGGTGGCGGACTATATCAACAAGACACGTGGCTATAACCTGTGGGATGCCGATCATGTGGTGATCACACCGGGTGCCAAGCCGATCATGTTCTATGGCATGATGGCCGTGGTGAACGAAGGCGATGAGGTGATCTATCCCAACCCGGGCTTCCCGATCTATGAATCGGTGATCCGGTTCCTCGGTGCCAAGCCGGTGGCGCTGCAGCTCAAGGAAGAAAAAGGGTTCCGGTTCGACGTGGCCGACCTTGAAGCGCTGATCACTCCCAAGACGAAACTCCTGATCCTGAACACGCCGCAGAATCCCACGGGCGGCATTCTTACCAGAGACGACCTGGAGCAGATCGCCGAACTCGCCATCCGCCATAACCTGATGGTGTTGAGCGACGAGATCTATAGCCAGATCACCTACGGCGACTTCCACCACACGTCCATCACCGAGTTCGAAGGAATGCCGGAGCGGACGATGATCCTGGACGGCTTCTCCAAGACATTTGCCATGACGGGCTGGCGCCTTGGATACGGGCTCTTCCCAAAGGACATTGCCAAACTCGTGGCCAAACTGCAGACGAACTGTACGTCCTGCACCAGCAGTTTCTCGCAGATGGCCGGCATCGAAGCCCTGAGCGACCGCACGCTGCCGCGTGTGGAGTACTTCCTGGAGCGGTTCAAACTGCGCCGCGACCTGATCGTGGAGAAACTCAACGAGATCCCGGGCTTCCGGTGCCACAAGCCCCTTGGCGCTTTTTATGTGTTCCCGAACATCACCGGGACGGGGATGACGAGTCAGGAACTGGAAACGTTCCTGCTGAACGAAGCGGGCGTTGCCTGCTTGTCCGGCACGGCCTTTGGTTCCTTCGGCGAAGGCTTCATCCGCTTCTCCTATGCCAACAGCGTAGAGAATATCGAAGAGGCGATGCACCGCGTGAAAGCGGCTATCGAGAAACGCCTTGGCTGATCCAACCGGGATCGCAGCACTGGTAGCGGCACGCCTGGCATCGCACGCCGTGGCGGAGCGTGCCGCTGCCATGTCGGCCTACATGCGAGGCCAGTTTCAGTTCTTCGGGGTCGACTCTCCAACTCGCAAGCGAATCGAGGCCGACAGCATTCGGGACGTGGTCGACAACGCCGACCCGTTTGAGGTTGCGTTAGAGCTATGGTCCTACCCGCAGCGCGAATGTCTCTATGTGGCCGTCGACCTCCTTCGCAGGAGTCTGTCAAAGAAACGGCTACCTAACATCGATCCCGCTGGGGCACTGCATACGCTCGAATACCTGATCACCCACGCCTCTTGGTGGGATACCATCGATTCGCTCGCTCCGAACACCGGATACCCGTTGCTGACCAGGTTCGATGGGATGGACCTTGCGGCAACGGCGCGAAGATGGATCGAGCACGACCATCTGTGGCTGCAGCGATCGGCGATCCTGCTGCAGTTGAAGGCCAAGGATCGCACCGATGTTGATCTGTTGTTCGAACTGATCCTTCGACGGTCGGAGGAGTCGGAGTTCTTCCTTCGGAAAGGGGCTGGTTGGGCGTTGCGAGAGTACTCGAAGACCGATCCTGCGGCCGTGCGGACCTTCCTGGATCGGTTCCGCGAGCGACTCAGCCCCCTAACCCTTCGAGAAGCATCGAAGTACTGCTAGACGGCTAGTCGTGCTCTGAGGGGTGCGTTCGAGGCTCGAGGTGCGTGATCACTTCCGCATCGGTCAGGCCCAGGGCCTGCTGCACAAGGTGTTCCGATGCCGTAGCCAGGTCGTGGGCATCCTTCACGGACATGTGGTCCGGGAACTGCAGGTGATAGTCCACATGGGGGATCTGGCCGGCCATGCGCAACCGAAAGCGGTGGTACGTAAGTCCGTGCTGTTGTGTAAAGGCATTGAGCACTTCGATGGACCGCCGCTCCAGATCGGGATCGGTCTTGTCCATCAAACCTTGGGCAGAGGAATAGACCAGGCCCACGCCTTCGCGCAGAATGTTGGCGGCGAACAGCACAGCGATAATGGGATCCAGTGCGTAGATGCCAGTGGCCCATGCAAGTAGCAGACCCGCTACAGCACCAAGACTGGTCCACACGTCGGTCATCACATGTTTGCCGTTGGCTTCCACCACCAGGGAGCGCTCTCGGCGTCCGGTACGGATCAGGTACTGTCCCAAGGCCAGGTTCACCAGACCGGCGCCGGCCGTGATCAAGGTGCCGAGCCCCAGACGTTGAAGTTCGATGCCCGTCACCAGTCGATCCACGGCGGTCACGATGATCACGATCGCGGCGATGCAGATCAAGGCCCCTTCCACGGCGGCGCTGATGAATCCGATCTTCTGGTGACCGTAGTGGTGCTCGTCGTCCGGCGGTTCGGCCGCCAGGCGCACGGCATACCAGGCGAACCAGACGGCGATCACGTGCACCACACTCTCGGCCGCATCGGAGAAGATCACGGACGATCCGGTCAGGACGTAGGCAACCCACTTGGCGGCCAGCATTCCTACGCCGACCGCCAGGGAGATGTTCATCGCCAGGTGAAGGGGCCTAGCTGTTGAGGGCTTTGAGGAATTCCGCATTCGACTTGGTGGCCTTCATGCGTTCCAGCAAGGTCTCCATCGCTTCAATCGGAGGATCGTCGCCCAGGACCTTTCGCAGGATCCAGACCTTGTTCAACTCTTCTTGCGTGAGCAGCAGTTCTTCCCGTCGCGTACCGGAGCGGTTCACGTCGATGGCCGGATAGATCCGCCGGTCGGCGATCTTGCGATCGAGGACCAGTTCCATGTTACCGGTACCCTTGAACTCTTCGAAGATCACCTCGTCCATCCGCGAATTGGTTTCCACCAGCGCCGTGGCGATGATCGTTAGAGAGCCCCCTTCTTCCACATTCCTTGCCGCGCCAAAGAAGCGCTTGGGTTTGTGCAGGGCGTTGGCATCCACACCACCGGAGAGCAACTTGCCGGACTGTGGGATCACCGTATTGTGGGCTCGTGCCAGACGCGTGATCGAATCCAGCAGGATCACCACGTCCTGCTTGGCTTCCACCAGACGCTTGGCCTTGGCGATCACCATGTCGCTCACATGAACGTGGCGCTCGGGTGGTTCATCGAACGTGGACGCCACAACCTCGGCATTTACGCTGCGCTGCATGTCCGTGACCTCTTCCGGGCGTTCGTCGATCAACAGAACGATCAACTTTACCTCCGGGTGGTTCCGGGCAATGGCGTTGGCGATCTTCTGCAGCAGGATGGTCTTGCCGGCCTTGGGCGGCGACACGATCAGTCCACGTTGCCCCTTGCCAATGGGCGACACCAGATCGATGATCCGTGTGCTGTGTTCGGTGGGCACGGTTTCCAGCAGGATGCGCTTGTCGGGATAGAGCGGCGTAAGATTCTCGAACAACGTCCGCTCCGTGGCTTCCACGAACGGGATGTAGTTGATCGACTCGATGCGTAGCAGGGCAAAGAATCGTTCGCCCTGTTTTGGGGGGCGCACGTAGCCCTTTACGGTGTCGCCGGTACGAAGCCCATACCGGCGCACTTGCGACGGCGAGATGTACACGTCGCCGGTGGAGGGCAGGTAGTTGTAGTCGGCCGAGCGCAGGAAGGCGTATCCGTCCGGAAGGACCTCGACGACGCCGATGGATGTGGTCACACCTTCGCGGTGCTGCTCCTTCATCTGACGTTCGTTCTCGGCCTCGACGATCTTGACGATCAGATCCTGCTTTTTCAGGTCTCCCGAATGCTCGATGCCCAGCTTCTGGGCGATCTCGAGCAGCTCGGCGATCTTCATCGACTTGAGCTTCGGGATATCGATCGTCTCCGCCGGTTCGGCGGGTTCGGCCTGTTGATCTTCGCGCGGTTCTTGATCCTCGGCGCGGGGTGGGCGGTGGCGTCGGTCGCGCTGGCCACGATGGCCGCGGGACGGGCGCTGTTGCTGTGCCATAAACACTCTGAGAGTGATGGGAAAGAGGTAGGGACTCGTAGGGGAACGTCGTGCGGGTGTGTCGGAAACGGGCAACGACGCTGGCGGCTGGGTCAGGTAGTACAGCCGCAGGTTGACGTACAAACTTGCTACGGAATCCGTCACCACGCAAATCGAGCGCTGCAATGTCACATATGAAGGGGGCTGCTGCACGGGTACACATGAAGCAGAATCCCTTGATGGCCCTTGCTCTTTCGGTCCTGACCGCCTGTTCCGCCGCCCTGGCACGAGACCGCAGCTCCGTGGTCGTGGGCCAGCCCTTGGCCGGTCGGCGAACCGGTGGACCGGTCACCGTCGTGTTGGGTCTCCCGGCCCCT
>JANJTN010000195.1 GCA_024711065.1 bacterium
ACCGTCCCTGACTTACCGTCCCTGACTTACCGTCGCTGACCTCCCGTCCCTGACTTACCGTCCCTATCTTGCCGCCATGCGCTCTCTTGCCTTCTTGATCGAATACGACGGCACCGACTATGCCGGATGGCAGAACCAGCCCAATGGCACAGCTGTGCAGGAAGTGATCGAAGGGGCGGTCGAAACAGCCTTCGGCGTGAAGACTGCGGTTGTGGGCTCGGGCCGGACCGATGCCGGAGTGCATGCACGTGGACAGGTAGCGCACGTGCATCTTCCCGAGGACGCTCATCAGATCCCGACGGACAAAGTACTGGTGGCTCTGAATACGCGCCTGCCACGAGATGTTCGGATCCGGGCTGTACAGAATGTGGATGCGGACTTCCATGCACGATATCATCCGGAATGGCGTGAATACGTGTATCAGATCGCGCTGGAAGAGAGCGTCTTCACGCGTCGGTTCGCCTGGACTCCGGAACTACCGTACGATATTGATCATCTGGTAGCGGCGGCTCCCCTGTTCGAGGGTCGGCGCGACTTCACAACGTTCTCCAAGCTCAACGCCGATACGCCATCGTACGTCTGCAACGTTCACCTTTGCCGGGTCGAACCCGTCGACGGGCTCCTGGTGATACGCATCCGTGCCGACCGCTTTGTGTATGGTATGTGCCGCAGTATTGTGGGTGCCATGATGGCCGTAGCGCGCAGAAAGATGTCGGCCAACGACGTTCACCAAGCCTTCGAACACGCCGACCGCAGTCTGCAGGCCAGTCTTGCGCCTGCGCACGGGCTGATCTTGAATCGGGTGCGGTATCCCGACGGACTCTTTACGGACGCTTCCGCCTTCTGAGGCGCGACCGTTATCTTGCGCGGACAGCCCCCTTCCATCAATGGATGCCTGCCATGTCCCCGTCACTCTCCATGCTGCTCCGTCGCTCTGCCTACGCCATTTTCGGCGCTTTGAGCGTGACCACGCTAACCTACTGCAGTTCGATCAACCTGTTCCCGGTGAGCAAGGACCAGGAGCTGGGAGCCCAGTTCGATAAGGAGATCCGAGCCAACCCGGCAGAGTATCCCATCCTGAACAACACCGAGGCTCGGCGCTATGTGCAGGCCATGATCAACACGCTGAAACAGGCACCGGGCGTGAAGTACGACAACTCCTTCCCGTATCGCGTGGAGATCATCAACGACGACAAGACCGTGAACGCCTTCTGTACGCCGGGTGGCTACATCTATGTTTATACAGGCCTGATCAAGATGCTGGAGAACGAGGCCGCCTTGGCCGGCGTGCTGGGTCATGAGATCGCCCATGCCGAGCGGCGCCACAGCACGTCGCGCATGACCAAGGCGCTTGGCGTGCAGACGATGCTGGACATGGTCTCGGGTCAGACCTCGAACACGAACATCAACTTTGCTGCCAATGCGATCGGCGGTATGGGCCTGTTGATGAACTCCCGAAGCGACGAAGCCGAAGCGGACTCCGATTCCTTCCAGTACCTCCGTGAAACCAATCGGTGGTACCCTGGTGGTATCATGTACTTCTTCGACAAGGTCAAGGGGCGAGGTGGCAGCGCCCTCGAAGAGCTGTTCAGTACGCATCCCCTGCCGCAAAGCCGCCTGGACGATACCATCGAACGCCTGAAGCAGAACAACGTGCCCCCGCCAACGGAGCAGAACCTGCGCTCACGGGAGTATGCGGAGTTCAAGAGGAAGCTGTGACCTCGGATATCAGGGATCGGATATCGGATATCAGGGATCGGATATCAGATATCAGATATCAGATATCAGCTATGTGTCCCCCGATATCCGAACTCCGCAAATGAAGATCTCTCTGCGGGAACGGCACATTGATGCCGGCCTGCTTTAGCGCAGCGTGTATGGCAAAGTTCAATTCGCTGCGAAAGATGTTCGGCCGATTGGCATAGGACTCGGTCCAGACCCACAGGAAGAAGTCCAGTGAAGACTCGCCAAATCGGTCGAAGATCACGGTCGGTTCCGGCAACTTCAGAACACCTGGGTGCTGGTCGGCCACGGACAGCAGAACCTCGCGTACCGTGTTGGGGTCGCTGGCATAGTCAACACCGATCGGTATTCGAAAACGAATGCGGCGATCCTGAAGGGAACGGTTGACCACTTGTTGTGAGATCAGCTGGGAGTTCGGCACGATCACGGCAACGCCCTCGTTGGTCATTACCGTCGTGGCTCGCAAGGCGATCTCCGTGATGTCGCCCTCTAGATCTCCCACTTCCACACGGTCTCCAACCTTCACAGGACGTTCGATCAGGATCACCAATCCGGACACGAAGTTGTTGATGATGCTTTGCAGGCCAAAGCCGATACCGATCCCAAGGGCTCCGAAGATCACGGTAAGTGTGCTCAGATCGATCCCGGCAGCCTGAATAATGACCACGAAGGCGATAAAGCCGATCACATACTGAGCGATCACACTGATCGAGTACAGTGAGCCCTCTTCGGCTCCGAATCGTCGCACCAGTCGCCGAACGATGAACCGTCTCAGCCACTTGAGGGCCATCACTACGGCCGTAAAGGCCGTGAGCGTCCAGATCAGCACGCCGACCGTTAGTCTGGCCCCGCCAACGTTCAGGATGTGTTGGTTCCAGAGGTCGCCGATGATGCTGGAGAAGTCGTTCATCACTGCATCCACGCTTGGGGCTCGTGCAGGGCCTGCGAGAGGCCCATCCACATGTGCCGAAAGGCCTCAGCAGCGTCTCGCCCGTCGGCCTTGAACCGTCGGTCGTCAATTCGCTCCACGACCTCGGAGGTGCAAGCACGATCGGTCATTTCCCGACGGTACGTCTCCACCACAAAGGTGATCGGCTCGTGTTGCAGATAGGGTTTGAACCGTCCCGCTGCATGGGCCGCCATCATCTCTCGAGCGGCGGTTCGGATCTCTTCTCGTGTTCGTGAAGGGGGCTTGCAGATCGCCGCCGTTGGCCCGAGCGTCCGTTTGGTGGAGACGAACAGACACGACTGATCCCACTCCCGGATCTCGTCTTCGAGTTCACTGTTGCCCACGATCAAGCCCACCGGCACGTCGAATGATCCAAGAATCGCAGCATCGGCCTCGGCTTCCCCCACTTCCCGATCGTTCATGTGGAGTCGGCAGATGGTGCTGCCCACAAAGGTGTGGGCCAGCAAACCGCCTGGTGTGCCCGCTTTCGAATGAAAGCCCACCATCACGGCCAGGTCGAACGATTCGTCGATACCCTCGCATTGTACCAGCGGTTTGTTCTGTGGTTGGGCCGGACCGATCACCAACTCCGCGGCCGGATTCAGTTCTTCGAGCAGCACGTTCCGCATGATGCCGTGGCCATCTCCTACCACAAACGAGGCGGTGGGATCCACTTCCAGGATCCCTTCGATCACCGCATTCACGTCGCCGGTCAGGAGCTTCTGTCCGGCTACGTAGCCCTTGCCCTCCGGCATCATTTTCTCGCGGTGCACCTCTCCG
>JANJTN010000002.1 GCA_024711065.1 bacterium
TCGGCGATCAGCGTACCACCGAAGGCCACATTCAGGATCTGCATCCCTTTGCAGATGCCCAACACGGGAATGTTGCGTTCCACGGCACCGCGCGCCACGGCCAGTTCCATTTCGTCGCGCACCAGATCGATGTCGCCACAGGCTTCGCGTTTCTCGGGCTGACCGTAGAGATCGGGATCTACATCGTCTCCGCCGGAAAGGATCACGCCGGCAACATCGTGCAGACGCTCCACGGCGGCATCCGCGGTAAGTCCATCCAGATCGACGATCTCAACCGTTGGGTCAACGGCATGGAGCCATACGGCGTACTTGTCATACCGGTCATTCCCGGCGGCTTTCGAGATGGCGATCTTCACGAGGGATCCTTGAGATGATGAGTGTTTCAACGGCTTCGGCACCGTCCACTAACCGCGCTTCGATGGACAACACGATCAGTTCCACGTTGGCCTGTGTGAACAGTTCCAGGGCCTGGTCCAGTTTCACGCGATCCTTTTCCGTGGTCACCACAGCCACCTGATGGTGCTGCGCCGTGCGGAGCACGCGCTCAATGTCCGACCGGACATAGGCGTGGTGATCCTTGAAGGTGATGGAAGCCACCACGTCGGCCCCGCACCCACGCACGGTTCGTTCGAAGCGCTCCGGGTTGGCAATACCGCACATCGTGACCACCGAACGTCCGGCCAGCTCGGGAACATGAGCCACCACCTGGATCCGACCCACCACGGCGTCCGGGGCAAGGTACGGACGCACCTCGTGTTCCTGCACGTCGCCGCCGGTCAGCAGCACCACATCGGCACGGTAAAGGTTGGCAAGGGGCTCGCGTAGACGTCCAGCCGGCAGCAGCCGTGGATCGTCCAGCGTAGCACGGTCCACCAGGACCACGTCCACATCCCGATGCAGTGCGCGATGCTGGAATCCGTCGTCAACGATGATCACGTCGCACGGAAGGAACCCGGCCGCATGCACGGCTGCGTCCACCTTGCTCTCGGCCACCACCACCGGCACGTCAAGGACGCGGGCATGCAAGAGCGCTTCATCACCGGCCTCGCGGGCCGAGGCCAGCACCCGATGTCCGTCGTGCACCACCAGCAGCCCCCGGCTTGACCGGCGATAGCCTCGCAGCACCACCGCCGGACGCAGGCGCAGATCCTGCAGCATGCGGGAGATCATCTGCACCACGGGCGTCTTGCCGGTCCCTCCCACCGTAAGGTTGCCCACACTGATCACCGGACGATCGACCCGCACGATGGCTCGGCGGCCCTCGTCGAACCGCCGGTTGCGGCGGTCGACGACCACTCCGAACAGACGCGACAGCGATCCCAGCATCAGCCCCCTCCCATCTGATCGAGGTGATGTTGCAGATGGCGGATCGAGGCGTCCACATCCTCGCGGTCGGCATCAGGCGCGATGGTAAGGGGCTCGCCGAACGTGAGCCGCACACGAGCGAATGGCAGCGGCAGTTCAAAGCGATCCCAGGACTTCTCAAAGACCGTGCTCCACCCATTGCGTGCGCGCACCGGGATCACCGGAACGCCGGCACGGTGGGCAGCCACCACAGCGCCTGGTTTGACCTCATGACGGGGTCCGCGGGGACCATCAGGCGTAACCAGTACCAACCCGTGCGCAGCGGCCTCGGTCATGGACGCGAGAGCTTCGCTGCCGCCCTGCGATGATGATCCGCGGATCACGCGGTACGACCAGTCCGTCAGCAGTTGGGCCAGCAGGGCTCCGTCGGCACTGGCGCTGACCAGCGCGGTTGGACGTCGGTGACGGCAGAAGGCCCACACCGGCAGCATCTCGCCATGCCAAAAGGCCACCACGCCGCGATCGGGCAGCAGCGGACCGGATACCTGCATGCGCCAGGTCGACGCAAGGATCCGGAGCAACAGGGAGGCCAGGCGCGCCTTCATCCGAACCTCTCGGCGATCAGATCCGCTGCCCGTTCGCTGGCTCCCGGACCTCCGAGGATCTGGCGCACCTGTTCCGATGCGGCGGCGAGAACCTGACGGCGTTCTTCATTGCCCAACAGATCCAGCACTTCGGCGGCCAGCGCTTGCGGCGTAGCAGCGTGCTGCAGGTATTCGTGGATCACGTTCTGCTGCAACAGCAGATTGGCCATGGTCACAGAATTCACCGTCACCAGACGCTTACTCAGGTGGTACGACATCCACGAGGTACGGTAAAACGTAGCCGACGGCAGACCCAGCACAGCGGCTTCGAGGGTGGAGGTCCCCGCCTTGATCAGTCCTGCTGCCGACGTGGCCATGGCCATCCGACTATCAGCAACCACGCGGGCTCCGAGATCCAGCAGAGGCTGCAGATCCGCGGTGGGCACGGATCGCGCCTGTGCCACGAGCAGGTCGGTGATACCGTGCCGATGCAACTGCTCGATCGTGCCACACAGAAGGGGCACGTGTCGGTAGACCTCGTGGTGCCGGGAGCCCGGTAGGAACAGCACCGACGAGCCCCTTTCCATCGAAGGCATGGCAGCCACCTGATCAAGAAGCGGGTGGCCGACGTGATGAGCGTCGATCCCGAAGGAGCGAAAGAACTCCACTTCGAAGGGAAACACCACTAACAGTGTGGTAACCGCTTCAGCCAGCTTTTTGGCACGGTCCTTGCCCCATGCCCAGAGCTGCGGTGCGATGTACCAAGCAACGGGAATGTTCCGCCGACGGGCCTTTGCGGCCAGTCGCAGGTTGAATCCCGGATAGTCGATCGGCAGGTACAGATCAGGCTTTCGGCGTGCCAGGAGATCGTCGCAGCGTGTGAGCAGATCGCGGAAGTAGCCATACCGTTTGGCCACCTCCCAGAACCCGGTCACAGCCAGGTCCTTCATGTGGGCAACCGTGCGCAGTCCTTCCATTTCCATGGCCGTGCCGCCGAAGCCTTCGAACAGGACGTCCGGGATACGGCGGCGGATGGACGCCATCAGGCGCGCCGCATGGGCGTCGGCCGAGGGATCACCGGCTGTGATGAAGATGCGCACGACACAAACTTGCTATATTCGAGGCATTGTAGAATCCCATACTGGACACGCTATGTTCCGCCGCATCCTACCTCTTGTGCTCCTTGTTCTTACGGCCTCCACGCTGATGGCCGGTCAGGTTGTGCGCATCATTCCGGCACCGAGAACAGCCCAGGTGGATGGCGCCACGGATCTGCTCATCAAGCGGATGCCCGAAGGTGCTCCGTTCCTGCTGACGGTGAACAAGGATCAGGACGTGAGCTACTTCACCATCAAGTGGTTCAAGGACGGCGTGGAGATCCCCGGCGCAACGTCGCAGGAACTCGCGTATCCGATCGCTTCGGCCGACCTGGCCGGTGTGTATACCGTTGAGCTCTCCAGTCCCTGCGCCTCGGTGATGAGCAAGCCCATGCACGTGATCGTTGAAGAGCGTGGCTTTCAGGTGAATACCGAGATCACCACCAGCGATGATGCCGTGGCCGGACGCCTGCACGAGATCGCCGAGGGCGGATATGCACTGCGCGAATGCCAGCCGAACCCGGTGACCGACCAGGCCAAGATCGAATTCGTGACCGGCGCAGCTGCTCCTGTAACGCTGAAAGTGGTCGACCTGAACGGCAACGTTGTGGCCACACTGGTGAACGATGTTCTGCCGGCTGGTGAGCACAGTGTGTCGATCAACACGCGCGACCACAACATGTCGAACGCGTTGTACTACTACGTGCTCACGGCTCCGGGCTACACGGCCACCAAGCCGATGATGCTGGTGAAGTAATGACACGCCACCAGCGGGCGGCGCTTGCCGGCGCTGTCCTGATCGCCCTCGTTTCCTCGTGCACCGTGGACGAATCCACTCCCGTGGAGGTGCCGGTGCTGTCGTATAGCGACTCTTCCATCGTGATCAAGATGTCGGACTGCGAGGGCCAGTTGCTGGAATGTGGCGGCGTAGACATTCGCTTCCCGGTGCTGGTGGGTGGGCGCACCGGCGTTGCCGATCGCATCAATCGCCGGATCTATGCCTTCTTTGCCGAACAACTCGGCAGTGGCGAAACAGATCCCGCTGCCGTTCCGGATGTTCGAGCTGCCGCACAGTTGGTGGTGAGCGACTTTGTGAGCTTCAAGCAGGACTTCCCGCTCAGCGAACAGATCTGGACCGTGGAGGGGACGGGCACCATCGAAACCATCGATTCACTCGTGTGCATCTACCTCTCCACCTACAGCTACCTGGGTGGCGCACACCCCAATCTGCAGGTCTCCTACGTTGTGGCCGACGCGACCACCGGCGAGCCGATCTCTTCCCGGCAGTTGGCACGAGACTCCGTGAGCTTCCAGCGCGCCGCCGAGGCTGCGTTCAAGAGCGAGGTGGGCATGGATGCCAACGACAACGACTATTCGGCCAAAGGATTCTGGTTCAACGACAATCAGTTCAGGCTCCCGGAGAACATCGGCATCACACCCGACTCCGTGATCCTGCATTACAACGCCTACGAGATCGCCCCCTATAGCATGGGGCCCACCGTGATCATGCTTCCACGAACCATCCTTGGACGGTAAGGGGCTTGGCATTGCACAACGAGACCGTGTTAGAGCCCACGGAATGGGTGGAGCGCTATTCTCGCGAGCTCTTCCGATTCGCCATGCAGCGTCTACGCAACGAAGACGATGCTGAGGATGTGGTGCAGGAGACCTTTCTGACGGCGTGGCGGACCCGTGATTCGTTTCGGGGGGACCTCTCCGAACGCAACTGGCTCTACATGATCCTCAAGAGCCGGATCATCGATCTGGTACGGCGGCGTCAGACGCGGCAGCGGACCTTTACCGACGTTGAAGACCTGGGCGAGGACAACTTCCGCGAAGACGGCCACTGGGCGCCCGAGTACCGCGCCAGGCCCTGGCCTGCCGACGCGATGACGGATGTGGACCGGCAGGACTTTCAGGAGGTCTTCGACCTGTGTCTGGGCAACCTGAACGAGCGACAGCGATTGATCTTCCTTGCCAAGGAAGTCGACGGATTCGAAGCTGAGGAGATCTGTCAGGAATTCGACATCACTCCGTCCAACCTCTGGGTGATTCTGCACCGAGCTCGACTGAAGCTCCGCGGATGCCTGGAGAAGAACTGGTTCGGCACACCGCCGGAGGCATCATGAGTTGGTACATGCCTACATGCAAGGAGGCTTCGCTGCTGTCGCTGCAGAAGGAGCTTCGCACACTCT
>JANJTN010000076.1 GCA_024711065.1 bacterium
GCCAAGGGAACGTCCACGGATCTGCTGAACCTGTCGAAGCACGAGATGTTGCCGTACCGGTCCGAGATCCAGATGATCTTTCAGGATCCATACTCGTCGCTGAACTCCCGCTTGTCTGTGCGTCAGATCGTTGGCGAGCCCCTTAGCATTCATCATCCCGAGATGTCCAAGAAGGAGATCGATGATCGGGTGCTGTGGCTGTTGGACAAGGTCGGTCTGCAACCCGAGTATGCCGGACGCTTCCCGCATGAATTCTCCGGCGGACAGCGACAGAGGATCGGGATCGCCCGTGCGCTGGCTACGAACCCGGCACTGATCGTGTGCGACGAGCCGGTGTCGGCTCTGGACGTGTCGGTGCAGGCACAGGTGATCAACCTGATGGACGACCTGCGCAACGAGTTCGGCATCTCGTACCTGTTCATCGCCCACGACCTGTCCGTGGTCTATCACATTTCGCAGCGCATTGCGGTGATGTACCTCGGGAACATCGTGGAGCTCGGCACCGCCGATCAGGTGTATTTCAACCCGACGCATCCGTACTCCAAGGCCTTGATCTCGGCCGTGCCGGAACCGGATCCGGCTGCCAAACACAAGCAGCGCATCGTTCTGCAGGGCGACATTCCGACGCCGTTGAGCAAACCCTCCGGCTGCGGCTTCCGAACCCGGTGTCCGATCGCCCGCCCGGAATGTGCTTCGCTTACGCCAAAGCTCGAGGTCAAGAGCAGCGGGGCTGCGGTCGCATGTCCATTCGTAGAGTAACGATCCGGATCGCAGCAGCGGTTGGTGCCGTCGCACTTGCCCTATTGTTGGCAAACGAGGTAGCAACAGCACAGCCGCAGCCGTTTCCTTCGGGTGCGGACCGACGATTTCTACAGGACTATGGCGCCACGCGAGACGTGTACGACCTGATAGGACTACGCTCTGAAGCAGAGGACTCTGCACTCAAGGCGGAGCTGGCGGACAGCACGTCTACCAGGACGCCGCCCATGTCCTTGATCCTGATCCCGGTGATCGCGGCCAATCCGAACAACGGCCTCATTCTTGGCGTCGGAGGTCAGGCCGGATACTATCTGGGCAATCGGCAGGACACGCGTGTGTCGACCACCCAGGGATCAGCTACGATCACCACCAAGGATCAGCTGATCATCAGTACGCAGACCACGGCGGCTACGTCGAATAACGACATGTTCGTGAACACGGACTGGCGATACTACGTGTTCTCACAGTCCACCTACGGCCTGGGAACCAGTGCTCCGGAGGGATCGCCGTTGTCGGGCGGATGGAACATCGGTGGGATCCCCACCGAACCCATGCCGGGGGAACAGCCGATGACGTTCCGGTATCTGCGGCTGCACCAGAATCTGCTCTTCGAAGTGGCTTCGCCGTTCTACGTTGGCCTGGGATTCATGTATGACCGGCATTTTCGCATCGTAGATACCTCAGGACTGTTCACGGATTCTCTCATCCGGCCCACGTCGCATCAAGCCTATAGCCGATACTATGGCTTCGACAGTTCCGCCTACACCTTGGCGGGTTTTGCGCTCGAACTCAGCTATGATGGACGCGACAGTCCGATCTCGGCGTTTCATGGGCAGTATGCGCGCCTTGGCTACCGCGAAAATCGTACCTGGCTTGGATCCGACCAGTCGTCTGGAATTCTCTGGGCAGAATACCGCGGATTCTATCCGCTGGACATCCTGTTCCCAAGACATCTGCTGGCCTTCTGGTCGTTCTACCACGGCGTTGTGCACGGCAACGTGCCGTACCTGGACCTACCGGCGATCGGTTACGATTTCAGTGGCCGCTCCGGGCGGGGATACCTCCAGGGACGCTTCCGTGGTCCTCAGCTGTTCTACCTTGAAACAGAGTACCGTTTTCCGATCTCCGAAGATGGACTGCTTGGAGGTGTGATCTTTGGTAGCCTCACATCGGCGTCTCGACCTGCGGTGGTCATTGATGGTCAGACCGTGGCCGGAGAAGACCTGATGTTCCGCATTCGCCCTGCGGCGGGTATCGGCCTGCGCCTGATGGCACAGAAGTATTCCCGCACCAGTCTGAATGTGGATATTGGCTGGAGTGATGACCGTCAGCCGGCGATCTACTTCAGCGTCGGCGAAGCGTTCTAACTCATATCCGGTTCTTCGCCGTAACCAAAACAGCAGATCGGCTGTCGATGCGCCAGTTCTCACCATGTGTTACAAAAGGGTTGTCATGCTACAGTACTCGGTCAGCATTGTTGTAGCGGTATTCCTGCTGGCCACTGGGCTGGGACATTCTCAGACCCACGTGGCACTGATCCCGATTCCGGTAGGGGGCTCGCCATCCTTGGACACGTTGGTCCATCCGATGTCGAACATGCCGCAGCACGTGCGGCCCGAAATGGGGGCGACCCTGATCCCATTGAGCGAGATCGGTCGTCTACCGCAGCAGTTCGTAGAAGGACGTTCCGTGATCCTGTTCAGCGAAGCGGTGGCCACACCGACACCGATCTGGAATCTGATGCTCACGGGAGCACCGATGAACGTGAACGGCGAGGACGAGATGTTGCCCGTGGAGCGGCAGCCGGAAATGGATCTGGAACGCTTCAAGGCCATGATCAACTATCCTCCGGAAGCCAAGGCGCAAGGCATCTCCGGCAAGGTGATCGTGAGCGCGCGGATCGGTGCGAGCGGTCAGACCGAAGCCGTGCAGATCGCCTCCAGCGACCATCCCATGCTGAATGCAGCGGCGGCCATGGCCGTGTTGATGACGCCGTTCACGCCGGCCCTGGCCGATGGCCAACCCATCGCCACATTCGTGCGCGTTCCGGTCCAGTTCAGACTCGATTGACCGTGAGGGTCTTCTACTCCGACCACTACACGATCGATCTGCCGGAGGGACACCGGTTCCCGATGGCCAAGTACCGGATGCTTCGCGAAGCTCTCGTTGATCGGGACATCGTTGGTGCACACGAGCTGTTCGATCCCGGCCTTGCCTCTGTGGAGGAGGTGCTACGGGCACACACTGAACGATATGTGCACGGTGTTGTGAACGGAACGCTGGATCCGCTGGAGATCCGCCGGATCGGATTTCCCTGGAGTCCATCACTCGTGACACGCTCGCTGGCCACCGTGAGTGGATGCCTGAACGCCACGGAGGCTGCCCTGATCGATGGTATCTCCGGCAATCTCGCAGGGGGCACGCACCATGCGATGCGCGATGCCGGCGAAGGCTACTGCGTGTTCAACGACGTCGCCATCAGCACGCTCAAGGTTCTCGCTGATGGACGCGTGCGTTCCGTAGCGATCATCGACCTGGATGTGCACCAGGGCAACGGGAACTCCGAGATCCTGGGTGAACGTCCAGATGTGACCATCTTCTCGATGCACGGCGAGCGGAACTATCCATTCCGCAAGGTACCGTCTACAATCGACATCGACCTCCCCGATGGTACGACCGACGCCGCCTACCTTGATGTGTTGCAGACCTACCTCCCTCAGGTGCTCGACCGCATGCCCGACCTGGTGTTCTACATCGCCGGAGTCGATCCGCTTGTGCATGATGCCCTAGGTCGGTTGCATCTCACCTTTGACGGCTTAGCCGAGCGAGATCGCTTGGTGCTCCAGGGATGCCGCGACCGAGGTATCCCCGTGATGGTCGCGCTGGGAGGGGGCTATGCACGACCGATCGAGCTGACCGTCGAAGCTCAGTGCAACCTCTATCGCATGATCCGCCAGACGTTCCCGGATCGCTAGCGCTCTTCGCCCGGATCTCCGGCAGGCACAGCAAGCCATTGGATGCGCCTGCCACCCAACACCGGCCGCACCTGATAGCCCTCTCTGCGCAGCGCAGAGACCAGGCCCTGTTCGCCGGCAAGATGTGCTGCACCAACGGCAATGAAGGTGTTGCCGCGCCGAAGCGGCTCGTGCAGTCGGCGTACCATCTGCACATTGCGATCGTCGTTCAAGCGTTGCATGAACGACTCCACGGCCGAAAGGGAGTCCACCAGTCGTGCGATCGCCGGTACATCCTCTTCGGCATAGGCACGGATCAGCTCGAACATCACCGAATCCTCGGACTCCGGTTCCCGGATCGCTTCGAGCAATAGTCGTGCGGGCATGGAATCCAGAACGGCGATCTGCTCATCCAAGCGCTCGAGCCCGTACCGGCTCAGTCCGCCGCTGCCGGCACGTTCCCACAGAAACTGGTCGATCGACATAGGAGCCGTGGCCTCTGTGCCATCCATCATCATCATCCCAAGAATGGCGGCCGGCTTCATACGTTCGGCCATGGCTGCCATAGGGCCCAGACGCTCACGGAGAGCCGCTCTGATCTCCTCGACTTCGTCAGCCGTGAAATAGGAGGCCAGCGTCGTTCCCTTCGGAAGCATCATCTTGAGGGCCAGCAGGGGAGAGGCCGCAGAGTCCAGATCCAGCTCGCCAAAGAAGGTCGTGGAGGCATCAAGCAGCTGCAAAACCGTATCGCGCTGACGGAACACCGTGCTATCGGGCAGGTGAATGGTTCCGAAGAGGTGGCTGACGCCGCCGTTGGGGGACTCGATGCGCCACAGCAAGGTGTGTTCCTCGGTGCTGTTGGATCGGGCCGACACGCACTGAATGGCCGTCAGGATCGTTAGGAGGTATTTTGCAGTTCTGTTCATTCGGCAATCAACGAAATCGTGAACAAAGAAGTGTCCATGAAGATCCTGTCCGCCCTGTCTACGCCGTTGCTGTTGCTGTTGCCGATCGAGCTGACGGCGCAGGTCGATACCGCACAGGTCCAGAAGGATGTCCGCGCAGCGGTCGACTTTATGGACCGCCGCCTGCCCGATCAGGCCATTGCCGCCTGGGACCGAGTCATCGCCGCGATCCCGGACTTTACTCCGTACCGCTACGAACGGGCGGTCTGCCTGGTGATGGCCGAGCGGTATCAGGATGCCGTGGACGTTCTCACGCCCATCTATCAGGACACCACGCTGTTCGACCGGGGATATCAGTTGCTGGGGAACTGCTATGACTATCTCGAGGACACCGCCGCCTCGCGTCGGGTATACGAGGCGGGCCTTGAGGCCTGGCCGGGCTCCGGACGTCTGCACTACGAACTCGGGGCGGCTGCATTTCTTCGTCGAGACGTACCAACAGCTCTGCAGTGGTGGGTAAAGGGCACAAAGGTCGAACCCCGCTTTGCCACCAACTATTACTGGATCTGCAAGGGGCTTGCCGCTACACCGGACAAACTCTGGGCCGTGCTCTATGGCGAGGCCTTCGTGAACCTGGAAACCAACACGGAGCGCACCAAGGAGATCTCGTCGTTGTTGTTCACCACCTGGAACAAGGCGATCAGTCTGGGACATCCGGACGATCCCATCAATTTCTGCAGCGAAGCCACGCTCAACGAGCCGTCGCCCTACGGTCCGGCCACCATGAACTTCGCCACGGCGTTCGAGTTCACCGTGGCAACGTCCAGCCAGCCCCTTATCCCCGAAGCCGGCATCAGGCAGCGCCTCTCGATCAAAGAACTCGTAGACCTGCGGGTGACCTTTATCCGCGGATGGATCTCGGCCGGTTACCTGAAGGCCTATCCGAACGACCTGCTCAGCTACCATGCCAAGCTGCTCGAGGACGGGTGGCTGGATGAATACTTCTGGTGGTTGTACAGCTACGGCGATATCGGGGAGCTGTCCGATCACTATCGGGAAAAGACCCTGCGATATGACACGTTTCTGGCCTACCTGGGAACTACACCGGGCCTGGACACCTCGCGCCCCCTTTGCCTGGGTATCGGTTGCACCAAGCCGTGATCTGCCGTATCTTTGATGTCTATGGAAACTCTACTGATTCTTTTGAGCGTTTTCGCCTCGATCCTGTTGATCCTGGTGATCTTGATCCAACCCGGCAAAGCCGAGATGATCTCCGGCATGGGTGGCCTGGGTGGTCAGGCAATGAACCTGTTCGGCGTGCGACAATCGCGCAACGTGCTGCAGAACATGACGATGGGCCTGTTGGCCGCGATCATGCTGATGGCCGTGGTGGTGAACAAGGTCTTCCTGTCTGACGGAACAACGGGTGAACGCGCGCCGGTAACACAGGGGCAGGAACTTCCGACGGCTCCGCTGCCGACGGGAACGCCCAGTCCGGCTCCGCAGGCCGCACCCACGAATCAGCCGCCGGCAGCGCAACCGCAAGGGAACTGACGCCGACACGAACGAAAGCCCTCAGGCGTCCCTCGGGACGCCTTTTTCGTATCCGATCAATTATTGACCTCACGCCATGGCCACCATCATCGGTACGTCGATCTCCCGAGACCTCACGTTCGAGGCTAATGCCGACGCGAACCAGCAGGTGATGCGCAAACTCGACGGTGTGGGAGACCGGATACGCCTGGGAGGCGGCAAGCGGGCCATCGAACGCCACAAGGCCAAAGGCAAACTCACGGCACGGGAGCGCATCGAGCAGTTGATCGATGCCGATTCCACGTTCCTCGAGATCGGTCTGTTCACGGCCGAGGGAATGTATGAGCCGGAAGGCGGAGCTCCATCGGCCGGTGTGGTCTGCGGGATCGGACTGATCCACGACCGTGAGTGCATGATCGTAGCCAACGACGCCACCGTTAAGGCCGGCGCGTGGTTCCCGATGACGGCCAAGAAGAACATGCGGGCCCAGGAGATCGCGATCGAGAATCACCTTCCGATCATCTATCTGGTAGACTCTGCCGGCGTGTATCTGCCGATGCAGGACGAGATCTTTCCGGACAAGGAGCACTTCGGACGACAGTTCCGCAACAACGCCGTGATGAGCGCCATGGGGATCCCTCAGATCGCGGCGATCATGGGACCGTGTGTGGCCGGTGGTGCCTATCTGCCCATCATGAGCGACGAAGCCCTGATCGTGAACGGCACCGGATCGGTCTTCCTGGCCGGCCCGGCACTGGTTGAAGCCGCCATTGGTGAACGCACCGAGATCGAACCCCTTGGCGGTGCCACGATGCACAGCACGGTGAGCGGCGTGGTGGATTACAAGGTCGACAGCGACGAAGAGGCCCTTGCCACGATCCGCTCCCTGGTCGACAAGTTCGCACCGAGCAAGGGACGCAAGCAGCTCTTCTCGCGGACGGAATCGCGTGCTCCGTTGTATGACGAAGAAGAGCTCTGGGGCATCATGCCCGCCGAGCGGTCCAAACCCTACAACACCCGCGAAGTGCTCGCACGGTTGCTCGATGCGTCAGAGTTTGACGAATACAAGGCCGGCTATGGTGGTACGATCATCTGCGGATACGGCCGGATCGACGGTTGGGCCGTGGGCATCGTGGCCAACAATCGCGAGATCGTCCGCAGCGGCAAGGGCGAAATGCAGGTCGGTGGCGTGATCTACTCCGACTCAGCCGACAAGGCAGCACGGTTCATACTGAACTGCAATCAGCGGGGCATCCCCCTGGTGTTCCTGCAGGATGTGACCGGCTTTATGGTGGGCACCCGATCCGAACAGGGAGGCATCATCAAGGACGGCGCCAAGATGGTCAATGCCGTGGCCAACAGCGTGGTACCCAAGTTCACGATCATCATGGGGAACTCGTACGGCGCCGGCAACTATGCCATGTGTGGAAAGGCCTACGACCCACGTTTCATCTTTGCCTGGCCAACGGCGCAGATCGCCGTGATGGGCGGAGCCCAGGCCGCCAAGACGCTGCTCACCATCAAGATCGCCCAGCTTGAGAAACAGGGTGAGACCATCTCCGAGGACCGACAAAAGGAGATGCTCGCCGAGATCCAGAAGCGGTACGACGACACCACAACGCCAATGCATGCGGCTTCACGGCTGTGGGTGGATGGCATCATCGCCCCAACCGAGACGCGAGCGGTGATCTCCCGTGGCATTGCCGTAGCCAGCCATCAGGGCGCCCTGCCCGAGTTCAAGACCGGCGTCTTCCAGGTCTGACCATCGGGCACCCTTGCCGTACATTGAGTCATGGCAGACGCTTCCATCAGCGCGTTCCTTCGGTACTGCGAACCCGAGTGGATCTCGACCTCGTGGGTCGACCGACTCGCGAGATCGCGTGATGCATCACTGTACCGACTCGTTCCCAAAGCCGTAGCCTGGCCGCGACATGCCGGCGATGTGAAGACCATTCTGCAGGCCTGCCGAGACATAGGGTTGCATCTGACCTTCCGTGCCGCAGGAACCAGCCTCTCCGGACAGGCCATCACCGACGGTATCCTTGTTGACCTGTCGCGTCACTGGAATCGTATCGAGATCCTGGATCAGGGGGCTCAGGTACGCGTCCAGCCCGGTATCACTGGTGGTCGAGTCAATGCCTACCTGGCACGCTATGGCCGAAAACTTGGACCGGATCCGGCATCGATCAATGCGGCCATGATCGGCGGGATCGTTGCGAACAACGCCTCGGGCATGTGCTGCGGAACGGCACAGAATACCTACCACACCATGGCGTCGATCCGATTCATGCTAGCCGACGGTACCACCGTCGACACATCGGATCCGGCCTGCGACAGGCTCCTCCAAGAGACCCGACCAGACCTGCATGATGGTCTTGCCACCCTCCGCGACCAGATCCGAAGCGATCAGGACCTTACCGAACGGATCCGCCGAAAGTACCGTATCAAGAACACGATGGGGTATTCGCTGAACGCCTTTCTCGACGAAGACGAACCGGCCAGGATCCTTGGCCGACTGATGGTGGGAAGTGAAGGCACGCTGGGGTTCATCGAGCATGTGGTGTACAACACGGTCGATGATCCACGAGACAAGTACACGGCATTGTTCGTTTATGACTCCATCGACGATGCTTGCGCGACCGTCGACCAGTGGAGAGACGCAGGGGCAGCGGCCGTAGAGATCATGGACGACGCCTCCATCCGCTCCTTCTCGTCGCTTCCGCACACTCCCGAGCCGTATCGCGTGTATCAGCCCGGTCGTGCGGCGTTGCTTGTCGAGTTCCATGGCCAGCGTCCGGATCTGCCGGGAGACTGGGTCACGCAGGCCGAACATCGGGATCAGTTGTGGCGCTTGCGCAAGGGTCTCATGCCGTCCGTCGGCGCACTACGGCCCTCGGGCTCAACGATGATCAACGAAGACATTGCCGTTCCGCCGGAGCATCTGGCGGACCTTGTGCGCGATGTTCAGGCCGCCTTCACACAGCACGGATTCGACGACGCCATCATCTTTGGCCACGCCAAGGATGGGAACATCCACTTTGTGATCAACCAGGACTTTGCCCAGCCCGGCGAGGTCGATCGCTATCTCCGGTTCATGGACCGCATCGCCCAGATCGTGGTTGACACCTATGGAGGCTCGCTCAAGGCCGAGCACGGTACGGGACGGAACATGGCGCCGTACGTGGAGCAGGAATGGGGGAGAACCGCCTTCGAGCTCATGCAACGGTTGAAGACCCTCTGTGATCCACACGGCATCCTCAATCCGGATGTCCTCGTCAGCACGGACCCGCAGATCCACGTCAAACATCTCAAGCCGGTGCCCGTGATCGATGCATCCGTGAACGCCTGCATCGAATGCGGTTTCTGCGAACATGTTTGCCCCACACGTGCGATCACGCTCACACCGCGGCAGAGGATCGTTCTCCAGCGAGAACTGCAAGCTGATCTACCGAACAGTGTCCGGCGCGAAGTCGAGGGCTCAACCGGGCAATACTACATGGATGACTCATGTGCCGCCGACGGGATGTGCGCTACGGCTTGTCCGGTGAACATCAACACGGCCGATCTGGTCAAGGTCCATCGAGCAGCCAACACCGGAACGGTGACTGAAGCCCTGGCCGCCGCAGCTGCCCGTCACCCTCAGGTCCTGGATGCCGTGGCCCGCCTCGGTGCTACCACCGCACGCATGCTGCCACGATGGCCCAAGCCCCTTGGCAGACCAGACACGACACCTCACGTGACCTCGGAATCGCCGGATGTGCTCTACGCACCTGCCTGTCCAAGTCGTTGGTTCGGCACTGACAACAGAGGACAGGCCCTCAGCGATCACGTCCGTGTACTCGCACACATGGCGGGTCTCTCGCTGCACCAGGTCGACTCTGGTTCCGTGTGTTGCGGACAGATCTTTGAGAGCAAGGGGCTGGCCACGGCACACGCCGAGATCCTCGACGTTTCACGACGGACACTGGAAACACTTCCCGAGCACCTGCCGTTGGTCACCGACGTCAGCACGTGTGGCGCCGCGTTTGTTGAACACGCCGCAGCGCTTGGACGCACCGTGCTCACGCCGACGGAATTTCTGGAAGAGTGGATCCTACCGCGTCTCCAGTTCAACGCGAAACGTGCTCACGTCGTGGTGCACCCAGGTTGCGGAGTTGCTGCCAGTGGAGACACCGCCCGACTGCTGCGCTTGATTGGTGCGGTCAGCGATCGTGTCTCTGTACCGCCATCGGCAGGTTGCTGTGGCATGGCCGGTGATCACGGCTTGCGCCACCCGAAACTGGTAGATGCTGCGGTACGACCCGAGCTGGAAGAATTGGCCCAGCTGGGCGAAACCGATGCCTACGTTTCACTCAACCCGGTCTGCCAGGCAGCGTTGTCCGATCGGAGCAAGCACCACTGGATCTCTGTATGGGAGCTGGTGCGAAGTGCCGTCGGGGACTAGAGACGGATTCTCTGCACCAGTCACCTACGGCCGGAACACCTGGTTCTTCCAGACCACCTTGCGTTTCAGAGCAAGGATCGGAAGAAAGAGTTCCGTGCTCATCAAGAGCAGGATCGCGGGCGGGATCGTCAGAATCAATCGGCCTCTGCCAACTGCCCTAGCCGCCATGGCGATCAGGGTTCCGTCGCCCAGCACCCGCATCACCACGAAGCCGACCAGCCACGCCGTGGCACCTGTTACGATCGAAAGAGCAATGCCGGACCACAAAGCCAGTGACGACACCACAAATACCGCGGCACGCCAACCCAAGGCCGTGCCGCCGCGCACCCAACGGTGTCGCTGCTTGATGTACTCGCCGATGTCTGCAGCCGGTAGGGTGATCACCGACGTGTTCATGTGAATAGCGTGACGAACGCGCCATCCGGCACGATGGATCGCGTCCTGCAGTGCCAGGTCCTCCGTCACACTGAACGTGATCGAACGATAGCCCCCTACAGCATCAAAGGCCGATCGGCGGACCGCAAGGTTGTTCCCAAAGCAACCCAAGGGGATGCCATTACCCACTCCGCCGGCGGCCATGGCCTGCGTATAGGTCCACTCCACGTCCTGCACGCGATCCAGGAAGCCCTCTGATCGGATGGACGTCAGACCGGCTACCAGTCCCACCTCGGGATCGGTGAACTGCATCACCATGCCGCGTACCCACTCCGGTGAAACAGCACAGTCGGCATCGGTCATCAGGACCAACTCGCCATCGGCATGATCGATACCGTATTGGAGCGCTCCCGGCTTGCCACGGAGGTTGGGATCGACCTGTGCTGCCGTACGGTGCAACGGCAGAATGGATGGATACTGCTGTGCCAGGGCATCCAGGATCTGCGGTGTGGCGTCCTCACTTCGGTCGTCCACCACGATCATCTGGATCGCATCGGGCGGATAGTGCACCTGCATCAGACTCTGGATACAGCGTTCCAGATTGTCAGCCTCGTTGCGGGCTGGAACCACAACGGTGATCCGTGGTGTTGCCTCGCTGGATCTCCATCGACGTCGCTCTTTGAGCAAGCCCACAACAAAGAACCCCACGCGTCCGGCATACACGATCACCAGGATCGAGAGCACGAGATTGATGGCGTTGATGTTCAGCATAACTTCACTCAAAGTTAGCGGTAGCATTACGTCCTGATGGTGACGAAACATTCATGTGACCAGATCGTTATCTGCCGCTTTTTCTGACCTAGCGATCGCCATGTCCGCCTTCCAGCGTTCCTCCGTCGACCTGCTCCACGATCCCGTTGATCGGTCCTTGCGGCTGTTCGCCATTCCAATGGCCTTCAGCTTTCTGGTCAACATGATCTATTCGCTGATCGATCGGTACTACGCATCACGACTGGGCGACGCTGCCATAGCCGCCATCGGTGCCAGCGACCAGATCACGTTTCTGGTGTTCACGCTCGCCAGCGGCTTTGCCGTAGGCACGGGGATCATCGTGGCCCGACGGTTCGGTGAACGAGATCTGGAGGAAGCCGGTCGGACGGCAGCACAGGCCGTTGGCGCTATGGCCTCCATCGCGCTCACGATCACCGGCGTGCTGTACCTGGCCATGCCGCTGATCCCGTCGATCATGCGCATGGAACCGGAAGTGGGGGCCATGGCCCTTTCGTACATGTCGTTCCTGTACATCGGATTTACCGCTAACCTGATAAACTTTCAACTGTTTGCAGTAGTACGTTCGACGGGCAATCCGGTCTTTCCAATGGTGGTCTTGATCATGACCACCGTACTGAATGCGATCCTGGCGCCGGTACTGATCTTTGGTCTTGGGCCCGTGAATGGCATGGGGCTGGCCGGAGCCGGTCTGGCAACGGCGTGTTCGCAGATCTCCGGTTCGGTGCTGGCTCTGTGGGCCGTTACCACCGGAAAGACCACACTGCGCCTACGCTTTGATCGCTTTCGTCCGGACTTCGGCCTGCTGTGGCGCATCGGGCGTCTTGGGCTGCCATCATCGCTGCAGATGCTCTCCGTGAGCGTCAACCGTGCCCTCATTTTCGTGTTGGTAGGGGGCTTTGGCACTTCGGTCACAGCTGCATACACGTTGGGATTGAACGTAGACATGGTGGTGTTCATGTCCGTGTTCGCCCTAGGCGTCTCGGTGGAAGTTGCCACGGGCCAGAACCTTGGAGCCGGCAACCTGGATCGCGTGCGCGCCTATCACCGCAGTGCCATGAAGCAGGGGGCTTTGCTGATGGGCGTGCTGGCAGTGGCCGTGTGGCTCTTTGGTGTGCCCTTCGTGAAGCTGTATACCAGCAGTCCGGAAACGATCGATGTTGCAACGGGATATCTCCATGTGACCGTGCTCGGCTACATCTTCTTTGCCATCGGCCTGGTGACCGTCCGTACGATCAGCGGCGCTGGTGCGGCGTTCACCAGCATGGCGATCACGGCGGGGTGTTTGCTGGGCCTGCAGCTGCCGCTGTCCTACGTGCTATCGCAGGCCCTTGCATTGGGTCCACAAGGCGTGTGGTACGGGATCCTGGCAGGATACGTGGTCTTCGCCTTCGTAGCGCTGCTGGTGCACCGGCGGGGGACGTGGCTGGCTGCCCGCGTCTAGGGCATTAAACCTTTCCGTGATGCGTCCGTTGGTGCAGGGTTATCTTGAACGGTATCCACTATGCACGCAGTGATCAGCCTGGAAACGGACGGACAGATCCTGGAGGCCTTTCGGGCCGGCGAGCGCGATCGGGCCGCAACCGCCTTTGTGCGCGTGCATCAGCGCTTTGTGTACGCCGTGGCGCTGCGGCACCTTCGGAACCAGGAAGATGCCCGCGATGCGGCGCAGGAGACCTTTCTCAAAGCCCTTTCGTCCATCGATCGGTTCGATCCTCGAGCCTCATTGCGAACGTGGCTGTATCGGATCACGGTGAACACCTGTATCTCGATGCAGAGAAAGCGTCGATTCCTGTCGTTCTTCGCCGTGGGCGAGGGCGAGCACGAGCGCGACGTCCAGGCCCGGCAACTGCATCCGGACGAACAGGCGGTCCAATCCGAGTTCGAGCGCTTCCTGCAGGATGTGATCGCCTTGCTGCCACCAAAACAACGCGAGACCTTCTGTCTGCGTTATTTCGACGAGCTGTCGTACGAAGAGATCAGCGCGATGGTTGGCACCAGCGTTGGTGCCTTGAAAGCGAATTACCATTGGGCGGTCAAGAAGATCGCTGCCCACGTTCGTGAAAGCGAGTATTACCAGCACTGGCTAGACAACGACCATGAAGAAGCATGACCTGACCGATGAGGAGATCCTGCAGCGGATCAAATCGCATGTGGACGATACAGCCCAACAGGCGCTGTATGATCCGCCCATCCGCAATCTGAGTGTGAATGTGCTACAGGCGCAACAACAACGGCGCCGGGGGATCCTGGTGCGGCGTACGGCCGTTGCCCTCGGCACGATCGGTGCAGCCACGGTACTCTACCTGATGCCACTCCAGCAACCGGATCTGGCTACCGCTGATCCCGGTGCCGCGGCATCCGAAGCGGCAACAACAGCATCGTGGTCGGCGGCAGAAGAGGCCGACGCCTATATGGAATCACTCGTCGAAGCAGAGTCCGTGGATCTGCTGAGCGAGGCGGCCGATGCTGATCCGCTGCTGTTGTCGGACCGCGATGTTGACCAATTGTTCGAAGGACTCTGACCATGAAGAACCGTATCACGACCTCGGTGCTACTCGCGTTGCTGATGATCGCCCTGACGCCCTCCATGAGTTTCGCCCAGCGGGATCGCGGACCCAATCCGGAAAAATTGCGAGAGCGGATCTCGGACCTTCGAAAGGTGAAGCTGCTGGATGTGCTGGACCTGCAAGGGGAACAGGTGGAGAAGTTCTTTGCCGTGTACAACAGCTTTGAGAACAAGATCGAATCGGCGAAAGAAGCGGTAGACCGGTCGTCACGCGACCTGCAGAAGGCGATCGGCAACGATGCCTCGGATGCGGAACTCCAGCGCCTGACCAAGGACCTTCGCGACAAGATCCGGGGTATCGAACAGCTGATCGAAGACCGATTCGACGAGAGCCGCAAAGTGCTTACCACGCAACAGTATGCGCAGTACGTGGTCTTCGAAGCTCGCTTCCGGGAAGAGCTGCAGCAGATGATCCTGGACCGCATGAAACGCATGCGTGACCGCTAACGATCTATGTGCATACCCCATTCCCCATTCCCCATTCCCCATTCTCCGTCTACAACACCACGCCCACCACGCAGGCGGCCAGTAGGTTGGCCAGGGCCCCGATGCACATGGCCTTGAAGGCCAGCCGCGCTACTTCACTGCGCTTTTCGGGTACCATGATCCCGAAGCCGCCGATCTGGATGCCGATGGACATCACGTTGGCAAAGCCACATAGGGCTACCGTGGCGATGGTGACCGTGCGTTGCGAGAGCTGTCCAGTGGCGATCAGATCTGCCAGCTTCTCATACGCCAGAAACTCGGTCTGACTCAGCTTGACGCCTAGCAGGGAAGCGAGTGTGGACACTTCGTTGGAAGGAACACCGGTGATCCACGCCAGTGGGTAGAACAACACACCCAGGATCTGATCCAGCGAGCGGGGAGCCCCTTGCCAGCCCCCGGCAGCGAACTGAGCAGCAGACCATCCCAGGACGGCATCGACCAGCGCCACGAGTGCCGTAAAGGCCAGCAAGACCACGATCACGTTCACGGAGATCTTGAATCCGTCCAGCGCGCCCCGAGCAAGGGCATCCATCAGATTCTGTGCCGGTAGGATCGGATCGTCTACCCGGACGCTGCCGGTAGAAGCCTGCTGGGGCGACGGCTCCGCCAGCTTTGCCAACACCAGTCCACCCGGTGCGGCGATCAGGCTGGCCACGATCAGATAGGTAGCCGGAATGCCCAGCGCGATATACACTCCCATGATGGAGCCGGCGATGGTGGCAAAGCCGCCCACCATGATGGCGAAGATCTCCGAAGACGTGGCCGATCCAAGATAGTGCCGCACGATCAGCGGAGCTTCCGTTTGCCCGAGGAAGACGTTGGCGGCTGCCGAGAGCGATTCGATGGCCGTGGTTCCCATCGTTCGTTGCATCACCCAGGCCATACCGCGCACCACGCGCTGCACGATGCCCACATGGTACAGCACGGCGGTGACCGAAGACACGAAGACGATGATCGGCATGATGGTAAGTGCGAACTGCATGCCGAACAGGGTCCGATGTTCATCGGCGTTGGATGCAATGTTGCCAAAGAGAAAACGAGCACCCTCGTTGGCAAATCCAAGGAACCATGTTACCGCGCCGCCTGCGGCCTGGAACAGGTGCGTACCAACGGGTACTTGCAGCACGAAGACCGCCAGAAGGATCTGCAGGACCATTCCCCACAGTATCGTCCGCCAAGGAATGGTCTTCCGGTGCGACGACCACAGCCATGCCAGGCCAAGGATCACCACCACGCCGCCGGCACTGATCAAGCGCTCCATCGTGCGCTATCCTTCCACATCCAGGAGAATGTTCTGTTCTCCGAAGGTGGTGCAAAGAAAGTCCCGGGTCTCCGCCGTAGCCGGGATCTTGGCCATCGTGGTGTACTGGACCCGTCCGTCGGGACGGTTCACCACGAAGGTGAGCGAGCCCGTAGCCTCGGCGGTGTTACAGCGGTCGCGGAGAGACTGCAGGGCGCCGTCGGACACCGTCTCCGGATCCAGGCGGACCACAAAGCCCCTTGCCAGATGCTTTTCGGCCTGCGCGAGCGTGTGGACCGTGTCGACGTAGACCTTCACATTCTGTCCGTTCACCTCGCAGCGGCCAATAAAGACCAGTACTTCGTCCGGCTGCAGGACACTCTCGTACTCGCGATACTTGTCGCTCCAGAACACGCATTCACACGACCCCGAGTACTGTTCTACCTTTACGAAGGCGATCGTATTGTCGCGCTTGTCCAGCCGACGTCGGATATCCGAGATGATGCCGCACAGGCGCACCACCGACTCGTGCTTCTGCGGATCGGGGTTGGCCAGGCTGATCGACGAGAACGACTGCACGGCCAGAGCGTACTCCTGTAGCGGGTGCCCGGAGACATAGAAGCTGAGCACATCGCGTTCGCGTTTGAGCCGCTCACGTTCCGGCCAGGGATCCACAACGGGCAGCGATGGCTCGACGGGCTTGGTGACCTCTTCGCCAAAGAGCGAATCCATGTTGGTGGGACCTCCGGCGGAGATCCTTCGAGCATACTCGATCGCTGGTTCAATGGCCGCGAACAGCTGGGCTCGATGGCCTTGCCGCAAGGAATCGAATGCTCCGGAAGCCACGAGTGCTTCCATCAGATTCTTCTTGACGGTACGTTGATCGACGCGGGTCACAAAATCGAACATCGACTCGAAGGGGGCTGACTCGCGCGCTTTGACGATCTCTTCGACCGCGCCGATGCCAATGCCTTTGATGGCCGCCATACCAAAATAGATCACGGTATCCTTGGCCACGAACGTGGCGCGAGAGCGGTTCACATCCGGCGGTAGCACAGTGATCCCGAAGCGCTTGGCCTCTTCGATCAGGGCCACGATCTTGGATTGGTCGTTCAGTTCGGCCGTCATGTTGGCCGCCAGGAACTCAGCAGGGTAGTGGGCCTTTAGCCACGCGGTCTGGAAAGCCAGATACGCGTAGGCAGCTGAGTGGGATTTGTTAAAACCATACGACGCGAACTTCTGGATCAGGTCGAAGACCTCGCCACCGAGAGCTTCGTCGATCTCGGCATGATCACGAGCCCCCTTCACGAACAAGGCGCGCTGCTCTTCCATGAGGGCAGAGTCCTTCTTGCCCATGGCACGGCGCATCAGGTCGGCCTGGGAGAGCGTGAAGCCGGCCAGCTGCTGCACCAGCTGCATCACCTGTTCCTGATACACGATGATGCCGTACGTCTTGTTCAGGATGGGCTCCATCTTGGGATGGAGATAGGTGATCTCCTTGCGGCCGTGTTTGCGCTCGATGAAGTCCGGGATGTTGTCCATCGGGCCCGGACGATACAGCGCGTTCATGGCGATCAGGTCTTCGAGCCGCTCGGGTTTGAGTTGACGCAGGGCATTCTGCATCGGCTCGGATTCGAACTGGAAGATGGCCTGCGTCTGACCACGGCCGAACATCTCGTACGTCAGCGGATCGTCGTAATCGATGGCATCCATGTCGAGCTCGATGCCATGATTGGCACGGATCAGCTCCAGGGCATTGTCGATGATCGAGAGGGTGCGCAGACCCAGGAAGTCCATCTTCAACAATCCGGCCTCTTCGAGGTCCTTCATGTTGTACTGCGTGGCCGGTTCGGTCTGCGGCGTCTGATACACCGGCACGTAGTCGGAGATCGGTCCGGGGGCGATCACCACGCCGGCGGCATGCAGGGAGGAGTTGCGGGCAAAGCCTTCGAGTACGCTGGAGAATTCGATCAGGTCCTTGATCTTGGGATCGGACGAGTCTTTGACCCATTTGAGTTCGGGCAGTTCGAGGGCATCCTTGAGTTTGTGCACCTTGCCCATGATCACCGGGATCTTTTCGGTGATGGAGTTGATCGTGCTGAGATCGATCCCGAGGACGCGGCCCACGTCCTTGAGAACGGCGCGGGACGAGAGGGTACCGAAGGTGATGATCTGGGCCACGGCGTCGGCACCATACTTGGCCTTGACGTAGTCGATCACCAGTTCCCGCTTGTCGTCGGAAAAGTCGATATCGATATCGGGCATCGAAACGCGATCCGGATTCAGAAAGCGTTCGAACAGCAGGTCGTACTTCAGCGGGTCGATGTTGGTGATCTTCAGGGCATAGGCCACCAGTGAACCGGCTGCTGAGCCCCTTCCCGGACCCACACGGATGCCCATGTCTCGAGCGGCGCGAATGAAGTCCTGCACGATCAGGAAGTAGCCGGCATAGCCCATCTTCTTGATCACGTTCAGCTCGAATCCGATGCGGTCCAGGATCTCCGAGGTCAGCACCGGATAGCGCTCCTCGAGTCCCTGCATGGTGAGTTCTTCGAGATAATCCTCCAGGGTAGTTGCATCGCTCTCTTCCGGGATCGGAAACTGCGGCATCTGCAGATCCGTTGGGATCTTCAGGTCCACCTTCTCGGCGATCTCCACGGTGCTCTCGATGCCTTCCGGGAACTTCTTGAAGAGTTTCTTCATGTCGTCCTGCGTCTTCAAGTACATCTCCGGTACGCGATACCGCAGATCCCGACGCGGGTCGAAGCCGGTGTCCTTGGCAAAGGACGCGTCCTTCTGGATATGCAGCAGCACGTTATGCGCGGCGGCATGTTCCTTGCTCACATAGTGGGCATCATTGGAGACCACGATCTTGATACCGAGCTCCTTGGCCAGGATCGGTGCCTGTTCGAGGACGATCCGGTCTTCGGGCAGTCCGTGGTCCTGTAGCTCCACATAGAAATCGTCGCCAAAGATCTCCTTGAGCATGATCGCGTTCGCCCGGGCGGTATCCATGTCGCCGGCCAGCATTGGGGCGTTGATCGGTCCGGCAAGGCAGGCCGACGTGGCGATCAGTCCTTCGTGATGTTCGCGGATCAGGTCCCAGTCGATCCGAGGCTTGTAGTAAAAGCCATGCGTGTGGCCAATGGACGTGAGCTTGACCAGGTTGCGATAGCCGGTCTCGTTCTTGGCCAGCAACACCAGGTGATAATAGTTGCGCTTCTTGCCCGCCGCCTCTACCCGCTCCTTGTCCGTGTGCTTCTGCACGGCCACATACACTTCGCACCCGATAATGGGCTTCACCCCATGCTTCTTGGCCTTCTTGTAGAACTCGAAACAGCCGAACATCACGCCGTGGTCCGTGATCGCCAGCGCGGTCTGACCATCGGCCTTGGCAGCTGTGAGCAACTGGTCCGGCGAAGCCGCTGCGTCGAGGAGTGAGTAGAAGGTGTGATTGTGGAGGTGAACGAAGGACATGCCGATGGGTAATGGGGAATGGGGAATGGGGAATGGGGAATGGGGAATGGGGAATGGGCTAATGGAGTTTATTGAACTGCTCGTTGAGTGCTTCTTCGATGCGGCCTTTGGCGGCTGCGCCGAACATGGAGAGTTCGATGTCGATCACCACCTTGCCGGGCAGCAGATCGATGGTGCCGGAGCCCAGACTGCCGGAGGCATGGAGCGTATCGCCGATCCACTCGGCTTCGTTCAGCAGCATTTGGGCTTCGGGACGCGTCAGGATCTGGTCGTTGATGAACGCACGGCATTCGGCGACGCTTTTGGTCGTCTCCACGGTCAGTTGAATGCGAGACATAACGAGCCCCTTACTTGAGTGCTTCGCGAACGCGGGCGCTGGCAACATCCAGCAACCACACCACCAGGGTAATGATGATCACCAAGGTGCCCACTTCATGGAACTTCGACAATCCCTGGTATTGCGTCAAGAGCGTACCGATACCGCCACCTCCCACAAAGCCGATGATGGTAGCCATGCGGACGTTGATATCCCACCGGTAGATGGTGTAGCTCAGAAATGGGATCAGGCACTGGGGCACGACGGCAAACCACAACACTTGCAATCGGTTAGCGCCGGTGGCTGAGATCGCTTCAATTGGCCCCTCGTCCACGTCTTCGATCTGTTCCGAATAGAGCTTTGCGAGTGACGCCACGGTGTGCACCACCAGTGCGAGCATTCCTGCAAACGGACCAATGCCGACCCATACAGAAAAGATGATGGCCCAGATGATCGGCTCCATAGACCGCGTGATGTTCAGCAGGGCGCGTAAGGCGGTGTAGATGCTGCGTTCCGTGGCCGAGCCCGACATCACGTTCCGGGCCGCGGGAAAGCTGAGGAAAAAGGCGATGGGCACGGCTACGATGGTGGCCATAAAGGCCGTGAATACCGTTACCACCATGGCCTCGAGTGCCAGACCGATGATGTCGAAGTTTGGCGTAGCCAAGGCAGTGAAGATGCGTCCGGCCCCGCTGAGTCCGTTACCGCTGAAGAACTCGATGGGCGAGATCTCCGTCACGATCCAGCCGGTTAGGACGGCCACCACGAAGGTGAGCCACCCCAGATGGAGGGTCACGCGACGTCCGATGGCGCGATCCGGCAGAGCACCACGGGCAAAGGCCCGACCAAGACTGCCGCCGGTTGCCCGTCCGATCACGATCAGCGCCGATCCGGCAAGGACCATGGCTGCCACGTCCACCAGTCCGAACGGCGGTGCCGGCAGATCGGTCAGTGCAGGCAGCACCACTCTCCACACAGAGCTGAGCAGGAAGGCTCCAAGACAGAGATCGAGGATCGAGGCCAGCAGGGTTTGGCGGAGCTTCATCGGATCTCCACCTCCCGGGCATCTTCTCCATAGATGGTCTGGAACCACTCGTCGGTGATCTCCTCCGGCGTGCCAGTAAAGACCAGCTGTCCACCCTTGAGGGCGATCACCCGTGTGGCGTATTGCCGAACCAGGGAGAGGAAATGCAGGTTGCAGATCACGGTCATTCCCAGGTCCTTGTTGATCCGCTCCAGGTACTGCATCACCGAGTGCGACGTGGCCGGGTCCAGGCTGGCAACCGGCTCATCGGCCAGCAGCAGACGAGGATCCTGCATCAGGGCGCGGGCGATGGCTACCCGCTGCTGCTGTCCACCCGACAACGCATCGGCCCGGCTCTCGGCTTTATCCGCGATCCCGACAACGTCCAGATTCCGATAGGCCCGGGCACGCTGCTCGGCGGTATATCGACCCAGGATGGACGGCATCGTGCTGGTCCGACCCAAGGCTCCGTACAGCACGTTGTTCAACACCCGGTGTCGGTCGATCAGATTGAAGTGCTGAAAGATCATGCCGATCTGAGCGCGGTGTTTTCTCAGGGCTTCGCCGGTAAGGTGCGTCACGTCACGCCCATCGAAGCGGACGGATCCATGCGTGGGTTCGATCAACCGGTTGATCGTGCGCAGGAGTGTGGACTTGCCACTGCCCGAGAGTCCGATCACGACCAGAAACTCTCCGGTATTCACGGAAAACGACACATCGCGCAGGGCCTGCACACCGTTGGCATAGGTGTGCGAAAGGCGGTCGATCTCGATCAGGGGCGTCATGCTCAAAGATACTCCACACGCCCGAACGCCACCGGACTCGCTACAGATCGCTCGAACGCTCCATCAGGAACATCGCACCGAGCCCTATGAGAAGGATCACCAGGATCGTGAGCGGTAGGGGGTCGGTCAGCTGGACCGACGTATCGGCCACCGCTTCGGCAACCCTGGGCACCACAGCTGCAAGGCCGGCAACCACAATGATGGCTCCAAGCACCACTAGCCAGCCGGTCTTCCGAGAGAGCACGGTGGCAAGGGGCTTGCCTTCCTGTTCGTCCAGCGTGATCGGCGGCAGATCGACGGGTGCGCGGTGATCGCTGACCGTGGTCAGCACGTCGCGCAACAACGTCTCGCCTCGCAGGATGGAGGTGATCGTGTCCGACCCGTACATGGCCGTCAGACGATCCAGGTCGGCAGGGGACAGGTGGCCGGCGATCAGGTCCGCATATTCTTGCTGTGTCATGGCTACCAGCTCCCTCGTGGGTGATCGGCGGTCTCCGGGATCCGCTGCAGCACGGCTTCGCGCAGCATGGTCCGCCCCCGGTTCAGCCGGGTCTTTACGGTTCCCAGCGGCATCCCGGTCACCCGGACGATTTCGGCATAGGAACACTCCTTGACGTAGAACAGGTCCAGCACGGCGGCATACATGGGAGACATCCGTTCGAGTTCTTCGGCCAGTACGCGCTCGAGGAGTTCACGGTCCAGTTGATCAAAGATCTCGGGCTCGAAGCCCACGGCTTCGGTATCCTCGGACAGCTCCTCCATGAGTGGCAGTCGGCGCTGCCGGCGCAGCACATTCAGACATGTGGTGTACACGATACGGTAGAACCAGGTGGCGAATGTGCTTTGACCTTCAAAGGTCTTCAAGCCACGATAGGCTCGGACGAAAGCGTCCTGGACGGCATCCTGGGCTTCGACCTCGTTCTTCAGCATTTGCAGGGCCAGTCCGTACGCCTTGCGCTGATACGTGTCTACCACGGACCGAAAGGCCTCTCGGTCTCCCGAGAGGACTCGCTCAACAAAGTCGCGGTCCGGATCGATCATCATGTCGCAGCGTTTAGACACGGATCTGGTTGCAGGGTTTCATGCCTCTGGCCATGAAACCCTCGACACCCTTCGGTGTCAAAATGGGCAAAACCTCGCACACCCATCTTCTGGAGATCCTATGTTTCGTTCCTTGCTCCTCCTGGCCTGCTGCCTGATCGCCCTGGCAGCGGTGGCGTTCGGCCAGGACTCTGCCGATGCCGCGCCGGCGCCGATAACCACCACAGACTCGGCCTACCACCAGTTCGTACTGGACTCCATCCGTCTCGAACACGAAGCCGCCATTGAAAAGATCGAGGCCGCACGGGGCCACCGTATCCCCGCAGAAAGCGTCATCGGCGTGATGATCCCCATCATTGCCATCATATCGGTCTTTCTGTGGCTTTGGCGTTCCAACGAAGCCAAGAAGGCCGTTCGTCTGGCCATGATCGAGAAGGGCATGGATCCGTCGATGTTGATGGAGCAGCCCAACGAGAACTCGCGCAAGTATGGCGCTCTGCGTTTCGGCATGTTACTGGCCGGCATCGGCCTTGGACTGTTGGTGGGCTTTGTGATCTGCGAAAGTCTGCACCTGTGGGAACAGGACTATGTTCCGCTGATCATCATTTCGAGCACACTGCTCTTTGGCGGTGGGGGATTGATCGCCTACCACTGGCTGATCAACAAACTCGAGGCTTCCTCGAAGTCGTGATCATCGTCCGGGCTGTATCTTTGCCCACGATGCAGCCCGACATCATCATCACGATCGACGGACCGGCCGGAGCCGGGAAGTCGACCACGGCCCGGCAGGTAGCCGAGCGACTCGGCTATACCTATATCGACACCGGCGCGATGTACCGAGCGGCAACGCTTGCGGCACTTCGCGCCGGTATCGCATTGGAGGCCCAACCCCTAGCCGCATTGGTGGGCACGCTCACCATCGAACTGGTGCCCGGTCCGTCCGGACAACGCACGCTGTTGAACGGCGAAGACGTGACCGAGGCCATCCGCAAGCCCGAGGTCACCTCCGCCGTCAGCGCCGTGAGTGCCATTCCGGAGGTCCGCAAGTCCATGGTCGCCCGACAACGCCAGATCGGCATGCAGGGTGGCGTGGTCATGGACGGACGCGACATCGGCTCGGTGGTCTTCCCCCATGCCCAGGTAAAGGTGTACCTGGTAGCCAACATCGGCGAGCGCGCTCGGCGCCGACTGCAGGACCTGCAGGCTCAGGGAGAGGCGACCACGCTGGACGATCAGATCCAACAGATCGAACACCGTGATCGGCTGGACAGTGAACGCGCGGCCAGCCCCCTGGTCAAACCCGATGGAGCGGTGGAGATCGACACCACCGACCTCAGCATCGAAGAGCAGGTGGGCAAGATCCTGCATCTCGTGAAGAACTACCAGAAGGCCTACGCCTACATTTCGGCCTTCGGAAACCTCTAGCCCCACATTCGTGTTCAGGACCTTGTGAAGATCACCATCGATACACACAGCGGCTTCTGCTGGGGCGTGGTTCGCACGGTCAAGATCGCCGAAGAACAGCTGGAGCGTACGCGTGCCCAACGCAATGTCTTCGTGCTGGGTCACATCATTCACAATCCCAAAGAGATCGAGCGTCTCGAGGCCAAGGGGCTCAAGACGATCTCGGTCGACGAGTTTCCGCAGATCGCAAACTCTGGCGCAAAGGTGATCATCCGGGCACATGGCGAGCCCCCTTCCACCTATCGCGCAGCATGGGAGCAGGGGATCGAGCTGATCGATGCCACCTGCCCGGTGGTGACCAAGCTGCAGGAGCGCGTGCGCAAATTCTACGACCAGGACTACCAGATCGTGATCTTTGGCAAGAAGGATCACGCCGAGGTGCTGGGAGTGCGTGGCGTGGTGCGCGATGAATGCGTGGTGGTCAAATCGGTAGACGAAGCCCTCGAAGGCGTGGACGTGTCCCGCAAGACCGTGCTGTTCTCGCAGACCACGATGGACCGGCCAACGTTCTACGCGATCCGTGATGCCCTGAAGGAGAGGATCGACGAGCTGGTGGTGGATAGCATGGAGGAGATCGCCACAGAGTTCCATGCCAAGGACACCATCTGCGGTCAGGTCTCGGGCCGGGAGAACCTTCTGACCGAGTATGCGCGCACCAACGATGTGATCGTCTTTGTGGCCGGCCGCGCTTCGTCGAACGGCAAGGTGCTGTACAACGTGGCCAAGGCTGCCAACCCGCGCACCTACTTTGTGGAAGACGCTTCGGAACTCGAAGCCGCGTGGTTCGACGGCGTGGAGTCTGTGGGCATCAGTGGTGCCACCAGCACGCCGCAATGGTACATGGAGGAGGTCGCAGCAGCGATCGAGCACCTGGCCACGGCTACCGCCTGAGGGCGTAAGGAAACTTCCGTAGTTTCGTCTTGCTGACTGATCGTTCTTTGAGAGCAGTGCTCTCCTGACGAATACGGGGATGTACCGGCTTCGACGGGGCGAGATGAGCACGAAGATGCGTGTCGAGCTACGCTGGTGGAGCTCGTTAATACAACCGGCGAACAACAACTGGCGATAACTTCGCTTATCGCATGGCTGCCTAACTTAGGTAGTATGCGCATCGACCCTGGGAGCGTCCGTCGTCCCAGACGTTGGTGACACTTTAGATGGACTGGCGGGAAGCTGCGTCTCAGGGCGTACCGCGAGAAACACTGAGACTGGCTATGCCGGACCTGTCGTTCGGTGCCCGGCATAGCAAGAACCTGTAGAACGAAGACACACGTGGTACGCTTCGGTTGATCCGCTTCGGACCCGGGTTCGACTCCCGGCATCTCCACCACAGTTCCGTTACCGGAACTTGACCGCCAACAGGGTGACGTCGTCATTGTACACACCGTCACCCTTCCACTGCTCAGCCAGCTCTACCAAGGCATCAATGATCTCGGTGGTGGTGCCGCCGGCAGCTGTACGCAAGGTGTCTTCGATCGGGGCGATCCCCAGGGATCGCAGAGCCGTGTCGAACAGTTCCGGCAATCCGTCGGTGAACAACAGGAGGACATCGCCCGGAGCGGCGTCGAACTCGAGCGTGCGGGCTTCACTCACGCGGGGTGCGCCCAAGGGAAGCCCCTTGACCAGATGATGCACCACGGCGCCGTCCGAAGCCCGATACTGCAACAGCGGGGGAATACCGGCTGACGTCCATGAACAGCGCGATCCGTCGATCGTCAGCAGCGCCATACACATGTACAACCCACGCAGATTCAACCGCCGGATCCCGTCCGACGTCAGCGTCAGGATCTCGTCGTGCCGCTGCGATATGGCATGCGTCTGAAAATGACTCTTCGCCGTGGCCACCATCACGCCGGCCTTCATGCCGTGGCCGGTGGCATCGCCAATGGCGAACGTGATCTGCTCCGGTCCGTGGATATAGTAGTCCACGTAATCACCACCCACTTCGGTGGCGGTGTTCATGGCGATCGACGTCTGCAGATGCTGCGTTGAAGGCATCGAGGTCGGCAGCATGGAGAACTGCAGCTTGCGCGCTTCTTCCAGTTCCAGCGTCTTGCGCTGATGGTCCGCTTCCAGCTGTTGGTGACGCAACTCCTCTTCGGCGGCTCGGCGCTCTTGCATCACTTTCTCTTCCGTCAGCTCCTCCACTCGCGTTAGCTGCTCTCTCAATCGCCGATTGATGCCCGAAATACGAACCGCCAGGAAGATGGACATGCTGGCCGGCATGCCCAGGACACCGCTGACAAAGATCACCCTCCACACCGTCTCCGACAGGGGGATCACCTGTAGATAGAAGGCTGCGAACCAGGACATCAGGTAGATCGAGAACAAGAGGAGTCCGATCCCGATCAACCAGGCACCTTCCACCCTCCGGCGGATGGCTCGGACCGTGAGTCGACCGACGTCGATCGAGGCCATCAGAACGAACACACCCCACGCCGGCGTTCCGGCATCTTCGATCAGGAAGGGGGCTAGTAGGACGGCAGCGACGCCGGCTGCAGCGGCCAGGTACCGCGTTCGCGAGATGGTACCGTAGAGCAGCTGCGAGATCAGCAGAAGGGCCAGCCCGATGATACCGACGAACAACACCACATTGAGCTGATTCCAGATGGAGACCGCCGCAATGGAGGTGGTGGACATGGGCATCTGCATGGACAGCAGGATCCCGGCCAGCGTGAGGGCGAATACGGAGTACAACAGGTTGTCTGCCGACCGGCGATCGAACAAGAAGAGCAGGGCATGCAGCACTGCCAGCGTCAGGATGGTGCCCAGCGGCAACGTCATGGCCCAAGCCCACCGCTCGGCCAACGCCAGTCGATAACCATACAATTCACCAGCCGGCCCCACATAACAACTGAACGCGAGCGCCTTGCCGTCGTTCATCAGATAGCGATACGTCTGCGTGTTCGCTTCGATCAGCAACGTATGCTCGCTCTCCGAATCGGACCCGGCCAGATAGGGATGCAGCGGAATGATGCGCTTTCGGGTCACGATGCCCGACCCCGGCTCCATCGAACCGACCACGGCGATCTCCGTGCCGTCCAGGTATAGACGATACCCCCCGTAGGTCAGAATGCTGATCGATAACTCTTCTGCTGTCCGACCTGCCGAGAACCGACATCGAAACCATCCATGACCATCCCAGTCCGGGACCTGGACAAGAATCTCGCGCGACATACGGCACAGGTGTTCCCGCAGCGGTGTCCAGTGTATGGGACCGTCTGCACCGGTTGAGTCCCATTGGAGATCCTGTGTGGTGTATTCCAGATAGGGTCCAAGATCAGCCACGTTGCGGAACATCGCTTCGTCCAGCCGGATCACGGTAGCGTCGGCCCCGTTCTGATCAGCCATTGAGGGCGTATAACCCAATGGCCAACACACGAGCACAAGAAGTGCCATGAGCAACGGTTGCCGATATCGGATCATTTCCGCCTCCACCAGAAAACACAAAAAGCGCTCTTCCTCCTCGGAAGAACGCCCGTTCTGTCCCGAGCGGGCGACGAGATTCGAACTCGCGACATTCAGCTTGGGAAGCTGACGCTCTACCAACTGAGCTACGCCCGCATTTCTCACAGCCAACAGCTCACAGCCAACAGCTCACAGCCAACAGCTCACAGCTCACAGCTCACAGCTCACAGCCAACAGCAACAGCAACAGCAACAGCAACTGAAATATACGCCATGTCCTACAGTTGCGAAGAGCCGTAGTTTGCGAGATGCAACCCCTTCGCCTGTGTTTTCTCTGGCATCAGCATCAACCGGATTATCGCACCGACACGGGCTTCTATCTGCCGTGGGTACGGATGCATGCCCTTAAGGATTATGCGGATCTGGTGGAGATCATGGGGGACTATGATCTGCGGCACACGATCAACGTGGTGCCCTCGCTCATGGTCCAGCTCGACGCCTACCGGCAGGGTGCCACCGACCCAGTCCAACGATTGTGTGCGCTAGCACCGGCTGCGATGACCGCTCAAGATCGTGTGGCACTGATGGCGTGGGTACGCACTCTGCAGCGCGAGACCATGGTTCGCCCCTTACAGCGTCTTGATGAACTCTTTGACCATCCGGACCCGGCGTGGATGTCGGACCAGGAGGTGCTGGACGTCCAGGTCTTGCTGATGCTGGCCTGGACGGGACCGATCGGTCGGCGACACCCAGTTGTAGCTGGCCTCCTGGAGCAGGGGAGTGGGTATACGATCACGCAACGGAACCACCTCATGGCCTGGCAGGAAGAACGATTGGCAAGCGTGATCGACGTTCTGCGAACGTTCGCTGCTGAAACAGGGTCGGAGCTGAGCACCACGCCATTCCACCATCCGATCCTTCCGCTGTTGTGCACTACAAACAGCGCTCTGGAGAGTCAGCCGGAACTCGAGGTCCCCGCGCCGCCCTTCCAGGAACCACACGATGCCGACTGGCACATCCGGGAGGCGATCGCCGACCATGCTCGACGTTTTCAGGCTGCTCCCAACGGCATGTGGCCGGCCGAGGGAAGTGTCAGCAACGAGGCCCTCGGACGATTCGCCGCCCGTGGAGTGCGATGGGTAGCCACCGATGAAGAGGTCCTTCGGCACACCCTGGGTGTTCAGAGCACGCCGACTGCACACCTACGGCCGTATACCGTACCCACCGATCACGGTCCGATCGCGATCCTATTCCGCGACCACGGACTGAGCGATGCGATCGGGTTTGAGTATGCTTCGTGGGATCCGGAACACGCCGCCGAGAATTTCTGCACGCGCCTGGAAGAGCGCCGTTCCGCGATCGTGCATACGTGGGGCGAGAGCGCGCTGGAGTGGGCCACGGTGTCGGTGATCCTGGATGGTGAGAATTGCTGGGAATTCTATCCCGGGAATGGCGAAGACTTTTTGCGAGCACTGTTTGGAAGGCTGCAAGGGGCTCCGGAGCGATACACAACGGTAACCTGCAGCCAAGCGATCGATGTGGATCCGGCACACCTGCCGGAGCTGGACCACCTGGTGGCCGGCTCGTGGATCGGCGGAACCTTCGACATCTGGATCGGGTCTCCGGCAAAGAATGCTGCGTGGTCGTTGCTTCGCGATCTGCGCGCACGGCTCAGAGCCGCCGAAGACCCTCCGCACCTCATGGAGCTCTGGTATCCGCTGGAAGCCAGCGACTGGTTCTGGTGGTACGACGAGCGCCACCAAGCGCCGCACAAATCGGAATTCGATTCCGCTTTTCGGTCTCGATTGCGAACCGTATATACAGCCTTGGGGGAGGAACCCGGTATCGACCTGCAGAGATCTTTGTTGGAGTCCACCATGAACGTCGACCAGACCCTCGCCACGTTCCCGATCTCCTTCGGGAATAACACCATGCACGATGCCGATGCGCTCGTGGAAAAGGTCACCGTTGAGACGGACGGCAATTGGCAGCGCATGACCTTTCACTTCCAGCGGGACTGTCGGGAAACCGAAGAAGTGATCGCCACGATCACCGATCGGCATGGGGCTGAACGGCGCGTTGGCATGATGTGCGATCAGGTGCTGTTCCAGTCCGGACGCCACGACGAAGGTTTTGAACGCCGCCGCCCTCGGCAGGTCTCGCTCTACCTGCATTCCACTACGCATTGGTTCGTTGGCGTCGAAGAACAGCGCGCCAGTGGTCGCACCGCGCGAGCGTCGGTAGAGATCCTGCTCTAAGACTCCGTTCGGGCGTAGATGTCCACCCGTCGACTTTCGGGATGTTCGTCCACCGTAGTGTTCGGAACCTGCTCGACGCCGCGTCCGGCGCGGATGATCCGCTCGGGGGCGATGCCGATGCGACGTAGCTGTTCGGCCACGCGATCGGCCCGTTCACCGGAGAGAATGCGGTTCACATTGTCCAGTCCAACGCGGTCGGCATAGCCATCCACAAAGAACCGCATGCGCTCGGCTTGATAGCGTGCGGCGAAGGCCAGGATGGTATCGATGGCCGCCGGCGACAGCTCGCTGCTGCCGCGTTCGAAGTACACGGATACCAACGGACGGTCCATGCGAAACAACCGCACCGTTGTGCGCAGTGGGACGGTTGAATCCAGATCGCGGACCGAGATCGTTTGCCGATGCGTCGTGTATCCGTCGGCATAGGTTTCCAGAACCTGACTGTGACCCTCAGGGATCACGATCACGGAGCGTCCCGTGGCCGTGTCTGATCGGATCAGTAGGTCGGCACAACCCGAGACATCGGCGGTGTCGTGCACGCTGATCCGGTAGGACGGGATCGGTTGATCGGTGACGCCGTCAACAACATCGGCCTCATAGACGCACACCGGGTCCGGACGGAGTTCAAACGGCACGGTGACCTGATAGATACCTGGACGAGCCGCTTCGGCGTCCCAGGATGTCAGGAAGGCCTTGCTGCCATCCAGCGTAAGGCTTACAGAGGCTTCGTCTTCCTGCGTGTTCACGCACGGCCCCATCGAACGTGGCGGAGTCCAGCGTTGCCAATCGGCACCCGTGCGCTGGGTCCTGTACACATCCATCTTGCCGCGCCGGTCCTCGCGTCCGTTCGACACAAAGTACAACGTGCGCCCATCGGCCGCCAGCCACGGCGAACCGTCGAGTCCGGCGGTATTCAGCGCTGATCCAAGAGAGACCGGTAACGACCAGCCTTGTCCGCAGGTCTGCATCACGTACAGGTCCAGGTCTCCCAAGCCCCCTTCACGATCCAGCGCCAGGATCACGGTGCGGCCGTCCACCGACATCGTGCCGTAGTAGTTGGCACCGAGGTCGCCGACCTCCAGCACCTCGATCGAGTCGAAGGGTATGGTTTGGGAAGCTCGATGCAGCAGAGCGAACCGTGGGGTCCGATCGATTCCATAGGATCCCACCACCAGGGCCGTGCAGAAGTCCGGTGTGAAGCCGAAGATCACATCCGGACGCGTCACCGAGGTGAAGGGGGCTTGGGTGGGTTCGCTCCAGGCAATGGCCGAGCGGGGTTCGGCGATCCACACATCATCCGGGTCCGTGATCCCGTCGGTATTCTGCGGATGCAGTTTGCGGTCCAGAAACAGCCGGCCATCCGGAGCCAGTACCGGCTGCGTGGTCGGCTGAAAGGCATTGATCGATTCGGGTAGCCGCGTCTTGTCGCAGGTCAGAATCGTTTGCGCAGTCACAGCCGCGCTGGTGGCCGCCAAGGTGATCAAGAGCAGGCCGAGCTGCAGATCGTCGATCACCGAGCGAACCACCGACCAGGCATATCCACGATACTGCAGGAAGCGCACCAGCTTGGTCCGACGCTCATCCGGATCGGACTCGCGAAGGGTCCGCAGCTTTTTTTCGGCAACGCGTCGGGCGGCTTCCTGTACGGTAGCGTCGTCCATCACGGCTGTGATCTGTTCAGCGATCACATCGTCGGCCACGCCCTTGGCTTTGAGCTTCCGGCGCAGGTCGGCAGGGGAGAGTGGTTTGCGTTCGTTGGCGGCTGCGACGAAGCGTTCGACGTACGAACGATCGTCGACCACCCGCAGTTCGCGCAGCCATTCCAGGACCTCGATGGCCTCTTCCGGCGTGGCTTCGAGCTTGAGCAGGTGGTCGTGCATCTGCCGCTCGGTGCGGGGCTTGTACATGGCAAAGCGGTACGACTTCTGACGCAGCACCATTCGGCGGTCTTCCGTGCGCAGGCGGCCTTCCAACTCGGGCGTCATCTCCAGCCCCTTGCGCAACCCCAGTGCCAGAGCCACATCGATCGGGCACGCGGCGAAGAACTCCTCGTCTACGAACACCGAACACCGGCCGCCGTTCTTGACGTTGCGTCGGATCGTGGTGATCACTCCCATGGTCCAGGCGTGTTAGGCCTCCTTGCCGTTCCGGGCCGGTGCCTTGGACAGATGCAGGATCTCCTTGACGGCTTCTTCGAGAGCGGCAAAGAGTTTGGGGTCATCCTGAAGCAGCTTGCGCATACCGTCCCGACCCTGCACACGCTCTTCGTTGAACGTGAACCACGAGCCCGACTTGGTGATGGCACCGTTCTCCACGGCGATGTCGATCATGTCGCCAAGCTTGGAGATGCCTTCGTTGTACATGATGTCGAACTCGGCTTCCTTGAAGGGGGGTGCGACCTTGTTCTTGACGATCTTGGCGCGCACGCGATTGCCAATGATATCCTGGCCTTCCTTGATCACGTCCTTGCGGCGGATGTCGATCCGCACCGAAGCATAGAATTTGAGGGCGTTGCCGCCGGTGGTGACTTCCGGATTGCCGTACACCACGCCGATCTTGCTGCGCAGCTGGTTGGTAAAGATCACCGTGGTCTTCGACCGACCGATGGCGGCATTGAGCTTGCGCATGGCCTGGCTCATCAGACGCGCCTGCGATCCCATCTGGGCATCGCCCATGTCGCCTTCGATCTCTACGCGCGGCGTGAGCGCTGCCACGGAGTCCACGATGATCACATCAATGGCACCGGAACGCACGAGAGTTTCCACGATCTCCAGGGCCTGCTCACCGAACTCCGGCTGCGACAACAACAGGTTGTTCAGATCCACGCCCAGACGTTGAGCATACTGCACGTCCAGGGCATGCTCGGTATCCACGAACGCGGCCAAGCCCCCGGCCTTCTGCGCTTCGGCGATCACCTGCAGACAGACCGTGGTCTTGCCGGAGGATTCCGGACCATAGATCTCCACGATCCGACCCTTCGGTACGCCACCGATGCCGATGGCGGCATCCAGTGAGAGACACCCCGTAGAGATCGCCTCGACGTTCACGGGATTGTCGTCGGTCAGGCGCATGATCGAACCCTTGCCGAACTGCTTTTCGATCTGGTCGATCGCCAGCTGGGCCGCTTTGGCCTTGGCTTCGTTGACCTTGGGTTCGGAAGTCTTTGTCTTGGCGTCGGCGCTCATATCGGATGTCTCGGTCGATGGAGGAACGAATGGATTGTACGCTTCCGTGCAGGAGGCTCGGGAAAACGTGACAGAGCCGTGAAGTTAGGGGTCTGGCCACGGGGCCGCGGCTCGAAGTTTTCAACAGGAAGCGCGTCACAATTGGACGCCCCTGCCGCACGGCGGACCATGCCCTCTCGACCGATGCTTGCGCTGGCGATCCTGACCCTGGCAGGTACGGCGGTCCTCTACCTGTGGCCGCTGCCATGGGCAGTCCGGCCTGTGCTGTTGAGTCTGGCCGCTCTTACCCTGCTGGTGGGTCTGGCAGGGGGCTCGCCGGCAACGGTGCGGGCTGCCGGTGCCGTGCTGATCGCCCTCTTTGCGGCCGAGCGGATCCACTGGGTGCCGCCAACGCTCGAAGTGGCGGATCGTGGACGCGTGGAGGGGCGCGTGGTCGCTTCGCGCTCTACGGAACAGGGTGGGTGGGTGGCGGTGGACGGTGAACTGGATCTGCGACGAACGGAGGCCTGCCGCTGCACCACCATTGTGCGCCTGCGTTCCGGGGCGCCCGCGCCGGAGGGTGCCTGGATCATCGCCTTCGGGACAGCTCGCCGACCCGGACTTGATGCCTCGGCCACCATCGAACAGTCCTGGATGCGTAGCCGGTCGGCGTTGTTTGTGCTGACCGCCGATCATGTGGCCACCGTCCGGCCTCCACCGCCGTGGATGCGGTATCGCACCGCGGCCCGCACCTGGGTGCGCGATCAGCTGACCATGGTCTGCACTGCCGCCACCGCTGCAACGATGTATGCCATGATCACCGGTGAACGCAGCGTGGTAGACGAAGCCCTGCTAAGCGACGCAGCACATACCGGCACGGCCCATCTGCTGGCCGTGAGCGGCCTGCACGTTGGCGTGATCCTGACCGTGCTGGTGTCCCTGCTGGGAGGAACCCTGCACCGATGGTGGCACTTGCTGCTGCTGACGCTGGTGGTGGCGGGCTACATTACGTTGACGGGTGGCGAGCCCCCTGCCATCCGCGCCGGAGTGATGGTCCTGTTGGCCGGACTCGCGCGCTTGCGCGAACAGATCGCCGATCCGCTGAACCTGCTAGGGACGGCTATGATGGTGGAGATGTTGGTCTGGCCCGAAGCGGTGATCCGTCCGTCGTTCCACCTCAGTATCGGCGTTACGGCCGCGCTGTTATGGCTGGCACGTCCATTCTCGGAGTGGCTGCTGCGGTTGTGGGTGCGTCCATCGGCCTGGCGGCGCTTGGTCTGTTCTGCGCTGGGTCTGCATCTGGCGGCCTTTGTGGGCTCGGCACTTCCCACGGCCATCCTTTTTGACACCGTGAGCGTTGGCGCACCCCTCGTCAACCTGATCGTGGTTCCCGTGATGTCCACTGCCTTCATCGCGGCGATCGCCACGGTGGTAGCAACCAGTGTCTGGCAACCGTTGGGGTGGATCGTGGCCCTGCCACTTGAAGCCCTGCATGATGCCGGCGTTGCCGTGATCACCGTCTCGGCTGCCGCGATCCCGGCGGTCCCAACAACGCAGGTAGCCCTGGTAGCCACGGTGATCACAGCGGCACCATTCTGGTGGATGCGCGGCGAACGATGGCGGAGTGTGGCGATCCGCCTGCTGATCACGATCGCGCTGGTCTGGGGCACACTCGTGGTGACGTCTCGTTCAGCGGACGGCGTCGTGGTCGAGCGGGTTGGTCGGCAACTCCAGGTAAAGGTTCAGGCGAGAAGCATCCATCGGCAGTTCAGGATCGGACGGCGCAGTGGACGTCCGGTGGTGACCATTCCCAACAGCAGGCGCTGATGGTTGGCGCCGGCACCACTGTGGTCCGGCACCGTAGATTGCCGTCATGACGAAGGTGCTGTCGATCCCGATCTCGAACAACGTGACGGCCGGTGTGACGATGGTCGACACCTCGGTACTCCCATGGCCCGGCGCAACGTTTTCCACGGGCGCCAGCGCTACCGACGCCCACGTGGAACAGAGCTTTGCCTTGCTGGCGGCGTCACTGGGCGTACCGAGGTCTGCCGTCCATGGTGTTCGTCAGGTCCATGGCAACGCCGTACACGTGGTCCATGCCGATCCCGCAGTGAAGGGGGCTGAGGAGTCCGACGCGTTGGTGACCAATGTGCCGGGACAGGTGATCGGGGTAAAGATCGCCGATTGTCTGGGCGTGTTGATCTACGACCCCGATCATCACGTGGTAGCCGCCGTGCACTCCGGATGGAGGGGCACGGTGCAGGGCGTCACGACCAGGACCATTGAGCGACTCCAACAGGGGTGGGGGAGTCGGCCCGATCAGCTCGTCGTAGCCTGTTCGCCCCATGCCAGTGGGAGGCACTACGAGGTCCAGGCCGATGTGCAGAGCCTGCTCCCGCAGTACTGTACCCCCGTTTCCGGCGTCGCGGACCGATGGCTGCTGGACAACCAGGCCGCGGTTGTGGACCAGCTTGTTCGGGCCGGCGTGCGGCGCGATCGGATCCAGACATCGGACCGATGCACAATCGTCGACCCACAGTTCCATTCTCATCGTCGGGACGGGGAACGCGCCGGCCGGTGTTTTGCGTTCATAGGACTGCGATTAGCGGCAGGTCAGCTGTCGGCCAATCCGTAGTTTTGCTGTCCTTTTGTTCCCCTAGACAGGTCTTAGACGACCCACCAGTCATGATGTCGATGAACAGCGCTTATGTCGATGATCTCTATTTCGACTTCCTGCGCGATCCCGATTCCGTTTCTCCCGAGTGGCAGGCCTTTTTTAAATCCTACCGTCCGGAATCCACCGGAGGTTCGGCCGATACCACACCGGCAGACTATGTGCCGGCAACCCGGCAGGTAGAGCGGCCCGCTTCCGGCGCTGACGCGCCGGCCGGACGGACGTCGGTGCCGGATCTGCGCGACGGCGATGAACTGGTGCCGATGTCCAGCATCGGCGGCAAGATCGCCGAGAACATGGAGCGATCCCTCACCGTGCCCACGGCCACCAGCGTTCGCGCCGTGCCGGTGAAGGCGATGGAAGAGAATCGCCGCATCGTGAACACCTACCTCACCAAGCGATTGATGCCCAAGCTGTCCTTCACGCACATGCTGGCGTGGGCCATCGTAAAGTCGCTCAAGAAATTTCCCAACCTGAACAACACCTATGGCGTGCACGACGGCGTTCCGGTGACCGTGAAGCGTGGGTCGATCAACATGGGACTGGCCGTGGATACCACGCGCCGCGACGGTTCGCGCATTCTGTTGGTCCCGAGTATCAAGAACGCGCAGAACCTCACGTTTGCCGAATTCGCAGCGGCCTATGACGGGTTGATCGCCAAGGCACGGCACAACAAGTTGACGCCCGACGATCTGACCGGCGCCACGGTCACGCTCACCAATCCGGGCATGATCGGCACCGTGATGTCCATGCCCCGCCTGATGGCCGGCCAGGGCACCATCATTGCTACGGGCGCCATCGGCTACCCGGCCGAGTTCCAGGCGATGATGCCGGAAGTGTTGGCCAATCTGGCCGTGTCGAAAGTGATCACCCTCACGTCCACCTACGACCACCGTGTGATCCAGGGTGCCGAGTCGGGAGAGTTTCTGCAGTACATGCACGAGCTCCTGATCGGCGAGCATCGCTTCTACGATCAGATCTTTGCCTCCTACGACATTCCCTTCGAGCCTATTCGCTGGAGTGTGGAGAAGGGACACAATCCCTTCGTGAACGACGACCAGCCGGACATGATCGACAAGGAAGGCCGGGTGATCCAGATGATCCACGCCTACCGCGTGCGCGGCCACGTGCTGGCCGATATCAACCCGCTGGGACACGAAGCTTACTACTATCCCGAGCTCGATCCGGCACACTATGGACTCACGATCTGGGATCTGGATCGCGAGTTCGATACCGGCGGTCTCGGCGGTGTAAAACGTGCCACCTTGCGCGACATCCTGGAGATGTTGCGCGACACCTACTGTGATCAGATCGGCATCGAGTGGATGCACATCCAGGATGCCACCAAGCGTCAGTGGATCCGCGAGAACGTCGAGCAATCCCACCTGAAGATCCACCTGAATGCCGAGCGCAAACTGGAAACCTTCAAGAAGCTCACGCGCGCCGAGCTGCTCGAGAACTTCCTGCATACCAAGTTCCTTGGTTCGAAGCGCTTTTCGCTGGAAGGGGGCGAGTCGGCCCTCACGATCCTGGACGAGATCCTGGAGAGTGCCTCCGAGCATCGTCTGGATGGTGCGGTGATCGGCATGGCCCACCGCGGCCGCATCAACGTGCTGGCCAACATGATGGGCAAGCCCCTTGAAAAGGTCTTCAACGAATTCGACGGCATCATCGATCCGGAGTCGTATGCCGGATCGGGCGACGTGAAGTATCACCTGGGCGCACGCGGTGTGTACCGCTCGGTGCATAACGACACGATCCCGGTCTTCCTGGCTCCCAACCCCAGCCACCTCGAAGCCGTCGACCCCGTGGTGGAAGGCGTTGCGCGGGCATTGCAGGACGAGATCGAGGATGAAACGTACAGCAAGGTCCTGCCCATCCTGATCCACGGCGATGCCGCCTTTGCCGGACAGGGCGTTGTGACCGAGACCCTGAACATGTCGCGCCTGCAGGGCTACCGCACCGGCGGGACGATCCACATCATCATCAACAATCAGATCGGCTTTACCACCTCTCCGGATGATGCCCGATCCACGCCGTATGCCACGGGTGTGGCCAAGATGCTGCAGGTGCCGATCCTGCATGTGAATGGAGACGATCCGGAGGCGTGCCGAGCTGCCGCAGACTTTGCCTTTGCCTATCGGCAGCAGTTCCAGGACGATGTGGTGATCGACATGTACTGTTATCGCAAGTACGGTCATAACGAGCAGGACGATCCCACCGCTACTCAGCCGCTGCTGTACAAGAAGATCCGCAACATGCAGCCGGTGCGTCAACTCTACGGCGCGCGGCTGATCAAGGAAGGCGTGATGTCTCCCGAAAGTCGCGACGCGCTGCTGGAGCAAGAGAAGCTCGTGATGCAGGAGGCCTTCGACCGTCGGGGAGCCACGCCGGCCACAGCCAACGGCAAACTCCCAGCGGATCTGTTCGGTGCGGTGCCCACGCGAGTGGACCGCTCCACGCTGGACCTGGTGTCCGAGGCTATACTGGACGTGCCGTCGGACTTCAACATCCACGCCAAGGTCAAAGCCGAGATCGAGAAACGTCGCAAACAATACAGCGAAGGCACTGTGCAGTGGGGGATGGCCGAGGCACTGGCCTTCGGCACCCTGATCCACGAAGGCCACCTGGTGCGGATCACGGGACAGGACAGCGGACGCGGTACCTTCAACCACCGCCAGGCCGTGCAGAACGATATCATCAACGACCGCAAGCTCATACCGCTCAATCGCCTCGGCAGTGGCTCCAAGCGCCTGCACATTCACGATTCGTTCCTGAGCGAGTATGCCGTACTGGGCTTCGAATACGGCTACAGCACGATCGCCAAGACGGGCTTGACGTTGTGGGAAGCGCAGTTCGGCGACTTCGCCAACGGTGCGCAGATCGTGATCGACCAGTTCATTGCCAGTGCCGAAGAAAAGTGGGGACAGCGCTCGAACATCACGCTGTTACTACCGCACGGCTACGACGGCCAGGGTCCGGAACACTCCAGCGCTCGGCTGGAACGCTTTCTGCAGCTGTGCGCGCAGGAGAACATGATCGTAGCCAACTACACGTCGCCGGCCAACCTGTTCCACGCGTTGCGACGCCAGGTCAAGGCCGAGTGGCGCAAGCCCCTTGTCATCATGTCTCCGAAGGGCTACCTGCGCATCTTCGAGTCGCCCGTATCCGATCTGGTGGAAGGGGGCTATCGCGAGATCATCGATGATGCGTCGATCGCCGATCGCTCTTCCGTGGAACGCGTTGTGATCTCGTCCGGCAAGGTCCACATCGAACTGGCCAAACTGCGAGACGAACTCGGCACCGCGCAGCGCGTGGCCCTTGTTCGCCTGGAACAGATCTATCCGTTCGATGGCGCAACGATGCGCCAGGTGCTGGCGTCGTATCCCTCGGCAACGGACGTGGTGTGGTGTCAGGAAGAACCGCGGAACATGGGAGCGTGGTTCTTTGTGCAGGAACGCCTCCTGGAGGTGCTCACGGACCAGCAACGTCTACGCTATGCCGGTCGTGCCGCAGCAGCCAGTCCGGCTACCGGATCAGCCAAGGTTCATGACAAGGAACAGGCAGCGCTGCTCAACGACGCCGTAGGGATGTAACGGGGGAATGGGGAATGGGGAATGGGGAATGGGGAATGTCTCTGACTTACAGTCCCGTCTTCCAGTCCCGTCTTCCAGTCCCGTCTTACCGTCCCTGACTTACCGTCGCTGACTTCCAGTCGCTGACTTACCGTCCCTGACTTACAGTCGCGTCTTACCGCCCCTTACCGACTGCCGCGCTTGACCTCTGTTGGGCGCAGCTCGATGGAGGCCATCGGTGCGGTGTTGATCAGCTCGGCGGACGAGCGATAGGTGAGCTTCCGACCGGCGCTGGTGTACTTGTAGCACACCTCGGACACCCAGCGGATCAAGCCGGTGCGCATGTCGCGCACCATTTGGGACTCGCTATAAAAGGCGGCGCCTAGAGCATTGCGCCGCTCGTTGCGAAGGGTCATATATCCCAACGACTCACGCCCGACAGTTCTCACAGAGTCCAGGATCGAAACGCGGTAGAGGGTGTCGTACAACACCTTGTGCTCGACCGTGTTGGAAGTACCGTAGTTCGTGGGAACGTACACGGCTCGAGACGGGAAGGTGATCGTGTCGATGTACTCCCGCTCGATCTCCAGGTCTTGCGCCTTGGGCACACTGGGCATGAGCAACTGGAGCATGTACGGGCTATTACCGGAAACGGCGGCCATCATGGATTCCGACGTGATCTTCCGGAACTGCGTCGAGACCTCGTTCACACCGGAGGCCGACGAATCGCCGCTGTCGCCATGGGACAGATTGCCATGGGCATCCAGCACCAACTCCAGGTAGCCGGCCTTGGAGTACAGCTTGTGGCCCGCGAAGTCGACTGACCCATACGGGCGGGTCTGAATGTTATCCTGATACTGGAATGCCGTATCCGAAGCGATCGAAAAGCGGCAGATCGTCTGGTCGAACTCGTCGCGACCCACCACGTCCAGCGTAAGGAGGGTATGCAGACGCACCACCTTGGAGGGGAAGGGGATCTGGTCGGTCTGGATACGATACTCGTACGACATCCCGATCGGAAGGTCGTACTTCAGCGTATGCACTTTATCGGCCATCGGGGCCGAAGGCAGTAGAACCAATGCTGCGATGATCGCAAGAACCGACATGCTCTCCCTTGTAGTATGCGGCACAAAGTTGGGAGCATATCGGACGCGGCGCAATAAGCACTTGTTACTACTGGATTTACGTTACGTAGAATTGCCCTACGACACGGCGCCTGACTACCTACTGCTCGTCCTTGGCTACGACCATGGAGCGGATCCGAAAGCTCGCAAGGCGGTCGAGGTCGAACCGAGCATTACCCTCCAGGAGCACGACCGACATCGCCCCCTTCACCGAGGTCACCGTGCGATGGCGCAGTCCTGATTCCATGTTTTCGCGGCGTTTGAGGACGTTTAACTGGTGCCGCAGGTCGATCGTGTCCATCGCGGCAGTTCCGCTCAGGTCATCCACGATCAGCAACACGCCGATCTCACCTGATTGATGTAAGGTATATCTACCAATGGAGATAGCGCCGTCTGTGCTATTGAGCATCGCAACATTGGCCGTACCATTCAGGCTCACACCTTCTCCACCGGTCAGGGGGACCGATAACGTTGTGGTGGTCAGGCGTGACCTACGGGTGGACTCTCGTGTTGCTGTCTGCCAAGAGTGACCGGTCGCGGCCGACGCAAGGGCCGTTACCACGCCACCTTTGAGGTCGGCCCGGTCTACATCGATCCCGTGCGAACGCAGGATGCGGTAAGCAGCGGCCGTGTCGATCCCGCTGATCACGCCCAGGTGTTCGTACGCTGTCTGGCGAAGGCTATCGGGCAGACGCTGAAAGGCGAGTGTGTCGATCGCAGCGTCAGCGCTCTGGATCACCCGGTGTTCGAGCAGGAAGCTCTCGAAGCGATGTTCCTGATCACGAATGGTGACCGATGCACTGCTGAGCGGACCGAAGCTGGTAACGGCAGCCAACGCCATCAGTGCCAGAGGGATGATCCGAAGGTCTGCTTTACGTGATGCAGAAAGGGTGATCACCACCGTTACCAAGAATGCCGTCAGTGTAGCCACAGCAAATCGAGGGGGAGTGATCCCGTACTCGATGATCCGAACGCTGATCGCAACGATGAGCATCACGGTCACGGGGATCAACGCAACGCCGAGCCAGCGAACGTAGAACGCCACAGCCGGATGGTTGGCATCGGATCGCAACGGCCACCCCAGCACCCATGCAAGGAGTCCGGCTACGCCCAGCGTAAGGATATAGGCCGAGACCGCACCGTCGAGCTCCCGGAAGAACAGCACGTCGAACCCGTACACATAGAGGATCACCAGAAAGACGCCTACCAAAGGGATGAGCACGAACTGCACGAACCAGCGCAGCGCTGTTGGTACCTCCACGTCGTTGGACTCGCGCTCTTCCCGGGTGAGAATGCCCGACAGAATGAACAGGGTATTGAACAGGCCAACGATCACGATCGGAACGTCCATATAATACGAGTCACGGATCTCCACATCGAACAGCACATGGATCGCACCCATCGCCAAGAGGAGCCCGCCACTCAGAACGCCGGTGAACACGCCAGCCAGCGCCGTTCGCAGAAACAGCGATCGATTGAAGTTCCAGCAGGCTAGTGCCCCCGAACGGAAGGGAGCCACGGCTACGGCCGCGTGCGTGGCGATCAGCAACGAAGCGATCTGCACCGGCGCGGCTTCGCTGTGCCGGTCCACGAACAACGTGATCGCCGTGCCAATCACCAGCACCACACCATGCAACAGAAGAGCTACGGGACCGGAGGTGCTGCCGCTCTCTCGGGCCACACTAACGGCCACGTGGAGGGACAGCATGGCGATACAGGCCAGGAGGGCCGTTTCGATCAGCGGAGGTACCGGCCCGTCATAATGGCTTGACACGACAGCTAGAATAGTACCTGTAACGGCTGTGGCGATCTCGAATGGGAATCGGCGCGAAGTGGCAAGTGCAGCATTCCCTAGTGTGCGGATCGAGAACGATGTTTCCATACAGCCCTCCGGTGGATGTGTTCGATCTGTACTGTGTATTTATACTCCATCTTACCGTCCCGTCCTACCGTCCCGTCTTACCGTCCCGTCCTACCGTCCCGTCCTACCGTCCCGTCCTACTGTGGCGGACATCATCGCTCCGTAGCGAAGTCCACGCGTACTCACGGTGCACGAGGCAACGTGGAGGTGACGAAGGATCTCCGACAGAATCAGTGTACCGGCCGGAAGTACGTCCGCTCTTCGTGGGTGAATACCGGGTAGTTGCGCCAACTCGTCCAGACGCATGTAGCGGAGCCGCTCGGCCCAAGTCGACACGGTTCCACTGGACAGCACGGTCCCTTCGATCACAGCCTGATGGGCATCGGTCACGCCCAGCTCCAGTGCGGCCAGCGCCACGGGCGTACCGGCCACGGCCACCACATCGGGCACCGATGGCAGTGTTGAAAGGGGCTCACGGAAGGCCGCGTCGATCAAGGATGTGGCGGCGGCATAGACCTCGTCCGAGATCGGACGAACGCGAAACAGGTGATCGGTTAGCCGCACCACGCCTACATCCACACTCACGGCGTGGGAGAACGTCCCGTCCTGTCCGTACGAACACTCCGTACTGCCGCCACCGATATCGATCACGATCACCGGCCCGGCATGATGAGCC
>JANJTN010000096.1 GCA_024711065.1 bacterium
TGCATAGAGGTCGCCAGAGACCTGGGGTACGTATCAGAGGTCGATGACCTACTGGAATCCTGTACCCGTGTCTCGAAAATGCTGTACGGCCTCATCCGCAAACTCTCCCCCTAACGATTCCCCATTTCCCATTCCCCATTCCCCGCATTGCGTATTTTCGCCGTCTATGGCCAAGAAAGCAACGACTGCGAAGCGGGCTGTGGCTTCTGCTTCGAATGGATCAGGTACCAAACACCTCGCACTGCCCGGGGGATTGACCACTGCCGACATTGTTCGGGACTACCGCATTGCCGTGGAGAGCCGCGAGGCGTCTCTGTTGGGCCGCAAGGAGGTCCTGACCGGCAAAGCCAAGTTCGGGATCTTTGGCGACGGCAAGGAAGTGGCCCAGATCGCTATGGCGCGGGCCTTCCAGCCGGGGGACTGGCGCAGCGGGTATTACCGCGACCAGACGTTCATGTTCGCCATTGGCGAGAGCGACGTGCAGAAGTTCTTTGCCCAGCTCTATGCACATACGGACGTTGCGGCCGAGCCGGCCTCGGCCGGACGCTCCATGAACGGACACTTTGGTACGCGGTTCCTGGACGACCAAGGCAACTGGCTGAGCCAGTCCGACCGCTACAACGTGTCGGCCGACGTGTCGCCAACGGGGTCGCAAATGCCGCGCCTGGTTGGCCTGGCCTATGCGTCGGTTCTGTATCGCAACCTGCCGGAACTTGCCGATGCTGCCACCTTCTCGACCAAGGGTGGGGAAGTAGCCTTCGGAACCATCGGCAATGCATCGTCGGCTGAGGGCATGTTCTGGGAATCCGTCAATGCCATCGGTGTACTCAAGGCACCGGCCATTGTTTCGATCTGGGACGACGGTTACGGCATTTCGGTACCAAACGCCTTCCAGCATACCAAGGCCGACGTGGGCGCATTGCTCGAGGGCTTTCGTCGCGCCGAAGGCAGCCGAGAGGGATACGACATCCAGCGCATCGAAGCCTACGACTATCCCGGACTGATCGCCGCATATCAGAAGGCGGCCGAGACGGCCCGAACCGAGCACATCCCACAGATCATTCACGTGGTGGATGTGACCCAGCCGCAGGGACACTCCACGTCCGGCTCGCACGAACGCTACAAGTCACCAGAGCGCCTTGCCTGGGAGGTCGAATTCGACTGTATCGCCAAGATGCGCTCGTGGATGGTCGACGGCGGTATTGCCACGGCAGCAGAGCTGGACGCGATCGAGGAGCAGGCACGTCAGGACGTCCAGTCATGGAAACAAGCCGCCTGGGACGCCTATATCACGCCGATCCGTTCGGAGGTCAACGAGGCCTGCGGTCTCCTTGATGCCGTGATCGCCACGCTGCAAGGGGCTGAAGCGGAGCGCGCCCAGGCCGCCCGCACGGAGCTGGCCCAGATCCGCGAGCCGTTCCGTCGGGACATCATGAAGGCCATCCATCTCGTGCTCCTGGCCTCGCATCGCACGGTCACCCCGCAGCGCACCACACTCAAGCAGTGGCGAGATGCCTTTGACGCCCGGATCAGCCCCTTATATGATTCGCATCTGTACAGCGAAGGTTCCCACAGCATCGGCAACATTCCGGTGGTACCGCCAGCCTACAGCGCCGATGCCAAGAAGGTGAACGGCAGCGAAGTGATGAATGCCTGCTTTGATGCCAACCTGACGCGAGATCCGCGGATCGTAGCGTTCGGTGAAGACGTAGGCCATCTCGGTGATGTGAACCAGGGCTTCTCGGGACTGCAGGCCAAGCACGGAGCACTTCGTGTATCGGACACCGGTATTCGCGAGTGTACTATCCTTGGTCAGGCCATCGGTATGGCCATGCGCGGTCTACGGCCCATCGCCGAGATCCAGTATCTGGACTATCTGCTTTATGCATTGCAGTTGATGAGCGACGATCTGGCAACCGTGCAGTGGCGGACCCGTGGTGGACAAAAAGCTCCGGTGATCGTGCGCACGCGCGGTCATCGTCTGGAAGGCATCTGGCATTCCGGCTCGCCCATGGCGGGCATCCTGAACCTGGTCCGCGGCGTCCACGTGTGCGTGCCGCGCAACATGACGCAGGCTGCCGGCATGTACAACACATTGCTGCGCGCCGATGAACCGGCTTTGATCATCGAGGTCTTGAACGGCTATCGCCTCAAGGAAGTCCTGCCCGACAACCCCGGCGAGTTCACTGTTCAACTCGGTGTACCGGAAGTTATTCGGCAGGGGGCTGATGTGACGCTGGTCACGTATGGTGCCAGCTGTCGAGTGGCCATGGACGCTGCCGAGCAGTTGTCCGAGCTCGGGATCGATGTCGAGGTGATCGACGCCCAGACGCTGTTGCCGTTCGATACCGAAGGCGTGATCCGCCGATCACTGGAAAAGACCAACCGCCTTGTGGTGCTCGACGAAGACGTTCCTGGCGGTGCCTCGGCCTACATCCTGCGTCAGGTCCTGGAAGTCCAGGACGGCTACCGCCTGCTGGACTCCAAGCCCATCACCAGTACGGCCACCGAGCATCGTCCGGCCTACGGCACCGATGGCAACTTCTGGTCCAAACCAGAAGTGGAGCACGTCTTCAAAGCCATCTACGACCTGATGAGCGAGGTCGATCCGCAGCGGTGGGGGTAGTAAATGCACTAATGCACTGATG
>JANJTN010000169.1 GCA_024711065.1 bacterium
GAATGGGGAATGGGGAATGGGGAATGGGGAATGGGGAATGGGCGCAAACCTACCAAATGTTCCCCGGCAACTCACCCGGCAACTCACCCGGCAAGCTAGCTTCCCCGGCAACTCACCCGGCAAGCTAGCTTGCCGGGTGAGTTGCGGGAGCTTGTCGACGCGAGATCCATTTCACCAGCAGCAGCATCACAGGCACTTCGATCAGAGGCCCGATCACCGCAGCAAAGGCTTGTCCGGAGGCGAACCCGAAGGACGTGATCGCCACGGCGATAGCCAGCTCGAAGTTGTTGCTGGCGGCGGTAAAGGCCAGCGTAACGGACCGGTTGGGATCGACGCGGGCGCGCCTGGAGAGCCACAGACTAACGGCGAACATCACCACGAAGTAGATCAGGAGTGGAATCCCCACACGCAGGACGTCCAATGGAAGTTTGACGATCGCCTCGCCCTTGGTGCTGAACATGATCACAATGGTGAACAGCAGTGCGATGGGCGTCAGAAGGCTCAATCGAGGCAAGAAAGTGTTCGAATACCAGTCGTGACCCCTCTGTGACCGAAGGGCGGTACTGAGCAGCAGGCCAACGACCAGAGGAACACCCAAGTACAGTCCTACGCTCATTGCGATCTCGCTAACACTAACCGTCAACGAAGCCCCCTTCAATCCCAACATCGGAGCCAGGACCCCAAGGAAGAGCCACGCATAGCCGGAGTACATCACCACCTGGAACAGGCTGTTGAAGGCGACCAGGCCCGCAGCATACTCGCGGTCGCCACAGGCCATATCGTTCCAGACGATCACCATGGCGATGCACCGCGCCAGACCGATCAGGATCAGACCCTGGAGGTATTCCGGTTTGTCTGGTAGCAGCAGGGCTGCCAGCCCGAACATGAGCACGGGACCGATCACCCAGTTCTGGAGGAGCGACAGCCCAAGAACCTTGGTGTCCTTCATGATCGGACCTAGCCGGTCGTAGCGGGCCTTGGCCAGCGGTGGGATCATCATCACGATCAGGCCGACGGCGATCGGCCAGTTGGTGGCGCCAGTGCTCATCCCGCCGATCGCTTCGGGAATGGAGGGGAAGAGCCAGCCCACAAGCACACCTCCGGCCATGGCCAGGAAGATCCAGAGAGTAAGAAGGCGATCGATAATGCCGAGTCGTTGCATTGGAATGTGCGTTTGGAGATCAGTTGCCGGGTGAGTTGCCGGGGAAGCTAGCTTGCCGGGTGAGTTGCCGGGGAAGCTAGCTTGCCGGGTGAGTTGCCGGGGAAGCTAGCTTGCCGGGTAACTCAGCCACCCAGTCCCGGATCTCGTCCCGCACCCGACGGTATAGCTCCAACGTTTCATCGGCCTGCGGATCCTGCCCGGCCCGGTAGGGGTCTTCGAACGATCGGTGGACCGAAAGGGGCACGCCGGGGAGCACCGGACACGTCTCGTGGGCACTGTCGCAAACAGTGGCCAGCACATCTACACTGGCAAGGTTGATGTCGTCCACCGACTTCGACCACTGATCCGAAATGTCGATCCCGACCTCGGCCATCACGGTGATGGTGATCGGATTCATCCCTTGCGGATGCGTGCCGGCGCTGAGCGCCTGATGCTGACCTTGCCATAGCGTTCGAGCCCAGCCCTCCGCCATTTGACTCCGGCACGAATTGCCGGTACACAAGAACAGAATCGTCATAGCCTTCCTACTTTGCACGTTGTGATGAACCCCCAGCGCAGCAATATCGGACTCTCCACGCTGATCCTTAGCGTGATCGCCGTGGCGGCGGTGTTATATGTTCTTCATGGCATACTGGTGCCCCTTGCACTCGCCGGCTTTCTGGCCATCATCTTCAAGCCGATCGTCCATCTGGTACGCCGTCGCGGTCTTCCATCGTGGGTCGGCATCCTGGTCGTGCTGATCATGGCTGCCGGCGCGATCTATGGCGTCAGCATCATCGTCTCCTGGGGCGTACAGTCGGCCATCGAGAAGGGTCCCGAGTACGCCGTCAAGCTCAAGTCCGTGCTCTCGCAAGCCCAGGCAATGGTTGGTACGATCGGTGGACGTCTCGGCGAACCCTCCTTCAAACACCTCGATGATCTGGTGAGCGCCGAACAGGCCATGGCCATGGCCGGTTCGTGGGTAGGCACGGCAGTGTCGATCATTGGCGACGGTGCCCTGGTGCTGCTCTTTCTGATCTTCATGCTGCTCGGCGGCGAAGACTTCCCCCGTAAACTGGCCGCGGCGTTTCCGCGTAACGGTTCGCTGGATCTGGTGTCGGTCTATCAAACGGTGAATGTTCGGGTGCTGAAGTATCTGCGCATCAAAACGTTGATCAACCTGTTCACAGGCCTGGTGGTCTACGTTGTTCTGGCAGCGTTCGGTGTGGACTTCGCCGCCGTGATCGGCCTGCTGGCCTTCCTGTTCAACTACATCCCGAACATCGGTTCGTTCATCATGACGGTGATCCCCGGCACCATCGCCGCCCTCCAGTTCGACAGCATCGGCTACGCCCTGATCATCGTGTTGGTCCTGATCGTGATCCAGAATCTGATCGGCAATGTGGCCGAACCCAAGATCATGGGCGATCATCTGGACCTTAGTCCGGTGGTCGTTCTCTTTTCCCTGGTGTTCTGGGGCTGGATGTGGGGCGTGGTCGGCATGATCCTGTCCGTTCCGATCATGGCCATTCTCAAGACGGTGATGGAACAGTTCCCCACTACCAAGCCCCTTGCCATCCTGATGGGCAGTGCAGTGCAGACACAGACCACCGCTCCGGCCCGGGAGGGACGGCCGTAGCCGTATCTTCGCACATGGACTTTCGTCTCGAACGCGCCTCTGTTGCCTATGGCGGCATCCCGGCTCTGAGCGCCGTCTCCTTCGAGTTTTCCGGGAAGGGGGCTTTGGTGCTCACCGGTCCGACCGGCGCCGGCAAGACCACGCTGTTGCGGTTACTCTATGCCGATGTGCTACCAACGGAAGGCGATGTGACCATCGATGGCGTGTCGACGCGTACCCTGCGCACCCGAGCACGACAGCAATTGCGCAGCCGCATGGGTATCGTGCAGCAGAACTGTCGGCTGGTATCCGACTACACCGTGTTCGAGAACGTGCTGATGCCGTACGCCCTGCGCGGGCTCGGCAAGGCCGAAGCCCAACATGCCTGCATGGAGCTGCTGGCCGACATGAACATCAGCTACGTGCGCCACAAACTGCCCCGCGAACTCTCCGGCGGCGAACAGCACCTGGTGGCCCTGGCCCGCGCTCTGGCCATGCAGCCGGAGGTGATCATTGCCGATGAACCGACGGGTACGCTGGACGACGGAACATCGGCCGAAGTGGCGTCCATCCTGCATCGCGCCCTGGCTACCGGCATCGGATTGATCGTGTCCACTCACAATCCATCGTTCTCCAATGCGTTCGTGAACGCAACGCGCATCCATCTGCAAGAAGGCACCGCCACGGTGCAGTCTGCATCAGCGCTCAGCGAGCCCCCTGCCGACCTGAACCCACCATCTCCGGAAGCCGCCATATGACCACGCGCATCGTGCTTGTTGGATACGGACGCATGGGTGCCGAACTGCACCGCGCAGCACCCCAGGCGGGATGTGAAGTGGTTGGCGTGCACGATCTGGATAATCCGTACAGCACGGCACTGCACGAAGGGTACGATGTGGCGATCGACTTTACGGAGCCGACCGCTGTGCTCGACAACGTGCGCATTGCTGCCGAACACGGCAAGAACATCGTGATCGGCACCACCGGTTGGTATCACGATTTGGAACGGGTGCACGCCTTACAGGAACGTGCCGGCATCGGCGTGCTCTACGGTTCCAACTTCAGTATCGGCGTGCAGATCTTCTTTCGTCTGGTGGCGCAGGCCGGACACTTGATCGACGCATTGGACGAGTATGATCCCATGATCCATGAGTGGCATCATCGCCTCAAGAAGGATGCCCCCAGTGGAACAGCTCTCACGGCTGCTCACAAACTGATCCACGAGCTCGAGCGCAAGACCTCGATCGCAACGGAAGCCCAGCACGACCGCATCGATCCGCAGGCACTGCACGTGAGTTCCACCCGCGGCGGCGAGATCATCGGCAAACACCGGCTCACGATCGACGGTCCTTCCGACGCCATCGAGATCCAGCACACCGCCAAGAATCGAAGCGGCTTTGTGCAGGGGGCTTTGGCCGCCGCCCGCTGGATGCAGCATCGTCATGGGTTCTTTGACTTTTCCGAGGTGTTCGACGAGGTGGTGCGCGCATGACGTGGCTGCTGATCGCGCTCGCCCTGCTGATCGGTGGCGGTACTAACGCCCCTGAAAGTGGCAACCAACCGACCCTGGTCTTCGAACCTGCCGTGCTGGAGGTGGTACGCGACTCCACCGGCTACGTGCAGCAGATGATCTCCGTTCGCAGTGCAACCGGCGACAGCATTCGACTAACGTCGATCGATGGTTCCTGCCGCTGCGCTACCGGGTCCATCCAACGTCCGGTGGCCGCCGACACCATCCCTGCCAAGTTCTACATTGCCATCAACGCCAAGCACTTCGAAGATTCCGTGAACTACGTTGATTACACTCTCGGCCACACCGGCCCGGGAAGCCCAGCGGTGTACCGGGTGGTGGTGCGGCTGCGTCCGGAGGAGACCCGATGAACCACTGGCTGGTGAAGACCGAACCCGACGTGTATTCCTGGGACCAGTTCGTGAAGGACACAAAGACCTTCTGGGACGGCGTGCGCAACTACGAAGCCCGCAACAACATGCAGGCTATGGAGAAGGGCGA
>JANJTN010000184.1 GCA_024711065.1 bacterium
GCTCAGACTTTGATTTCAGCGGCACGGATTATGTCTTCAAAGGGGTCCCCGAGATCCTAGTGGATACCTTCGCCCAGCCCATGCGGTTCTGGATGGATTTCAACATGGTCGAGACAGGAACTCCCACCACCGCTCTGGTCGAGGAGTTCCGCGTCAGGCTCGACTCCGTGGAAGGCGAGAACTACGCTGCCAACCTTATACGGGGCGAAGTATCTATGTGGGTCGATCCAGGAACGGGCACCCCTCAGGAGTTCTTTTCCAATTCGACAGGCTTTCAGGCTACCATCCTGATCCGAGAGCAGGAACGCAAAGCCGGGGAACCCCGACGCGTTGAGATCACCTTGTATCTCTACGCCAACAAGGACCAGATCTTTTTCGACACGCTACCATCCCAAGAGATCCTTGGTACGATCAGTTTGGAGATCTAAGTCGTTGTTTGATAAGGGCTAAGGGCGAAGGGCGAGGTGTTGGCGGTGAGCTGTTGGCTGTGAGCTGTTGGCTGTTGGCTGTGGGCGGTGAGCTGTCGGCGGTGAGCTGTCGGCGGTGAGCGGTGAGCTGTTGGCTGTGATATATGGGAACCTCCTGGCGAATCCCCTAGTCATTCCCCATTCCCCATTCCCCATTCCCCAGAGTAACAGTGGGATTATCCAGGGTATCTTGGGTCACTAGGATCGTAGGAAGTAACTAACTCCCCCATTTCACTGCACACGGAGGAAGCATGACCTCTGCTTCAATGTTCGTTCGAAGCGCGATCGCCATTCTGGCATTCGTCTTCACCGCAACGGCTGTCCGTGCCGAGGCCCCTGGCAAACCGATCGAGTTCGGTGCCACGGTGGTCGAAAACGGCACGATGGTCAAACTCTCCTGGATGGCTAACCGCGACGGCGGCATTCCCACGTCGTTCTGCATCTATATCGCCGAAGGCGAAACGGATAACCAGGCCGACTTCGAACTCCTGAAAGAGGATGATTTCGAGCCCAATCCGAACGGTCTATATTCATATCTGGTGCAGGATCTGGAGCCTGGCATCTATTCGTTCTACATTGTTGCCAAGAACGATGATGGCACCAGTGATCGCTCGGTGATCAAGGTCGTCAACCTCAAGGGCTCCAACACCTCCGGCAAGCCGGGCAAGCCGATCGAGTTCACCGCGAAGGTGGTCGAAGAAGGCACCATGGTCAAGCTTCTCTGGGGCACAAACCGTGAAGGGGGCTGGCCGGACAAGTTCTGCATCTTCATCGCCGAAGGCGAGACCGAGGACATGGACGACTTCACCTTGCTGGCCGAGGTGGAATCGCAGCCGAACACCATCATGTACAGCTATCTGGTGCAAGACCTCGAGCCAGGAACCTACACCTTCTATGTGATCGCCAAGAATGCCGATGGTAGCAGCGACCGCACGCCGATCAAAGTGGTCGTACTCGGCAACAAGCCCCCTGCCAAGAAGATGTTCATTGTCTCGAAACCCAAGCAAGGCCTGAAGGTCGGAGAAAAGTGGACCTACGAGATCGAGGTTGAGAAGAACTTCGAAGCCACGTCCATGCGCTATGTGCTGACCAATGGTCCGGACGGCATGACGATCGACGAAGAAACGGGCGTGGTCACGTGGGAAGAGCCTCGTGAAGGGCGCTATGTGATCCGCGTCTGTGCTATTGCCACGGATGCCGACGGTAAGGAGATCGAAGCCTGCAAGGAATTCGTGATCGAAGTGGGCGATGGTGAGAATGAAGAGAAGAAGAAGTGCGCCGTGATCGTGGGAACCGTAAAGGGTGACGGCGGAGACAACGCTCCGGCCATGAGCGGCTGGGTCTATGCCTGGAGCATGGAACAGCCGGGTAACTCCGGCAAAGACCGCGAGCGCACCTATAAGGCGGCCATCCGCCAGGGTACCTACGTTCTCGAACTCCCTGCCGGCACGTACCGATTGCAGGTGAAGGGCGAAGGGTTCTACTCCGAGTGGTACGAAGATGTAGAAACGGCCGACGAGGCTACGGAAGTGACCGTTGCCTGCGACAACACCCGCAATGAAGTCAACTTCCTCGTGACGTTCCGTCCGGAACCCGAGATGAAGACCGTGTGCGGTACGGTGTATGATGCCGAGACCAACGATCCCATCCAGAATGCCTTGGTGGTGTTCGAGTCTCGTGAAGACCGCGAGAAGCGCGAAGACGGCGAGCACAAGCGCGCGGTTGCTGAAACCGACGCCGATGGCAACTACTGTGTGAAACTCCCTGCCGGCTACACGTATGTGGCCTACGCCAAGGCTCGCACGCCGAACTCCCGCGAAGACCTGTACCTGGCGGAATGGTACAACAACACCCACGATGCGTCGGAAGCCACCGGCATCGACGTCACCGACAATGTGGATGGCATCGACTTCCCGATGGATAAGGCGCCGACATATGAAGGGGGCTTTGGCGGCACCATGATGGATCACGCCACGGAAGACGGTGTACCGGGCAAGGTGATCGCCTACATGGTGAAGTCGAACGCCAATGGCGAGTCCGAGAAGAAGGACCGCACCCGCACGGTTGAGACCGACGAGAACGGCGCCTACCAGTTCAACAATCTGGTCCCGGGCACCTACATCGTACTGGGCATGCCGGGCGAGCGTCCTTATGCCCCAGGCTGGCATGTGATGGGTGATGTGGCTGCCGCTTCCTGGAAGGACGCCGACCGCATTGAGGTGGCCGACGTGATGCTCACGGTCCAGTACGACATACGTCTGGATTCCGTCCACGAGAACGCCGGTCGTGGCCATCTGCGCGGCTGGGTGAACCACCGCGGCGGTGTGATCGGCAAGAGCAGCGACCGCATTGAAGAGAATGTCGCTGTGGCCGGAGCCATCACGTATGCTTACGACGCTGCCGGTGTGTTGGTCGACTATGCTGTTTCCAACGAGAGCGGTGCCTTTGTGATGACCAACCTGCCGATCGGCACGTCGAACGTGGTCATTGACCGGTTCGAGTTCGAAACGGCATCCGAGCAGATCACGATCGATCTCAGTAGCCTGGAAACGACCGTGTCGGCCGAGTTGATCAGATCGGTCACCAGCGTTGAAGTTCCGGTGGATCGTGTCGGCCGTGACCTGAACCTGTATCCGAACCCGGCAACATCGACGGCCACCATCAGCTTCGGCTCGGTGGAAGGTCCGGCTCGGATCCAGATCCTTTCGATGTCGGGTGTCGTGCTGTCCAGCGAGATCACGACGGTCTCTACGGGTCGCTCCGATGTGACCCTGAACACCGCCAACCTGCCGTCCGGCATGGTGATGGTGCATGTGACCAACGGCGCAACCAGCTTCGCGCTGCCGTTGCAGATCGTGCGTTGATGTGATCACATCACGATCGTGAAGATTCCTGCAAAGGCCCGGTTCAATGAACCGGGCCTTTTTGCATATTTCGCACCAACATGCAGCGCATCATACTGTGGGTCTCTGCTGTACTCCTGTTCGGGAGTACCGCCACGATCGGGCAGCCGATCTCTTCGCCAACGGAGTTTCATCCGCAGGTGTTCGACGTTCAGCAGTACGTAGCGGATCTTACGATCCGGACACCAGCCAACAAGTGGGTGAATGGCCGCGTCGACATCCTTGTCCGCTGGCTAGAGAACATCAGTGCTCCCACCTTCCCGCTGCACGCGCGTGGGATCGGTATCGACTCGGTGTGGTTCCAAGGCGCGTGGCGCGAGTTTGCCAGTCGTGGGACCATGGCCGACGACACGTTCCATTTCCGGGTGGCCCTCGATGAACCGGTAACGGCTGGAGACGTCGACACGATCACCGTGTACTACTCTGGAGCGATGACCACCGAAGGAGGGCCCGGTGCTTGGGGCGGTGTATGGTACGAAGGGCAGGTGCTCTATGCCCTGGGTGTTGGATTTTATAACTCCAGCGTTTCCGCCACGCAGCACTGGATGCCGTGTTACGACCACCCCTCGGACAAAGCGGCCTTCCGTGGAACATTTCGCGTACCCCATAACCAGGTTGTGGCATCAATTGGTATATTGACCGCTGTGGAGCCTCCGTCCGGAGACTCCCTCCAAGCCTACGTGTGGGAAGAACAGCGCCCCACGGCAAGCTATCTGTATACCTTCGCTATCGGCCAGTTCACGAAGCTAGAGCTGGCCGACGGAGGTAGACCCTACGAGTTCTACTCGCTTGCTGCCGACACATCGGCCTCCGCCGTCACCTACCGCCTTGTTCCCCGCATGGCCGCGCTGTTCGGCCGGTTGTTCGGTCCGTACCCCTTCGACAAGATCGGCTATGTGAACACGCGGAAAGGGGCGATGGAGCATCAGACCATGATCTCCATGCCGCTGTCGGAGGTGAACCGCCGCGACACCACCTCGTCCATCGCTGCCCACGAACTGGCGCACCAGTGGTTTGGGGACGCTGTCTCGCCCGAGGATTTCCGCCACGCATGGCTTACCGAGTCGTTCGCCACATACGCCGAAGCTGCGTGGCAAGAGGAACTCTTCGGATGGACGGCCTACTTGCAGACGCTGACGTCCTCCATCCAGGAGTATCGCGAGAACATCTCTCGGAACGAAGGGGTGTTCCCGCTGTTCAACTTTCCACGCAAGCCCCCTTCATCCAATTATCCGCGGACCATCTACACCAAGGGGCAACTGGTGTTGGCTATGGCGCGCACGCTGGCGGGCGACGAGGCCTTCTACAGTGCGCTGCGCGGCTATATCGAGCGGTATCGCTATGGCACGGCCACCACGCTGACGATGCGTGAAGCGCTGCGACCAGCTCTCGGCGATCGCACGGATGCCTTCTTTGATCAGTGGGTGCTGGACAAGGGCTGGCCGCAGATCTCGGTGACCATGACGCCAGATCATTCCTCCTGGCGCGCCACGTTGCGTCAGACGCAGCACATGAGCTCCCTGGGATGGCCCTTGTTCACGGCTGTGCCGCTGAACCTGGTGTACCGCGACCTTACGACCGGCCAACTGGTGGACACGGTGGTCGTAATGACCACAGACACGATGACGTTAGAGGTGGCATCGCCAGCCGACTTTGCGATCAATACCGGCACACGGTGCCGCAGCCTGATCGAGGTCACCAGTGTGACCACCGTGATGGAGCCGCAGCTGGACTCCTATGGCTTTGAGCTACATCCAAATCCAGCTTATGATTCGGCCACCGTATCGCGATACCAGGCCGACGACGATGTTCTCGTAGAGGTCTACGATGCAGCTGGACGACAGATGTTTTCGGCGATCCTGCTGGAAGGGTCCTTCCTGCTGGACCTCGAGATCGCCAGCTGGCCCGCAGGCAGCTATACGATCCGCATGATCTCCCACGCGTGGGCCTCTGCCTTACCGCTGTTGATCGTCCGCTAAAGCAACGGCTCTCTCACGCTAGCCCGCCTTACCTTGGCCTTACCGCACCCACTTCACGATCTGCTTCAGCGTTGGCTTCTTTCCATAGGACAGGATACCAATGCGATAGATCCGTGATGCCGCCCACACTGCACCAAAGAACGTGGCGGTGGTCAGGATCACGGAAGCCAGGATCTGCCACCACGGAACATCGGTAGCGGCCACGCGGACCGTCATCAGAATGGGTGTGAAGAGCGGGATGAGCGACAGACTGACCGCCAGTGTTGAATTGGGCGCAGAGACCACGTTTCCGATGAACATGATGGTGATGATCACCGGAAGCGTGATCGGCAGCGTGAGTGATTGAGCATCCGTCTCCTGATCTACGGCCGACCCAACGGCAGCGAACAGCGTTGCATAGATGAAGTAGCCTGCCAGGAAGTAGAACAGGAAGAGGACGATCGACACCAGGTTGATCGCCGGCACGGCAACGTCGCCGATCTGCATGGTAGACCCGGCGCCACTCATCGCATTCATCTGCGCCGACTGAGCGGCGAGTTGCTGCGGGTCCACGCCCGAGCTGAAGACCGTACCCAGGATCGTGACCACGGCCGCTCCCAGAACAACCCAGGCGACCACTTGGGTCAGCCCTACAAGCCCGATCCCGACCACCTTGCCCATCATGATCTCGAACGGACGCACCGACGAAGCAATCACCTCCACGATGCGGTTCGTTTTCTCTTCGATCACGCCGCGCATCACCATGGACCCGTACAGGAAGATCAGCATGTAGATCACAAAGCCGGCCACATAGCCGATCGCTGCCGATGCGGCGCTGGCATCCTGCTCCACACCTTCTTCCGTGAGCTTGAGAGTAGAGATCTCCACGCCTTGCTCCACCAGGTCGATCACCGCCGTATCCGTGCCGATCCGCTGCAGCCGGGCTTTGACCAGGAACGGGTCGATATCGGCGGCAACAGAGCGCTCGAAGGTGAACCCTGTTCCTCCGCGACTCACCATTCGCACCGTCCCGGCGTCCAAGATGTCCTCCGGGAACACCAGGTAGGCCTGCAGGTGTTCTTCCGCGACCAGCTGCTTGAGCGTTTCCTCGGAACGGTCTCCAGCCAATTCGTACTTCCCGGTATCGGCGGCCACGACCGAGGCTCCGATCGACGACGAACGATCCAGAATGGCCACTTTGCCCTCAGAACCATCTCCAGCCAGTGCCGCCACCAGGATGGGCAGACCGATGATGAGAGCCATTCCGAGGGGACCCAGCAAGGTGGAGATGATGAACCACTTGCTGCGGATCCGCTTGAGGTATTCGTGGCGGATGATGACGTTGATCTTGTTCATCGCAAAAGTTACGCTGATTTCACGGCTGCCGACAAAGCCCCTTTCACGAAGGGTTCGTAATTTTGTTGGCTTTACTGTCTAGAACCGTCCCCATTGGAGCACCCATGAGTATCCTGCATACTGCCCTGAACGAGCAAGCGGCCAAGCTGCGCGCTCGCAAGAAAGAGATCCTTGAACAGTATGGCGAGACCACCATCGCCAGCGTAACGCCCGGCCATGTGTTCGGCGGCATGCGGGGTGTTCCGGCGTTGATCTGTGAAACCTCTACCGTGTCGGCCGACGAAGGTCTGCGGATCCGGAACATTCCGATCATGGAACTGACCGATCGCACGCCTGAAGAGACCTTCTGGCTGCTGGTCACCGGTCAACTGCCGACGGCCGACGAGCTCGCAGCATTGCAGGACGTGTTCGCCAAGTACTACGAGATCCCGCAGTACGTGATCGACACGCTGAAGGCCATGCCGGCAGACTCGCATCCGATGGCCATGCTGAGCGCGGCCCTGCTAACGATGGAGCGTGAGAGTGAATTCCGCAAAGCCTACGACGAAGGTCTTGGCAAGGACGAACTGTGGAAGCCTCTGGTGAACGATGCCGCCCGTCTCGTAGCATCGATGCCCGGCATCGCTGCCGCGATCTATCGCATTCGCTTCAACAAGGGCGAGATCATCAAGCCCCTTTCCAACGACAAGGACATGTCGAACAACTTCGCCCACATGTTGGGCGTGAGCGACGATCCGGCGTGGAAGGAACTTGTGCGTCTGTACCTGGTACTGCACAGTGATCACGAAGGCGGCAACGTTTCTGCGTTCACGGGCTACGTGGTCAGCTCGGCTCTCAGCGACCCGTACTACAGCGTCTCGGCAGCCCTCTGCGGTCTGGCCGGACCGCTGCACGGACTGGCCAACCAGGAGTGCCTGAAGTTCATCATGGATCTGAAGGAAGAGTTCGGCGGCGTGCCGAGCGAAGAGCAACTGAAGGAGTATGCCTGGAACCGTCTGAACAGCGGTCAGGTGATCCCGGGCTACGGCCACGCCGTTCTGCGGGTTACCGACCCGCGGTTCACGGCTTTCCGCCAGTTCAGCCTGGATCACAACATGCAGGACGACAATGTGCAGATCGTGAACCGCGTGTTCGACGTTGTGCCTGGCGTGCTCACGGAGCATGGCAAGGCCAAGAACCCGTGGCCGAACGTGGATGCCGCTTCCGGCTCCCTGCTCTATGCTTTCGGCATGACGGAGTTCGACTTCTACACCGTGATGTTCGGCGTGTCTCGCGCCATGGGCATCTGCGCCCAGATGATCGTGAAGCGCATGCTGAACTCTTCCATCGTGCGTCCGAAGTCGATCACGATGGACGCTCTGGCGGAGAAAGCAGCGAAAGCGTAACTCCAACGTTTGAGCGTTGGAACATTTGAACATTTGAACATTTGAACGTTTGAACGTTTGAACGTTTGAGTCGAAATCTGAACGAGTCACCAAGCCCTGTTTCGAGTGATCGAGACGGGGCTTTTCTCTTTCCTCAAACGTTCAACCGTTCAAGCGTTCTCGCCTTCTTCCACCCCTGCCGTCCCATTGAACTTGGGGTAGTTCTCGTCCAGCTGTGGCGCCAGAGGTGTATCCCACACCCACTTGTCGGCGCTTCGGGTACGTGAATAGGCACGCAGGCCAACGCCCCGGACCTTGCCGCCGCGCCAGACACCCTGCATCACGGACACCATAATGGCCAGTTCGGCCTCCCGATCCACGTCGGTTTGCCGTTGCGGAGCATGACGTTGTTGCAGTTTGGTACCAACGACCTGGATCAGCCCCCAACCGGATGGAAGCTCGTGGGGTTCGATGATACCGCTTGGAGCACAGAACCACCGGAAGTCGCCAAGGTGCAGGTCTGCAGACCGATGGGGCTTGTTGCGGTCGGCCAGGAAGTCGGCACGGCTCACCTTGCATTCGATCAGATAGGTCTGCCCGTCGGGTCCCACTCCGAAGACATCCGGCGACTCGGCCGAGTGCCGAGAACTCACCTCGGTACAGACTACGGCGGGCCGGGCTCGTTCCTCCGTGGGGTCGAGCGACCAGAGCCAGTTGCGGGCACGACGGACCATTTCTGCGTGGGTCATAGCCCCCTAACATGCAAAAAGCCCCGCTCTTGCGAACGGGGCTTTGTATCTTTGCGCCTTCAATGGGGACGCGTCGTGGTGGACTCTACAGGATTCGAACCAGTGACCTCTACGATGTCAACGTAGCGCTCTAACCAACTGAGCTAAGAGTCCGACAGAGCACCAAACTTACGGCTGTCGGGCTGTTCCTGCCAAACGGAAACATCAACGGACACAGTGAAAGGACGGGAATGATCGTCGGACTCATCATGGCACTGGGTGTGCTATCGCTGCTGGTGGCGCTGTACTTCCGCCAGCGCGTCGTTAGCGTCAAGATCGAAGATGGCGCTGCCTCTGCCGAAGAGGTCAAACGGCTTACGCTGATCTCGGATGCCATCGCCGAAGGCGCTATGGCTTTCCTTGGCCGAGAGTATCGCATGCTCTCCATCTTTATGGTGCTGTTTGCGGTGATCATTCTCTTCACGGTCGACCACGGCCAGTACACGGCCGCGGCCTTTCTGATCGGTGCCGGCACGTCGGTGATCAGCGGCTACATCGGCATGCGGATCGCCACCAAGGGTAACGTGCGGACGGCCTCGGCCGCTCGCCAAGGGATCACCAAAGCCTTCCGCGTGGCCTTCGAAGCCGGTGCGGTGATGGGATTTGGCCTTACGGGCCTTGCCGTGATCGGTCTGGCGCTGGTCTATCTCGGGATCGATTTCCTGCTGCCGATCGGCGTTGGGATCACCCGCGAGATCCAGATGGAGATCATCTCGGGCTTCGGTCTCGGTGGTTCTGCCGTAGCACTGTTCGGCCGTGTAGGCGGCGGTATCTATACCAAGGCCGCTGACGTTGGTGCCGACCTAGTGGGCAAGGTCGAGGCGGGTATTCCGGAGGACGATCCTCGGAACCCGGCCGTGATCGCCGACAACGTTGGCGACAACGTGGGCGATATCGCCGGCATGGGTGCCGACCTGTTCGGCTCCGTTGCTGAGTCCACGTGTGCTGCCCTCGTGATCGGCGCTGCGGCCTATGCCGCAACACCGGAAGCCGCTCAGAACCTGAACATCCTGCTCTTCCCGATGCTGGCCAATGGCGTTGGCATCGTGGCATCGCTGATCTCGCTGTTCTTCATCAACGTGAAGTCCGAAGACAAGGTCGAGTCGTCCCTCAAGCGCGCCTTGGTGATCTCCACGGCCCTGATGCTGGTGGCTCTGTATCCTGTGACGATGTGGGCCTTCGGTACGCAGACGTTTATGGTCGGCAGCGTGACGGTGACCGCCATGGGCGTGTTCGCTGCCCTGGCTGCCGGTCTGATCGCCGGCCTGCTGATCGGTCTGATCACGGAATTCTACACGTCGCACGCCTACAAGCCTGTCCGCGAAGTAGCCGATGCTTCCAAGACCGGTTCCGCCACGAACATTATCTACGGTCTGGCCCTGGGCTATAATTCGGCCGTGATCCCCATGCTGCTGATCGCCATTTCGGTGGTGGTGGGCTATATGGCTGCCGGTATGTACGGCATCGCGCTTACGGCCATCGGTATGCTGGGCACGATCGCCGTAGGACTTACCATCGACGCCTACGGACCGGTTTCCGACAACGCCGGCGGTATCGCCGAGATGAGCGAGATGGGTCCGGATATCCGCAAGCGAACAGATGCCCTTGATGCTGCCGGTAATACGACCGCGGCAATCGGCAAGGGATTTGCCATTGGCTCTGCCGCTCTTACGTCGCTTGCCCTGACCAGCGCCTTCCTGACGCGCGCCAATGGTGTGCTGACGGCTGAAGGGGGCTCGGTGATGGACCTGAATATCACCAACCCGAACGTTCTTGCCGGCCTGTTGGTGGGTGGTGCTCTACCGTTCGCCTTTTCGGCCATGACCATGAAGAGCGTGGGTAAGGCCGCCTTCGACATGATCGAAGAAGTACGTCGCCAATTCCGCACCATCCCGGGCATCATGGAAGGAACCGGCAAGCCGGACTATGCGAAGTGTGTGGACATTTCCACCCAGGCTTCGATCCGCGAGATGATCGCTCCGGGATTGCTGGTGATCCTCACGCCGCTGCTTGTAGGCTTCTTGTTCGGCACCCAGATGCTGGCCGGCCTGCTGATCGGCGCTCTGGTAGTGGGCGTGATGCTCGCCGTCTCGATGGCTAACTCCGGCGGCGCTTGGGACAATGCCAAGAAGTACATCGAGACCGGTGTCCATGGCGGCAAAGGATCCGACACACACAAGGCTGCTGTTGTGGGCGACACCGTTGGCGACCCGTTCAAAGACACCTCCGGTCCGTCCCTGAACATTCTCATCAAGCTCATGGCCATCATCTCCCTGGTCTTCGCGGCCACCTTCGCCCAAAAAGGCGGGATCCTGTTGGAGATGTTCAAGTAAATGCTCGAATGCACTAATGCTCGAATGCAGGAATGCACTTGAACTCAAGCGTTCGATCATTCAAGCCCTTTGATGCTCGCATGCACGCCCCTTTCAGTCTGACTGGAGGGGGCTTTCGTTTTACAGGCTGCGCAGGATCACTTCCTCCGTCTTGTCATCACCGTCGACTTCGGGATTGGAGGTTGAATCGGATGGGGCCGCTGTGGAGTCGCGCGCCGCTGAATCCTCCCTCTCGTAGTGCCGTTCTGCTGCCGGCTTGTAGGTGTCCGAACGCGAGCACTGGCTTCTCTTGCCAAGCCCCTTACAGCTCGTAATACACCAAACCGGCAACGCGGAGTACTGTGCCCCATTGTGCGGTGGTATCGATCCGACTGCCTACCGTGACCTCTGCGCCGGCATGCAGGCCGTCGTAGATGTTCCAGAAGGTATTGGCCGCGGTAGCCCAGCCCCACTGATACAGGTCGTCCACGGTGCCGCCCCAGCCATTTCCCCCCAGCGATACGGCTGAACAGGTCAGTGTCGACCTCAGGCCGGCCTGCCACCGATGCTCGTAGGAGGCGTAGCCACCGATCACGAACGTTAGGTCCGGCTCGTCGAGCTGATTCACCTGGACGTTGTATCCACGCCCGGCGAACGTGGCAAACAGATCGGCGATCCCTTGGCCGGCGCTGGCATGCAGGCGGACGGTACCTTCGGTTGTGGCCCGGATGAGGGCCGATGCGGACAGACCCCAGCCAACGCTGACGGCAAGGTTGGAGCTGGTGCCATATCGTCCGGACAGAAACGGCACGATCAAGGAGGTCTGGATCTCGCCCCAGTCAAATCGTTGTGCCAGGCGTACCGAAGGATCCGGCAGCAACTGGTGATCGACCGGAGCAGCATCGATCGTTGGTCGGTACGTATGACCGGGAAACTCCAGGCCAATGGTCAGATCGGCACGATCATAGATCCCTGTCCAGCGGTATCGCACCTGCGGTGTGAGGTTCTTGCCGACCCCTAGTGGACCACTCAAATCGATCGTAAGGGGCTGCAGGGTCACGTGCGAAAAGATGCTCCAGGTCTGCCCCACGATCACATTCTCGTACTCACCGTAGGCATGGCGGATCCGGAATCCGTCGGCACCGGCAAAGTCGGCTTCGAAGCGGAGCACAATGGCTCCGTCTTCGGTCGATCGCGTCCCGATCAGTCCGATACGGGTCTGGGACAGGTCGTTGTGAAAGCTGGGGTCGAATGCGTGGCGATTCCCCGTGGGTATGTCCCATGTGGTGAACCGGCTGCGCTCATGAAGGGCGAAACCGTCCAACACCGCCAGATCTCGAACTGACGCCTGGATCTGCAACTGCAGGTCACGCTGGTGACCAACGATCGTGAATCCACGGTCGTGGCGATGGTCCAGGGGAGCATCTTCCAGGATCCGTTCGGATACGGTGATCGGCTGGCGCTGCGGCTCCAATTCGATACGCCGGGCAGAATCCGGGATCACCTGCGCCGTGACCGCTGAGGCCATCAGGAAAAGGGCCAAGAGTAGCATGTACTGTTTCATGGGAACCGCGATATTACGGCTTTCCGCCACGTTGCACTATCCGTAGCCTTATGGAACCTTCCGACCTCCTCACCCGCTTTCGGCACGGATTTCAGGGACCGGCATGGCATGGTCCGGATACCCTGGAGATCCTCAAGGATGTTTCCTGGCAGCAGGCCCTTGCGCGTCCGATCAGTGGCGCTCATACCATCGCCGAGCTGGTGGCACACATGACCACGTGGCGTACATTCGGCCTGCGCATGCTTCGGCGCGAGTTCGACTATCGGGTCGAGATCAGCGGTCCCCAGGACTGGCCGCCACAGGATGACCTGGACGAAGGGGGCTGGACCGCACTGCTGGCCGCGCTCGAGCGAACGCAGAACGAGATCCTGGAACTCCTACGGGCAACCGATGACGCAACGCTGGACGATCCGGCCGGCGACCGTCCGTTCTCGATCCGTGTGATCTTACAGGGCGTGGTCGATCACGACATCTACCACGGTGGCCAGATCGTGATGCTCAAGAAGCTGGTCCAACAAGCCCCCTAACCGATCGCGTCCTGACCACCGAAACGACTACAGCCCCTTCAGGAACGAGTCCTGTCGGGGCTGCAGAGGTTCAAGGAGGAGGGATTCATTTGAACCGTATGCAACTTCACAAATGGCGAACAGCTGCGGTATGACCAAAGTCACACAACAACGGTTTTTTTCGTCGTCCGTATCTTTGTGCATCTAACACACGGAGGCCTTCCTACATGCGAGAGCACGTTCACGTTGCCTGTGAGAGTTGTGGCGCTCGTGTAACATCGGTCTTTGCCACGCTTACGATCGGCGAAACCGAAGAGCTGTCCACCGTGAAGACGTGTCAGCACTACGATCGCGGGGAAGTGCTGTTTTCCGAGGGGCAATACCCTCGTGGCCTATACTGTGTGCATCATGGCCATCTGAAACTGGTTCGGTTCGGCAAGGACGGGCGCGAACAGATCATTCGCTTCGCCGGCTCCGGAGATACCATTGGCTATGCCGCCATGGTCACCGGAGAGCCGTATTCCATCTCGGCTATCGCCGTGGAGCCATCGGCGGTCTGCTTCGTACCCAACGATAACGTGCAGCGTTACCTGCGGGAGAATCCGCATCTGAGCCTGAGAGTCCTCCAGTTGATGAGCCATGAACTACAGGACACCGAGCGGCGCGTGGTAGAGCTGGCACAGAAGTCCGTTCGCGAGCGCGTGGCCGAAGCCCTGTTGGTCCTCCGCTCCACGTTCGGTACGGAAGAGGATGGACAGACGCTGAACATGCCGCTCACGCGGGAAGAGATCGCCGACATCGTGGGCACGGCCCCCGAAAGCCTGATCCGAATGCTCGGAGAACTCAAGTCCGACAACGTGATCGAGACCGTGGGCCGACGCATTCGCGTCAAGGATCTCAATGCCCTGAAGGACGCTGCCAACCTGCAGTCCTGACGAATGTCATAGTAGGCGCGATCACTGCCTGCGAGATTGCATCCAATCGTATGATCGCCCCTACACACCATCAGAACCTTGCCCCGTGGGACGGATTGTTCCCCGAAGCAACACGCGTGTCGTACCGCTCCGGCGAGGATATCGTTTCGGCCGGACACGAGGTCGATCGCATTTTCTGGGTGGAGAAGGGGGCTGTGGTGGAGACCCGCACAGACAATGCCGGTACGTCGCATGCGGTGAATCTCTCCGGCCCTGGCTCCCTGATCGGCATGCGCCTGACGAGTACGGGAAGCGGGATCCACGAAGTACGTGCAACGGCACTGACCGAGACGGTCCTCCGAAGCATGCCAAGAGATGAGTTCCTGGGCTTGGCAATGCGTCGGGGCGATCTAGCGTCGGCCGTCATGCACGACCTTGCTCGGCGTACAGAGATCGCTCGGCGGCTGTCCGATTCCTGCAACTGCACCAGTACCAGCCGCCACGTGCTGGATGTGCTGGAGGTGGTATCGCTCACGTTCGGTCAGGATGCAGCGGGTACGTCAGCCGTAGCCGTACCGGCAGCCATGCTGGAGCGCATGACCGGCTGCCCCTGGCTCCTGATCCGCAGCTCGTTGTCGGATCTTCAGCTGAACGGTCAGGTCGAACTCGGTTCGGAAGGCGTGCGCGTCCGAGCCCTTGTCAGTTGATCGAACCCGGCGTCGATCCATCCCTCTCAAGGCAATCACTCACTCCAGGTCCACATCGATCTGCGTGGACAACAGATCGTCGATCGTTTCACGCCGACGGATCAGGTGCGCCGTACCATTGTGAACCATCACCTCGGCCGGACGGAACCGGGAATTGTAGTTGCTGGACATCATCCAGCCGTAGGCTCCGGCGTTCATGAAGGCCAGGATATCGCCTTCGCGTACTTCGTGCAGCTTTCGGTCGAACCCAAAGGTGTCCGTCTCACAGATGTATCCCACAACCGTGTAGATCCGTGGTGTTCCGGTTGGATTCGACACGTTCACGATGTGGTGGTAGGCGTTGTACAGCATGGGCCGGATCAGGTGATTCAAACCGGAGTTCACACCGGCGAATACGGTAGCGGTGGTCTGTTTCACCACGTTCACCGGAGCCAGGAACACGCCGGACTCGCTCATCAAGAACTTCCCGGGTTCGAACCATACCTCGACAGGCGTGGCTCTCGAGGCATTGAATGCCGTGATCCGCTCTGCAAGCTTGCGTCCCAATTCCTCGACGTCGGTCGACACATCGTCCGGCTTGTACGGCACCTTGAAGCCACTGCCGAAATCCAGGAAGGTCACGTCCGGGAACGAGGTAGCCACATCGAGCAACAGTTCAGCCCCCTGCAGAAATACTTCGGCATCCAGAATGTCGGATCCGGTATGCATGTGCAGGCCGTTGACGTGGATGCCATTGGACTCTACCACGCGCTGCACGTGCCGCATCTGGTGGATCGAGATGCCGAACTTGCTGTCGATATGCCCGGTTGAAATGCGCTCGTTACCGCCGGCCATGATGTGCGGATTGATCCGCAAGCACACGGGAACCCGACCGCCATACTCATGACCGAAGCGGTCGAGCACGGAGATCGCATCAATGTTGATGTGTACTCCAAGGTCGACGGCCTCTCGAAGCTCGTCGTACGAGATCATGTTCGGCGTGAACAGGATCTGCTCCGGGAGAAAACCGGCTCTCAGACCCATGTGGACCTCCACGATCGACACCGTGTCCAGCCCCGTTCCCAACTGGCGCATCACGCGCAGCAGATTCAGATTGGTGGCGGCCTTGCAGGCATACATGATGCGGTGCGGCATGCCCGTGAAGGCCTGCCGCAGCCGGTTCACCTGCCGCTCCATGATCGCCGTATCGTACACGTACACCGGCAGCCCGGCTACGTCGGCAATACGATCGATCCCTACGCCGCCGATCGTGTATCGATTCTCGCTCAGCTCCATGCGATGTGCTCTTTGTACCGTTCGATCTCGCGCGCGAGTCGCCGGATCACCAGACTCACGATCGCCGTATCATCCAGATAGCCGATCACCGGAATGTAGTCCGGCGTGGCGTCGATCGGCATGATGAAATACAACAAGGCGCCAAGGATGGCACCACGTGTGGCCCACGTCATATCGAACGAACGGTCTCTCAGCATCCGCACCAGAAGGCGGACGTTGTGCAGGAGTGTGCTTGTGGCGTGGAGGGACCGGTCCCGGCCGATCTTCTCTTCGGTTTGCCGAAGGATCCCGGCCTCGTCCTCCGGACGCACTGCCGGTACTGACGGGTTCATGCTTCGCGGTCTTTACCACCATACATGATCGCCAGCGGGATCACGATGCAATACCCCAGCACAAGGACCACCGGAGCGATGTCGACCGCGAGCGGGTTGTCCCACTCAGACCCCATTCCCGTTGCCAGGAGTACGAATCCCAGTACGATCACACCGATCCCGCCCCCGATCATCAGGAACTGACGCTTGGTCCAGGGATGGTTCCAGGTTACGTTGGTTCTGTTTTTTGCCATAACGCAAGTTACTCAAGTAGGGGCGAAGGGCGAAGGGCGAAGGGCGTGGGGTTAGGGGTTAGGGGTTAGGGGTTAGGGGCGAGGAACACCGTTCCGAATCCTTCGCCCCGCGCCCCGAACCCCGCAACCCCCACCCCTCGCCCCCATCCCGAAAAAATGGTCGGTGACACCCCTAGAATA
>JANJTN010000008.1 GCA_024711065.1 bacterium
TCCATCGGGGTCGTGAGGCACCCAGATTTCATACCAATGCCTTCTAGCCTCTCGAACGTACTTTCTTGACTCCAGCAGGCCCTTCCATGGTTCCAAATACTTTGCAGCTTTGGGCATCTGCTCGATTTCAATGGCTACACGCTTGCCGTCCCGAACTTCGTGAGGATACAAGATTTTGGTTTGACATGAAGGCTCAATTGCGCGAAACCTCTGTGCTAGCTTGTGGGTAACTAAGGGTCGGAGAACTTCTGGCAAGGAATCTACACCTAATTCATCCCAATCATCTCGGATAAATACTTTGTCCGCCGTTGACTTTACGCCAACACGAATCGGCCCAATATCTCCAATCTTATTGCCCGTATTGGCAGCAACTAATTCCAGGAACCTGTTACTCCGATTGTCAACGAGTCTCCAAACTGAGTCCTTAGAGTTATCTCTTCCCAACACTCCCTGGCGCACATCGTAAACGACTCCGTTAGATGTCGAGACAAGTCCCTCGTGCTCAATTGCTTCAATGATTGAGCCAACCATTATTGCTGGTTCATCATTGTTTCTTGCTGAATATATACTTGTAAACGGTGTGCTGTAGTTAGCTGTCAATACACTTTGAATGCGCTTGAGTATTAAGACTGATGGCAACACAGCGGCTTTAAACATCCTAGTATCACCAAAGTCAACGATCCTTTCTATAGAAAACATCTCAAGTATCTTCTTTCTAGTTGAAGCGCCACTCCTTGTTGTCATGAAGCGATTTGGAATTATCAAGCCGGCCACCCCTCCAGGGTTCAATGACTCAGCTATCGCATAGACGAAGGCTTGGTAGAGGTCTACTCGACCTATGAGCTCGTATCGCTGTGCCATCTCTCTCGACTGCTTAGCTCCCAACACCTGTGTGCGGACGTACGGAGGGTTAGCGATGACGACGTCATGGAGTTCCTGCGTTCGACTAGGACATGAGAACAAGCCGCCTTGGTCTTTTGCCGCAATGTCCAAACTCTCCAGAAAGTCACTGTTCCGCAGGACTACCCGATGATCTGACTCCACTGATGCCAGTCTATCAATGGCAACTTGGATGGCATCCTGCGATGTGTCATAGCCGGTCAACTCCACATCTTCGTGGCGACGCTCGCGCAATTCGTCCAACATCGCGACTAAAAGTGCGCCATCACCACAAGCTGGATCCAGGACTCGAATGACGCGCCCTGCTGGCTCGTCTAGTACTCTTGCTATTTGTTTAGCTACATACTTTGCCAAACTATGTGGTGTATAGTGCGCCCCGTTGGCTTTACGCTCAGAAGCTTCTCTCAAGTGGTCAGACATCTTAGTTGCGAGCTCCATGGACATTCGCTGTAGTTCAACATAAAAGGGCGTAACAGATTCCTCGATTAGTATTCCCTGACAACTACCTACACCAGATCTCGTTCCCCGAGATTGACCGCGCCAACCCACCGGCGTCGGTCGAAGTGCTCCAGGTTCTTGTTGCACACGATCTGGAACGCCGTGGAGTTCCCCTGTTTGGCGATGTCGACCGACCAGCCAAGGAAGATCTCCCAGCACCGGTACCACCACTGACCGTACTCTTCGAGCATGGCCTCGCGGTTAGCCATCCAGTTGTCGTACCAGATCCGGATGGTCTTGGAGTAGTGGATCCCTACGTTCTCAACGGAGTGGATCTCGAAGCCGGCCTTCTCGAGCTTGCTGACTACGAACGAGAGCGGCATGCTGGCATCGGCTCCCGGAAAGATGTACTCGTTCATGAACGCGCCCCAGATCAGCGACTCACGATGGATCCCGGCTTTCAGTCCGGCGATCTGCAGATAAAAGAGTCCATCTTCTTCGAGTAGACCGTTGATCTGGCGCATGAAGCGCTGGAAGTACTTTACGCCGACGTGCTCGGCCATCTCCAGACAGGTGATCTTGTTGTACTTGGCCGGCGGGATCTCGCGGTAGTCCATGCGCAGGATCCGCGCACGGTCCTGCACGCCCCAATCGGCGATCTGCTGATTACCCCAGTCCGCGCCGGCTTGCGCAATGGTGATACCAGTGGCATCCACGCCGTAGTGTTTGGCGGTGTGCGCCACCAATGTGCCCCAGCCACATCCGATGTCCAGTAGTCGTTCGCCTGGCTTGAGCTGGATCTTCTGCGACACCAGGTGCATCTTGTTGTCCTGCGCTTCGGTCAGTCCCTCATCGCCGCGCTTGAAGAAGGCCGACGTATACACCATGCGCTCGCCCAGGAAACCGGCAAAAAAGTCGTTGCGTCGATCATAGTGATCGCGTACGATCCGCTCGTCCTGACTCTTGGAGTGGATCGCCAGCTGCGGAATGAACTTCTCGAACACAAAGCGTCCGTGGTGCGGCACCAGATCGTAGTTGAAATACTGCGTCCGGTGTTTCATCAGCAGCCGGATGTCGATCGTACAATCAACGCGGCCGTTCATGTAGTCTTCGATGAAGTTGGTGATCGGCGTCTTCTCGCCGTTCTTGTATCGGCTGTTCACCTTGGGATCACGCACGATCACCACATCGCGGATGTTCTTCGGCAGCACGTCTTCGGACATGGACTCTCCTGGTCAGGAATGGAAAGGGGCTCAGCAGACCGCAGAATAGGGTTTTCTGCGGTTCTGCGCGCAACTCTTTCTACACACTCGACAGCCTTGGCTGCCGGGTGAGTTGCTTACAGCGAACTCATCACCAGCCCCAACGCCAGCAACACGGAATACTGCAGGTACAGGATCGCCGAACCGAAAAGTGCGGGGTTCAGGTCAGCCCCCTGCCGCCGAAGGACCATGAGACAGACCAACAGGCCGTACGGCAGTGCCGCGATGGGAGCCATCAGCCAGGGTCCGCGCCATTCCGCGAGCAGAAGTGATGGACCCAGGATGGCACTCAGGCAGAGGACCACGTACAACCATCGCGCCGGTGTTCCCCCGATGCGCACGGCCAGTGTGCGCTTGCCCACCAAGCTGTCCGTGGGAATGTCGCGGATGTTGTTCACGCCAAGGATGTTGGCTACCATGAAGCCAGGGCCCAGTGCCGCCACGAGCGACTCGCTCGAGAACGATCCGGCATAGACGTAATACGTGCCCGTCACGCCAACAACGCCGAAGAACAGGAACGCTGCCAGATCACCAAGACCGTGATAGGCCAGATTGAAACGTCCACCGGTATACGCCCAGGCGGCCACCAAACACGCCACACCCATCGCCAGCGTGGGCCAGCCGGAGGCAACCACCAGCGGCATCCCCAACAGAAAGCACACGATGGCCGCGATCCACGATGCCCGGATCAACTGTGCCGGTGTAAGAAAGCCCTCCACCAGCACGCGGCGCGGCCCCACTCGACCGCGTTCGTCGGCCCCACGTCGAAAATCGTAGATGTCGTTCACCCAGTTGCTGATGGTCTGGATCAGCATGGCACAGATCAGGATGAAGGGGGCTTTCCACCAGGTAAAGACGCCGTTGGCCTGAGCCAGGGCCGACCCTACGAGCACTGGAGCGATGCTGGCCGTGAAGACCTTGGGCTTGGTGGACTCGATCCAGATCTTCAAGCTCATCGCACAACGCCGATGTAGAGGAAGGCAATACCACCTGTGAGCTCGATGTATCGCGCTTCCGTAAAACGGTCGGTAGACATCATCAGGTCCGTGAACTCCGTGCGGCATGGGAAGGCCGCGGCCGTTTCCGGCAGGTACGCATACGCCTCTGGGTGTCCGGTGATCCAACCACCGATCCGCGGTATGATGTGCTTGCTGTACCAGCGATAGAACGCACCGAACAGACCCACGGGCTGGCCGAATTCCAGAACGGCCACACGGCCGCCCGGCTTGACCACACGTGCCATTTCTGCCAGTGCTGTTGCAGGAACGTCCACATTGCGGATCCCAAAGGCAATGCTGGCAATATCGAAGTGATCGTCCGGATACGGCAACGCCATGGCATCGGCTACCTCGAAGTCAATTTCGAGCCCCTTACCGGAAGCTTTGTGAGGGGCGTACGAAAGCATGTCGGCGTTGAAGTCCGTTCCCAGCACACTCCCCTGTTTACCCACCGTCTTCTTGAACGCGATGGCCAGGTCGCCGGTACCCGTGGCGCAATCCAGTACGCTCATGCCGGACTGCGCTCCGGCCTCCCGCACGGTGCGGCTTCGCCACAGGTGATGCACTCCGAGAGAAAGAATGGTGTTGGCTCGATCGTATCGAGCGGCGATGTCGGAAAACATCGCGTGAACGGCTTGGCTCATGGACAAAGATAGGGGCTAGCGTCTGGCGACTAGCGTTTAGCGTCTAGTGTCTAGCGTTTAGCGTATAGCGATTAGGAAGTAGGCGTAGACACTAGTCGCTAAACGCTAAACGCTAGACGCTAGACGCTAGACGCTAGAACCCTTTCCGCAGTATTCCACGCTCCCATCATCACGGCAGGCGTCCCTTGCCCTGGGAAGGCGCTGTCGCCGATCTGGTAGAGCCCTTTGAACGGCGTCTGGTTCCTGGGCAGCGCCAGCATGTTCTGGCGGACGGTATGCGGAATTCCGCCAACGAAGCCGTTGTGACGGCCTGTGTAGTGGATCCAGGTCTGTGGCGTACCGGCTTCTACGTGATGCCACCGCATCCCGGCGAACTCCGGCACGCGGCGCTCGATCACCGCGCGCAGCGCGTGCACCATACGTTGTTTTTGTTCACGGTGCTGTTCTGGCGTTCGATCCGCCCAGTCGGCGAATCGGGCGTGCGTGCTGACGGTAACTGTGGACTCGCCTTCGGGGGCTTTGTGTCGGTCGTGTGGACGCGACACGGTCAGAAACAGCGAACGCGAATGCACGAACGGAAGGTCTTCGTCCACATGCATCTGGATGTACGGCGTGGGCAGCTTCGGCACCCCTTCCAGGACGAAGTACAACGTAAGCGCCGCCCACGCCTGCGGATACTGGCGTGCATACCGATGATACCACGCCTGTGGAGCCCCCTTCACCACCGTGGCCATGTTCCAGACAGGAATGGACGAGATCACGGTCCTGGCCCGATACCGCTCGCCATTAGATGTTGCGGCCTCCCACCAGCCATCGCGGGTCTGCGATAGAGAGATAACGCGCCGACGGAACTTCACCTGGCCGCCATGGCCGGTGATCGATCGCAGCAACAGAATCGCCGGCCGGATCATGCCGCCCACCGGATAGTAGGTCTCACTCGGATAGGTCAGCCCCATCGCACCCGTCAGGTAGGGGGCTTCGGCAGCTGTACTCTGCGTGCTGATCAACATCTGCTCGTTCACCAGCGAGAGGAAGCGTGGGTCGGCGTCAACACCATACCGCTGCATCAAGGCACTCATGGGTCGGAACAGACCGGGCAACAGCCGAACCGCGGACAGGTTCCGTGGATCGGCCATCCGGATCCAGTCGCCGGCGGTTGAGGGCGGTAGATACGGTTTGTCCTGGATCAGGTCGTAGACCGCGGTTTCCAGTCCATACAGGTGTTTCCAGAATCCACGCTGATCACCGACCGGAAACAGCTCGGCAACGTGATCGATCCATGCCTCTGGATCGGCATGCCGGATCACATCCCCGTCCGGTAGACGCAGGATCATGCCCGGATCGACGCGTTCCAGTTCGGGCTGCAGGCCGAGCCGCGCAAAGACGCGTCCCGCGGGCTGGTGCGGGCGGACACCCGAGAACGTGGTGGCACCGACATCAAAGGCATACTTGCCCATCTTGAAGAACGAGGCACAGCCACCAACGGTATCGTGGGCCTCCACCACGGTAACATCTTGTCCGGCCTGCGCCAGGAGCGCGGCTGCCGCCAAGCCGGCGTAACCGGCGCCGAGAACAAGGGTCTCTGTGGTGGTCGGCACTTGTGGATGGTGGCTCATAGCCCGTGGAAACACACGGTACTCCGCTGGTGTTCCAGTATCTTTCGGAATTCTTACCCGGGGACGATGATGAAGAGTGTTGCCGTTGTTGTTGCTGTTGCCGTTGCGGTTGCTGGCAGTGCCGTAGCTCTCGCTCAGCTGACGCCCGACATGGAGGGCTCCAAGATCATGCGGCGATATACGGAGTACAACCTCCGCCGAGTGCCGCAAGGAGTGGTGCTGCCGAATGACGTGCGATCTAGCGCGATCGACCAGCTGCGTAGAATGGAGCAGCGCAAACTGCAGGAGCAGGTGCTGGCCGAGCAGCCAACGTGGGTGCCGTTCGGGCCGAACTCCACCGCCGGACGCGTAAAGACCATCATCGTGCACCCCAACGACCTGAACACGGTCTACATCGGTGCAGCCGCCGGAGGCGTGTGGAAGACGACCGATGGCGGACTGAACTGGCGGCCGATCTTCGACAACGGGAATGCCATCGCCACCGGATCGCTGTGGTTCGAGCCGGGCAATCCGCAAGTGATCTATCTGGGCACCGGCGAACAGGTCACCAACTCCACCATCTTCCTCGGAGCCGGACTCTTCCGATCCGAAGATGGCGGTGAGACCTGGAAGACCGTCGGCCTGACCCATGTAGGCTCGTTCTCCCGCATCTATGCGCATCCCAAGAACACCAACCTGCTCATGGCCGCCTGTATGAACTACAACGGCGGTGTGTACAAGAGCACGGATCGCGGAGCCACATGGACCCGCTTGTACGACGGGCAGGTGTACGATATGTCCATCAATCCCAACAACGAGAACGAGTGGTTCATTACGGTGCAAGACGACGGTGTTCTCTACACGAGCGATGGCGGCACAACGTGGGAAGGCCGCAACAACGGGCTCTTCGGCACCGTGGGTCGGTTCAGCATTCAACAAAGCCCCCTGAACGAGAACGTGCTGTTCTGTCTGGCCGAGTTGAACAACCTTGCCACGATCGCCAAAACCACCGATAAAGGTCGGAACTGGCTCGTACAGTACAACGACACACGTGGCTGCTTCTTCTCCGGATCCTGCACCCCAGGTGGCAGTCAGGGCTTTTACGATAACTACGTGTCCGTCTCGCCGCACAACGCCGATGTGGCCTTTGCGGGGGGGATCGACATCTGGCGCACCACAACCGGAGGCACGCAATGGGGCAACATCACCGACGGTTACGGCGACGGTAACGGTGCCAATCTTGTACACGTGGATCAACACTGCCTGGCCTTCACGTCCGATCCGAAGATTCTCTATGCCGGTAACGACGGCGGGATGCACAAAAGCACCGACGGCGGCACCACCTGGTTCCAGATCAACAACGGTCTGCAGATCTCGCAGTTCTATGGCTTCGACAACGACCCGACGCGCCGCGAGCGGTCCTTTGGCGGAACGCAGGACAACGGCACGTTGGGAACTTTCGGCGATATCGAGTGGGATACCATTGCCGGCGGAGATGGAATGATCACGCTGGTGAACCACTCCTATCCGGACATGATCTACGGGAACCGTCCGAACGGTGTACCCTTCCGCGTGGACTTCAGCCAGGGTTCCGGGCAGAACATCGTTGGCGGTCTGGATCTGGACGAAGCCGCCCTGTGGGCCGCTCCCATGACGCAGTCTCCAGAAGACGGCTTCTTTATCTACCAAGGTCGCCGTCGTGTATGGCGCTCGTTGGATGGTGGCGACTTCTGGTACCCGGCGTCGCCCTTCTTCGTGAACAGCATCTCGGCCCTGGCCGTGAGCGCTGCCGACCCTCTGGTGATCTGGGCGGCCAGTTCCAGTGGCGAGATCATGGTCTCCGAAGATGATGCCGAGTCCTGGACAACCCTGCCGCGTACCGAACTGAGCAACAACTTCATCACGGATGTCCACTGCTCGCGCATCAATGCCCGTACCGCGTGGATCAGCTATGGCTCATACGGTACCACCAACCTGTGGAAGACCACTGACCTCGGCCAGACCTGGACGCCGCTGTGGGAGAACATGCCGGACATTCCGGTGAACTCCATCGAGACCCATCCGGACGACGAGAACATCCTCTTCCTCGGAACCGACATCGGCGTCTTTGCTTCGTTCGATGGCGGCAGGAACTGGATGCCCTATGGAAAGGGGCTTCCTCGCTCGCCGGTGCTGGACGTGAAACTCAATACCGACTTTGGCTACATCCGCGTTGCTACCCATGGTCGCTCCATCTGGGAAGCTCCCCTCGTGGAGGCTCAACCCACCGAACCCGAGATCACGCGCCCAACCGGTGGCGACCAGTTCACGGGCACCATCCCGACCGTGGTGTCCTGGGCGGGCTTTACGCCTCCGGTACGGATCGAGTACAGTGTGAATGATGGAGAGACCTGGACCCTGGTAGCCGAAAACGTGGTGGGCTCTGCGATGCTGTGGAAGGTTCCCAACTGGCCCACGGTGGTGGCAAGGATCCGGATCACTTCGCAAACGGACGGTGCGCAGCAAGTGGTCAGCCGCACATTCACGATCCAGACGCTCGCCAAGGGCGGTCTGATCGAGCGCACGGCGGTGCCGTGGGTACCCTATGGTCTCTCGTACGATGGCAAGGGTTCCTTGTGGTCTACCAGCTTCTATGAACGCAAGCTCTACAAGCTCAACGCCGACAACTACCAGGTCCAGAAAGTGGTCGAACTCCCCGCCTTCGTGGGAGACTCCCTCTTTACCGACCTGACGATCGATCGCACGAGCCAGACCCTGTACCTGCATCACATGAACAGCTCCGACGGCACCGGCGGGACCGTGGTCGTGGTTGATACCAATGGTCAGCTGGTCAATGTGTTCACCTCGCAGGCTCGCCGCTACCCCACCGGTCTGGAGTACGTGAATGGAACGCTGATCGCCGGAGAGCGGGATGGCTTCCAGAAACTCTACACGATGGATCTGACAGGGGGCTTGATCGCCGAGGTCGACAATCCCTACAAAGAGAACTATGGCCCGCGCTGCCTGGCCTGGGATGATGAAAGCCGCATGTTCCAGACCAGCACCACCTTCCCTACCAGTGGTGGAGCGCTAACGGCCTGTTATATCATCACCATGAATGTAACGGACCTCTCGCAAGAGCGGGCTCGCCTGGAGCTGGTTGGTCCTACCGGACTGATCAATGCACGCGGCATCGAGTTCGATCGGCGCGACAAGAACTTCTGGGTGGGCGACTTTGGCGGCAACATCTACAAGATCGCCGGCTTCGACTTCGTCTCTCCGCCGGTCACCTCCGTGAACGAAGGGCCGGCCTATCAAGGTGCACTGAGCGTGCACCCCAATCCGGCTTCGACCTCAGCGCTGATCGCCTTGGGGTCCACGTCGGTGTCGCGCCCTGTCGAGATCACGGTGATCGACCTCTTCGGTCGTACGGTTGCCACGGCTTTTAACGGCATTCAGACGCCTGGCATGGAACTCGTCAAGCGCCTATCCACGGCCGACCTTGCCGCCGGCACCTATCGCATCGTGGCTACCACGCACGGCACGGTGATCACCAGCACGTCGCTAATTATCAGTCACTGACCCAAAGGAGTGGAAGGCCCCCTTCCCTGCCATGCAACACATCATTCTGGCGATCATCACCATGGCCATCGTTCGGGTGGCCTGGGTGAATTTTCGAAAGCTCGGCACGCTTCGAGCAGCCGGCACCGAACTGGACCATGACCAACGTCATGCCCAGATGACCTACGCTACCCGTATCATTCTGTGTCTGGTAGCACTGGCCATTGCCCCGTTCCTGTTCACGATCCTCAAATAACGATGGACGAACCCAAGCCCTCGGTAGATCCGAAGATGGAAGCCAGGATGAACCCTGCAAACCCGGATCAGACGGAAGTCGAATTTCTGGCAGGTCCGCACTCTCGCCTCCGGGAACTCGGATTTGTGATTCGCACCGCACGCGAATTCATCCGCGGATTCCAGAAGCTGCATTTTGTCGGCCCTTGTATCACGGTCTTCGGTTCGGCACGCTTCAAGGAAGATCATAAGTACTATCAGCTGGCCCGCCAGGTGGGAAGCGCTCTGGGAGAAATGGGCTTTACGGTGATGACCGGCGGTGGACCCGGCATCATGGAAGCGGCCAACCGCGGCGCTAAGGAAGCCGGGGCTACCAGCATCGGATGCAACATCATCCTGCCGCACGAACAACATCCGAACCCGTATCTGGACCTGATGATCGAGTTCGACTACTTCTTCGTGCGCAAGTTCATGCTGATAAAGTACTCTCTGGGCTTCGTGGTGATGCCAGGGGGCTTTGGTACGCTGGACGAGCTCTTTGAAGCCGTCACGCTGATGCAGACCGGCAAGATCCGCAACTTCCCCGTGGTGGTGATGGGATCCGAGTTCTATGAGGAGATCCGTGCCACGGCCAGAAAATTCCTGGATGAAGGCACGATCTCTCCGGACGATCTCGATCGGTTCTTGGTCACCGATTCCGTAGACGAAGCCATGGACTACCTTCGCAAGAACGTGGTCAAGCGGTTCGGCCTCAAACAACAACTCTTCATCCCGCGCCAATGAACGTACTTGTGTACTGCGGTTCCCGCTCCAGCCTGGATCCCGCATACGGCAATGCCGCCCGCGGTCTGGCCGCCACCATCGCCGAGCGCGGGTGGGGCTTGGTCTACGGCGGCGGCAACGTGGGACTCATGGGTACGATCGCCACTACGGTCCTTGATCTAGGCGCACCGGTGATCGGTGTGATCCCGACGTTTCTCGCTACGGACGAGGTCGCCTTGCGATCCTGCACGGAACTGATCGAGGTCCGCTCGATGCACGAGCGGAAGCTAACGATGATCGAGCGGTGCGACGTGATCGTGGCACTTCCAGGTGCGTTCGGCACACTGGACGAACTCTTCGAAGCCGTCACGTGGTTGCAGCTTGGCCTACACAACAAGCCGATCGGCATCGCCAACGTGAACGGATTCTATGACCTGCTGGAGCAGCAGTTCGACCGAATGGTCACGGACGGTTTCCTTACCGAAGCCAATCGGCGGCTGGTCCATTTCGACAAAGACCCCGTTCGCCTGCTCGACCACATTACGGGCAGAGCTGCGAGCGGGGTCTCGAGTCGTTTCGAAGTGCGGTCGTGAGCTGTGGGCTGTGAGCTGTGAGCAGTTGCCGTTGCTGTGAGCTGTGAGCTGTGAGCAGTTGCTGAATCAGCCAACAGCTCACAGCTCACA
>JANJTN010000009.1 GCA_024711065.1 bacterium
AGGTGCCAGAGGACGGCGTTCACCAGCGTACCAACACGATTACCCACGCCGGGGTGCACCGGCATCCCGGCCGGTTTATCGACCACCAGCAGATGCTCGTCTTCGAAGAGCACGCGTAGCGGCAGCTCCTGGGGGATCAATTGCAAGGGAGGGGGCTTGAGCACGGTGACCACGATCGTGTCTCCGGGCCGGATCTTGTAGTTGGCTTTGGTAGGCTTGCCATTCACGGTAACGGCACCACGCTCGATGGCCTTCTGCACGCGATTGCGCGTGGCATGCTCGATCGCACGGGTAATGAATGCATCGATCCGCTCCGGCGTCTGGCGTCCGGGGATCTCGAACGTGTAGACGTGTTCGATCCGCTCGGGATAGTTCAGGTCGTGCAGGTCAGCCGACATCGGTATGCTCGTCGGGTGACGGATGGGAAGGGGCTGGCGACGATGCCACGTCGGTGGTTGGAGTGGTTGGCATCTGGGCTTGCTGACCCGGGAGGCGGCCACCGAAGATCAACAGCAACACGATCCCAACGGACACACAACTATCGGCGATGTTGAACACCGGCCAGTGAGTGTAGACAGTGCCGAACCAGTCCACGTCGGGGATATCGACCTGAATGAAATCGACCACAAGACCATAGAACAGTGGTGCCTCTCCATACCAGACACCATAGAACATCCGGTCGATCAGATTTCCGGTAGCTCCTGCCAGCAATAGGGCGATGGCGAGCGTGACGATCCAGGAAGCCCCTTGCCGAACGATCCTGGCAAGGTAGATCCACAGGACCACCGCGATCACGACCGTGAGTAGCGTGAGGATGATCTTGGCTTGCCCCCAGCCAATGCCGAAGGCCATGCCGGGATTCTCCACGAAGGTGATGCGGACAACCGAGCCGAGGGCGTCGAAGCTGTCGCCGAGTCGCATCCCGTCGTGCTGGAATCCAAAGAGGTTGAAGCCCTTGACCGCGAGCTTGGTCGCTTGATCGGCAAGGATCAAGAACAGGGCGAGCAGATGATAGCGGTACCGAGACATAGCCAACGCGATCCGAGGATGCGGATCACTTCAGGGCGTCGAGTCCCTTTGCCACGATGCGGTCGACTCCATCCTCAGGGCACTTTTGATGGATCTTGTACGAGGCCGACAGTGTCGTGATCGGGACGGCAAGCAAACGCTCCTTGGCGATCAGAATGCCACACATGCGGCAGAGACCATAGGTCTTCTCATCGATCCGTTGCAGGGCCTCGTCCAGCTTGCGGATGTAATCCTGGATCCGCTGGATCTGGGCATAGGTCTTTTCCTTCTCCATGGCCTCGGACCCTTGTTCGGCCATGTGCATCGAGTAGATCGCGCTCTCGTCTGCCGTCTCGGCGCTGGTCAGGTCTTCCAGACGCTCACGCAGCATGCGCAATTCTTCCAGCGCATCCTCGCGGGCGCGCTCGATGTTGGTGCGAAACGCCTTCAGGTCCTTGTCGCTATAGCGAAGACCTTTCTTGGGCGCGATCGGGAGTTGCGGTCCCTTTGGGCGAGGGGCTGAAACAGAGACTGCTCCGGCAGTCTTCACCGCCGGAGCAGACTTCGATTCTGACCCGGTAGACTTCTTCGACGTGTTCGTCACTTCCTTCCTTCTTGCTGTAGTTGCCGCACTAGGGGCTGTCTTTGCCGTACGATTTCTTGACGCATTCCCCACGACCCTGCTGGAGGTCGAGCGGGAGGCCGAAGTCGAGTCTACCGAATGCGAAGCAGGCTTAGTTAGCTTGCTTTTTTTTTTGCCGTAGCCTTCTTGGTCGCCTTTTTCGGGGCGGCCTTCTTCGTGGCTTTCTTCGGAGCGGCCTTCTTCGTGGCCTTCTTCGGAGCAGCCTTCTTGGTTGCCTTCTTCGGGGCAGCCTTCTTCACCGCTTTTTTCGGAGCGGCTTTTTTCTGAGCAGCTTTTTTAGCTGCCTTCTTCGGGGCAGCTTTCTTAGCTGCCTTCTTTGTGGCCTTCTTGGCAGTTGCCATAGAATGGACCTCCAACCTGATTAATGAATGAAAACGCGTGCGTCTTAACGACGCAACACTTTCAAACGCGCTCTACGCGCACGTTGACGTGACGCCCATTGATCTCGAGATCAGCCCCTTCGAGCTGTTCCCCCCGCTCGAGCGTTATCGCCAGCGTTTCCATTGCAATGTACGTTCGCATCGCCTGGAGGGCTTCGGCCGTGGCATCGTCGCATGTATATGCAACCGTGATGCGGTCGGTTACCGAAAACCCGGAATCCTTGCGAAGCTTTTGAAGTCGGCTCACGAACTCCCGTGCCAGTCCTTCTCGTTCCAGTGCGAGGTCGATCTCCGTATCCAAAGCTACGGTCACTCCCCCGTCACTCGCAACAAGCCAACCTTCGATGTCCTCGCTAACGATCTCTACGTCTTCGTAGTCGATCTGGACGGTGTCGTCCTCGATCGTGATCGCCAGTACCGATGACTGTTCCAGTCGGCGCACTTGTTCGTGATCAAGTGATCGTATCGCTTCCCCTACCTGCTTGGCCTGCTTTCCGTATTTCTTGCCGATCACTTTGAAGTTCGGCTTGGCACTTCGACGAACGATGTTCGTGTCGTCCGATACGTACTCGATCTCTTTGACGTTGATCTCTTCGATGATGATGTCTTCCACACTTTGCACTTGGCGGCGGGCGGCTGGACCATCGATCGGAAGCAAGATCCGACGAAGTGGTTGGCGGGTTTTGATACGAGCCTTCTCCCTCAAAGAACGAGCAAGCGAAACGATCGTTTGTGCTTGCTTCATCCGATGCTCAAGATCCGTATCGATCAGTGCTGCATCTGACGTTTGCAATATACGATAATGGATACTGCTTTGTCCAAACACAATCTGCAAACGGAGGAAGAGAAACTCTGCGAGGAATGGAGCCACGGGTGCCATCAACTCGGCAATGGCAAACATCACTTCATGCAGCGTGTCGTACGCTGCACGCTTGTCGGTGTCCATCTCGCCTTTCCAGAACCGACGACGATTGCGACGCACGTACCAGTTGGAGAGATCTTCGATCGCAAAGTCTTGCACCGCTCTGCAGGCATTGGTCAGGTCGTAGTCGTCCATCGCCTCCACGTACTCCGCACGCAGTGTGTTCAGTCGAGAGATGATCCATCGATCGATCTCGGCGCGATCCGCCACGGGTACGGGATCTTGACCTGGCGTGTAGCCATCAACGTTGGCGTACATCGCAAAGAACTCATACGTGTTCGTGATCGAGCGGAACAGATCGGCCATCACCGTGCGGGCGATGTCTTCTTCGTTGAACGACTTGGCCTTCCACGCCGGCGACGTTGCCATCAGGTACCAGCGGATGGCATCGGCACCATATCGGTCGAACAGATCGAACGGGTCCACGGTGTTGCCCTTGGACTTGGACATCTTCTGTCCGGTCTTGTCCAGGACAAGGTCGTTCACGACCACGTTGTTATAAGCCGGACGTCCGAACAGGGCTGTCGAGATGTTGTGCAGGGTGTAGAACCACCCCCGCGTCTGGTCGATCCCTTCGGCAATGAAGTCTGCCGGGAACGAACGCTGGAACAGGTCCTGATTCTCGAACGGATAATGGAACTGCGCAAAGGGCATGCTTCCGGAGTCGAACCAGACGTCCACCACTTCCTTGGTCCGACGATACGTGAGGCCGTTGCGTTCAAAGACCACGCGATCCACGAACGGTCGATGTAGGTCGACGTCAACGCCGGACTCGGAGACGGGAACCCGGCGTCCATCTTCAAACTCGTACAGACCCTCTGAGAGTTCACTGATCGAACCCACGGCGAACATGTCCGCCCCGTCTTCACGTACCCAGATCGGCAATGGTGTTCCCCAGTACCGATCGCGCGACAGCGACCAGTCCTTGACCTCGTCCAGCCAGTTCCCGAATCGTCCTTCGCCGATCTCCGGCGGATGCCAATTGATCTTCTTGTTGTTGGCAACGAGTTCGTTGCGGTACGATGGCGAGCTGATGAACCAGGAATCCCGCGCATAGTAGATCACGGGATTATCGGTACGCCAGCAATGCGGATAACTGTGCACGTAATCGAACGACGCTCGGTAGATCCGTCCGAGTTCTTTCAGACGGATCACGATGTCGCGGTCAGCCCCCTCTTCGGTATAATCGGTGTACGTGAAGGTCTTCACGGTACGCCCGGCGAATTCCTTGAGCTCCTCGGTGAACCGTCCGTTCGGCGTCACCGGCTGTGGCATCGGGATCGCGTAACGCTTCGACACTTCGAAGTCGTCCTGACCGAAGGCCGGTGCCAGGTGAACGATGCCCGAGCCGTCGTCGGTCGACACGAAGTCACCCGGCAGCACCGAGAACGTGTCCGGATACGCGTCGGTGTCCAGCGTGAGGTACGGCAGGATCTGTTCGTAGCGGGTGCCCACCAGGTCGGCGCCTTTGAATCGCTGCAGGATCTCGACCTCGCCTTCCAGCACGGAGAGGCGAGACTCGGCAAGCACCAATCGATGTTCGGAGTGTACACCGGTCTGCTTGTGGGTGTGGGTAACACGCACCAGCACATAGTCGATCTCGGACCCTACGGCCAAGGCAACGTTCGCGAACAAGGTCCACGGCGTGGTGGTCCAGACCAGCAGTTCGGCACCGTGCACCGCCGGGATGGCCGACGATACCACGCGGGCCATCACGTACACGTTCGGATCGCGCACGTCCTTGTAGTTCTGCGAGAGTTCGTGACTGGAAAGGGGCGTGCCAAGCGTCGGCGACTGCGGAACGACCTTGAACCCTTTATAAATGAGCCCCTTGTCGAAGAACTGTTTCAGGGCCCACCACACCGACTCGATGTAGTCGTTGGTACAGGTCACATAGGCACCGTCCATGTCCAGCCAGTACCCCATGCGACGAGTGAGCGTGCGCCACCCCTCTTCCATCTCGATGTTCTGATCCACGATGGCACGGCAGGCAGCATTGAACCGGTCGATCCCCAGTTCTTCGATCTGTGCCTTGTCGGTGATGCCCAGCTGCTTCTCGGCAGCGATCTCCACGGGAAGGCCATGGGTATCCCAGCCGGCTTGACGCCGAACGGAGAAACCGCGCATCACCTTGTAGCGGCACATGGCGTCCTTGATCGTTCGTGCCAGCACATGGTGAATACCCGGCCGACCGTTCACGGTCGGCGGGCCCTCATAGAAGGTGAATGCCGGCTGCCCTTCGCGGGCTTGCTGCGTGGCACGAAACACGTGGTGCGTGTCCCAGTGCTCGAGGATCGACCTCTCGATAAGCGGATACGAGAAATCGTCCGGTAACGGCTCGAACATGGAGTCCTACAGGTGAAACACAAACAGCGCGAAATTACGCACCACGCAGGTCACGGCGCTGGCGCGGGCATTGGCAACATGGGGAACGACAGCGTAAAGGTGGTTCCCTGCCCCACGTCGCTCTGCACCGTGATGGATCCTTGATGGGATTCCACCACCCACTTCACGATGGCCAGGCCAAGGCCGGTACCTTGTACGTCCTTCGATCGAGCCTTGTCCACGCGATAGAACCGATCATAGATGCGCGGCAGCTGATCGGCCGGAATGCCCACGCCGGTATCCCGCACCACCAGATTGGCCATCGTGCCGCGCGCTTCGAGGCGGACCTCTACCGAGCCCCCTGCAGGAGTGTATTTGATGGCATTCTCGATCACGTTCAGGAGCGCCTGATGCAGGCGAACACGATCGCCATTGATGCGAACGGCATTATCGACGCGCGTCTGGACCGTGATATTCTTTGGTTCGGCCAGGATCTCGACGTCTTCACAGATCTCTCGAACGAACCCCGAAAGATCCATGGGCTGGGTGATCAGTTCGAGTTGCCCGGTCTCGGCGCGGGAAAGGTCCAACAGACCCTGCACCACAGCGGTCAGCCGCTCTACTTCTTCGAGGCAGCTCTCGAGCGTATGGCGCACGTCGTCATCGGCGATCTCCTTTCGGAGAGCTACTTCCAGCTCGCCCATCAGAATGGCCAGCGGCGTCTTGAGCTCGTGACTGGCATCGGCGGTGAACTGCCGCACTTGTTCGAACGACCGCTCCAGACGAGCGATCATCTCGTTGAGGATCGCCGTGAGCCGCGCGATCTCGTCGTTGGTCTGCACCAACGGCAGCCGTTCCGACAAGCGCTCGGCGGTGATCCGCTGAGCCTTCTTGGCGATCATGTCCACCGGTTTGAGCGCTCGTCGGGCCAGGAACCATCCCAACAGGATCGACACCACGATCAGCACCGGGATGGAATACAGCATCACGGAGAACAGGCTCCGCAGCGTGTCGTCGACTTCTTCTACCGGATAGGCAGCGGCCACTTCGGCAGCATCGCCGGAAACGATCACCAGACGATAGCGCGTGCCCCGCACCGTATAGTCGGAGAAGATCTGTCCGTCCTTGCCGTGCATCCCACGAGCCTTGAACCACTCAAAGCGTGGAAGTGAATCGGTGAGCAGGTTGTCCGACCGCCAGACCACATCGCCATCCGGAGCGCTGGCCTGAAGAACGTAGGTGGACGAGTTCAGCAGCACGTGCTCGTACACGGCGGTCCACACCGGGTCCTCCCGCGGCACGAACACCGAATCCGGGACCGGGATCGGCCCCACGAAATCACGCATGGAGCTGCGCTGCAAAAAGGCGAACACGTCGTCGGCCTGCCGGCTCTTCTGTTCTCGTCGAAGTTGGGAAAGGGGCTTCTGGGCATCGGCCTGTTCCCGCTTGATCACCGCCTGCAGCGAGGCCGCGGCGCGCAGGAGCGACGCGTCGAGGTTGGCCGAGAGTTCGTTGGACACCGTGAAATAGGCTACGGCACCAAAGACCATCGCGGTCAACGCGACCAGTCCTCCGTAGAGCAGGGCCAAACGAGTACGCAGCGTTAGATTCACAGGGTCAAGATAACCCGTATTTTGCCGCCCATGTCTACCGACCCACGGCCGATCGGAGTGTTCGACTCCGGCATCGGCGGACTGACCGTTTTGAAACATCTGGCCCGACGCCTGCCGCACGAGCGCTTTGTCTATCTCGGCGATACGGCTCGGGTTCCCTATGGCAACCGCTCGGACGAGACGGTTCGCCTGTATGCCCAGCAGTGCGCGGAGTTTCTGCTGAAGCACGACGTCAAGATGATCGTCGTGGCCTGCAATACGGTCTCTGCGGTTGCCATGGATCATCTCCGTGCGTTCGTGCCGGTTCCGGTGGTGAGCGTGATCGAACCGGCAGCGGCCGAAGCAGCGGCTGCTACACGCAACCAGCATATCGGTGTGATCGGCACCCGAGCCACGATCGGCAGCGATGCCTATGCCAAGGCCATTCAGAGGAGTGCCGCATCGGCCTTTGTGCACAGCCGAGCATGTCCGTTGTTCGTTCCCCTCGTCGAAGAGGGTTGGCTGGATACGGCGGCTACCCGTGCCATCGCGGAAGAATACCTGCGCCCGCTGCAGGCACAGGAGATCGACACCCTGGTTCTGGGTTGTACCCACTACCCACTACTGGCCCCGGTGCTGCACGATCTCCTGCCAGGCGTTCACCTGATCGACTGCGGCGCCTGTACCGCCGCCGAGGCTGCCCGAGTGTTGGAGTCAACCGACGAGGTGGCAGCGGAGATCCCTCGCATGGATCTGTACGTAACGGATGTGACGCCGTCGTTCACCACGCTTGCCCGACAATTCCTCGGCATGCCGGTAGACGATCCGGTGGTGGTCTCGCTGGAGGCCCTTACGTTGAACAGCGTTCGCCAGGGAGGGCGCCCATGAGTTCTGCAACACGTTTCGGCAGTCTGCTGCTGACCATCCTTTCACCCCGCAAACTGGGCTACACGCTGCTGGTGCTTGTGGGCGTGATCGTGATCACGTTCTTTATCCGGCCGCCGGGAGACCCGGCCCGGGTGTTGTTGGGTCAGCGCGCAGACTCCGCCTCGGTCGAAGCTCTACGGGAACAGCTCGGTCTCAACCAGCCCCTTCCCGTTCAGATCGGTGTGTATATGAAGAATCTGGTGAAGGGCGACCTGGGTCGTTCCATTGCCACCAACCGCCCCGTTGCCGAGACCATTCTGGAGCGTCTGCCGGCAACCGCCATCCTGGCCGGATCGTCGATCGCCATTGCCACCATCCTGGGGATCCTGTTGGGAGTTCTCGCTTCCTGGAAGGCCAATTCGTGGATCGATACGCTGACCATGGGCACGTCGCTGCTTGGCATTTCTCTACCGGCTTTTGTGGTGGGTCTGCTGTTCGTGCTGGTCTTCGGTGTCGTCCTGGAGTGGTTCCCGAACAGCGGCTATCTGGACAGAGGGGCCGAGTACCTTGTACTGCCAATGATCACGCTGGCCATCCGCCCCTTGTCGATCATTGCCCGTATCACCCGATCGTCCATGCTGGATGTGCTCGGACAGGATTATGTACGCACCGCTCGCGCCAAGGGCCTGTCGTACACCAAGGTATTCCTCAAACACGCCTTGCGGAATGCCTTGAACCCGGTGGTCACCACGGTGTCGGCCTGGTTCGCCGGACTGTTGGCCGGCACCTACTTCATCGAGTTCATTTTCAACTGGCCCGGCATCGGACTGGCAGCGTTCAACGCGATCGAGAAACTCGACTATCCGATGATCCAGGGCACGGTGCTGCTAACGGCCGTGGTGTTCGTGCTGACCAATATCGTAGCCGACGCTCTCTATAGCATTCTCGATCCGAAAGTGAGGGTCAAGTAATGCAGCAACGCGTCGACACGCCGTCCAGCCTGGCCTGGCGGCGACTCCGCAAGAATCCCGGTGCCATGATCGGCCTGTTCACCCTGGTGATCATGATCGTGATGGCCGTGGCAGCACCGTTGATCACACCGTTTGAACCGGAGACGCAGATCCTGGAATACTCGGTCAAGCCCGCCGGCTTTCGGGGCAAGATCCTCTATAAAGCCAACCCTGCCGATCCGTCCACCCCGACGATCGTGGCCGTACGGTCCTTTGAGGTCCGCGGCGACAGCGTGCATTATATCGACCCGGCCGGTGAACCGTATCGCGTTGCCGTAGACCGATTGCAGGGGGCTGGTCCGGAGGAATGGTCCGCCGAACCGATGTTCCTCCTGGGAACCGACCGCTTTGGACGCGACATGTTCACACGCCTGGTCTATGGTATGCGCGTGTCGCTCACCGTTGGCCTGATCTCACAAAGCATCGCCCTGGTGATCGGCATCTTCCTGGGGTCACTGGCCGGCTTCTTCCGCGGTTGGGTAGACGATGTGGTGATGTGGCTGGTGAACGTGGTGTGGTCCTTCCCCACCCTGCTGCTGGTGGTCGCGTTCAGTGTGATCCTCGGCAAAGGCTATTGGCAGACGTTCGTGGCCATTGGCATTTCGAGCTGGGTCGACATCGCCCGTATCGTACGCGGTCAGTTCTTCTCGATCCGTGAACAGGAATACATCGAAGCCACGCGCGCCATGGGCTATGGTTCGTGGCGCATCATGTTCCGCCACATGCTGCCGAACGCTGCCGGACCGATCGTAGTGCTGGCCACCGCCGGCTTTGCCACAGCGATCATCGCCGAGTCGTCCCTGTCGTTCATTGGACTTGGTGTTCAGCCCCCTACCCCAAGTTGGGGACAGATGATCAAGGACGGCTACGGCTATATCGCGCTGGGCACGAACTGGGGAATGACCCTGTTCCCAAGTCTGGCCATGGCCATTGGTGTGATCGCCCTGAACCTGTTTGGCGACGGATTGCGCGACGCTCTCGACCCCAAGACCTCGCAACGATGATCGATACGTGGATCACTTCCGGCACGTTCCCCAGCGTCCTTACCCTGTTCGGCGAAGAGGACCTGTTGGTGTACGAGCAAGCGCAGAAACTCTACGATGCGGCTTCGGCGCTCGACGCCACCGGCATGAACTGCGAGATCCTCGATGGCGATGGCCTCACGCTGGAAGCGGTGCTCTCCATCGCCCGGTCCTTTCCGATGATGAGCGATCGACGGGTACTCTGGGTTCGCCACTTCGAAGATGTGAGCGCCACCAAGGGACGCAAGGGTGCCGACCTGATGGAAGCCTATCTTGACGATCCGGCGCAAACCACGTTCCTGTTGCTCACCGCCGATCTGCCCAAGGCCTCGGGACTCGGTGCCGCCGTGCAGAAGAGCAAGGACGGCGGCAAGCGCAAGATCGCCGCGCTGAAGTATCCCTTCAATGTGCTCCTGGCGAAAGGGGCTTGGGTGGAGTACCCCCGCATGGGGGAACAACAAGCAGCCTCCTGGCTGATGGACCGCGCCAAGAAGCGCCGTTTGGAGATCAAGCCACAGGCTGCCGCTTTTCTGGTTGCGCGATCCGGGCGTACACTGCGCGAACTCGCGCTCGAATTCGACAAGGTCCTCACCTATCTGGGCGATCGCCAGACGATCACTGAACAGGATATTCTGACCGTGGTCGGTGCCGGTAAGGAATACAACATCTTTGAGCTGCAGCATGCGATCAATCGTCGCGACCTCCCTCGCGCCATCACCATTGTAACGCGCATGCTCGAGGTGGACCGCCAGGAGATGATGATCCTCTCGATGCTCACGCGGCACTTTGTGAGCCTGTTTCGCATGATCGACGCACGGGCGCAGACCCAACAAACAGACATTGCTCGAGCTGCTGCCATCTCGCCGTTCGCGGTGTCCGAGTACCTCTCTGCCGTGGATCGCCTTGGGCCTCGCACCATTGAACGCGGCCTGCACGAACTGCGCTCGGCAGAGGCCACACTCAAGAGCCGTTCCATCGATCCCCTGCTCGTCCTCGAACAGATGTTGGTGCGCATCCTTGCTGCCTGAGTCGACAGCGTATCTTTGCACGTGCCCCTACGAACACCTGAAGCCTGCGCCCAAGCGCAATTAGACGCCTACAACGCACGAGATATCGACGCGTTCGCCGAGGTGTATTCTGACGACGTGCAGCTGATCGACCTGGTAACCGGCTCCGTCTTCTGTCAGAACAAGCAACACCTGATCAATCGCTATGGCCCGATGTTCGCCGAACATCCGGATCTGCAGTGTGAACTGGTGCACCGCATCGTTGCACCACCCTTTGTGATCGACGAGGAGCGAGTACGCGGGTTGCGCCCGGATCGCATCGTGCATGCCGTGGCCACCTATGAGGTGCAGAACGGTGTGATCCGACGAGCGTGGTTCCTTCGAGAGGACGAAGCATGACGTCGCTCTTCGCCGACCTGCATTCCCATACCACCTGCTCGGACGGCCGACTCGAGATCCCCGACCTGGTATCGAAAGCCGTGAACGTCGGTCTGCAGGCCCTGGCCATCACGGATCACGACACCATGGAGGCCCATCGCTGGCTCCGCCGCGAAGGCATGCCAGAGGATCTTCTCGTGGTACCCGGGATCGAATTCTCGTGCAACGAGTTTGGACGCGACGTCCACATCCTTGGTTATTTCCTGGATCCTGATCACGAAGAATTGCAGCGCTACGAACACGAGTTTCGTCAGGACCGAGAATCTCGCGCCCGTTCGATGGTCAGCCAACTGCAGGGCCTGGGTGTGAAGGTCACGTTCGATGATGTGATGGATCAGGCCAAGACAGCCCCCATCGGACGTCCGCACGTAGCTGCCGCTCTCATCGAGCGTGGTTCGGTGCGAACCATCCAGGAAGCCTTCGACAAGTACCTCGATTACGGCAAACCCGGCTACGCTGCACGCAGCCCCTTTCACATTCGCGAAGCTGTACAGCTGATCCGTGATGCCGGTGGTGTGTCCGTGGTGGCACATCCGCATCGCACGTTCACCGACCCAACATTGTTCCTGAGCCTGATCGCCACCGGACTGGACGGCATCGAAGCCTACCATCCGTCGCATTGGCCGGTGACCCGAGAGTATTACCGTACGCTCGCTACCCAGCATCGTCTGTTGATCACGGGAGGATCGGACTATCACGGCACCCGCGACTACGACGAGCAGAACTTTGGTACGTTCGGCGTAACACAGGATCTGTTCGAAGCCGTTCACACCAAACATC
>JANJTN010000058.1 GCA_024711065.1 bacterium
TTGCCGGTGCCGGGTGGACCCCACAGGATCATTGATGGCAGCGTGCCGCGTTCGACAAAGGCGCGCAGTGGACCCGACGGTCCGAGCAGATGCGTCTGCCCCACGACCTCGTCGATCGTCCTGGGCCGCACACGTTCGGCCAGCGGCCGGAGCGTTGTGCGCTGCTGTGATTCGTAGTCGTCGAACAGGCCAGACATGGTTATACTGCAGGTACCGGTTTGTGTCACCGTAAACTACCGCATGCAACGCATACTCGTTCTGACCTTCTTGTTGCTCTGGGACACTGCGCTCGCGGCGCAGCCTCGGGCTGTTACCACAGTGTACTCGGAGTACTTCACGTCGTATGCTCTGGACAGCATTCCACCGTCGGCCAGGATCGTGCGGTCTGGCTCCGGACGTGTGGTCGAGCGCTCGCCTCGCGGCTTCGAGCTCCTGGGCCGGTTCGGGGACCGGGACACGGTACACCTTCGGCTCACGGATCTGCCACGGCACTCCCAGATCAAGGTGTCCATCGGATTTCACGTGATCGGTAGTTGGGATGGTGAACAGGATGGTGACCGCATGAACATCCTTCTCGACGGCAAGACGCACCTGTCCGAGTCGTTCTCCAATACGATCTATCGTCAGTCCTACCCGGGCCTCAAGCGCGGACGCACCTATCCGCCACGCACGGGAGCTCGCAACAGCAACATGCTGGGCTTTCGGTTCATCGAGCCCGGGGTGTACGAGGGCATCATGGATGCCTCGTACATCGAGGAGATCGAGATGGATCACACGGGTGGAACACTGGACCTGGTGATCACGGCATCGCTTTCGGATGTTCGCAAGGGGCTGGACAATGAGTCGTGGGGTCTGGAACACATCAGCGTTACCGTGTTGGGTGCGGCACCCACGGACGACATGTGGCCGGCGGCGAAAAGCAACGCCGAGCCGGAGCGGATCTGGGACCATGCCGAGATCGTGGAGTTCGATGGACCTGACGAACGCGTCGTTGCCGGCTATCGCCAGAACGAAGATCTGCCGGAGATGCCGCCGGGATCGCCGTGGGAGTCACAGCATCACGCCACACTCCTGCGCACCAAGTGCATGAGCTGCGGCATGTTCTGCATGATGTATACCGTGATGATCTACGCCGATAACTGGGTGAACGTGTGGAGCAACCGCGAAGCCTATGGTCCGGCTTCGTGGTCTGTGCAGATCACGCCGGCCGAAACGGATACCATTCGTACACTCATCCAGCGCTGTCTTGCCAAGTCCGACATGGCCGGCTCCTACGAAGCCGAGGACATCTTCGACAACCCCGATCAGCCACATTGCGAGTTTCATTTCAGCGTTTACGGCAAGGAGCAGGAAGTAAGCATCTATGGCGGCGAACCCCCCGAGATCACCGAAACGCTTGCCACCATGATGGCTATTCTGAAGCGACATGGATGGGAACCCACGCCGTTCCAAGAAGAGTAGGGGGCTCGGCAGCGTGGAGGCTTATTCTACTTCCCAGTAGGCTGATCGCTCCACGGAGATCAGCTTCCACTGGCGTCCATCCGAGTGCACGAATCGCAGCAGCACATTGGGTTGCTCCTTGCCGAACCACCAGCTGGCCGTAGCCCCGTCGGCCCGCTGCATGTCTACCCTCCACGCCGGCGTAGAGACCCCTTTCGAGAAATCGCCGGTAAGATCAACAAGGTCGTCGCTCACGGTAAAGCCGGCATCGATCGGTTTCAGATCTCCCACTTTGCTGGTGACCACGCTTGGGTATACCGGTAGTTTGAATGAGTGTACCGCCGCCACATCCAGCGCACGAAGCGAATACACCAACTGGTCTTCGAATACGCCACCAACTTCGAGTGAGCGCTGGCCAGCCCCTTCTCCATCCCAATAGGAATCGTAGCGCAGCCGGAGTGTGGAATCGGTGCGCGTAAAGGCCTTGAAGGTGTTTCCGCACCATTCCTGCGAACTCATCGTGAGCTTGTGCACGCTACCGGCATCAGAGCGTGGTAGAAAGATCGACGTGAGGTAGTGGTAGGGATAGGCGATCGTTGGGATGCGACCGAACAGATTCACCTTCATCACCGTGAAGAGATCTGTGCGGTCGTACGTGTCGGTCTTGACGTTGAACTCTCGGTTGAAGTCCTCCTTCACCGTGATCATCACCTGCTCGTATTCCCGTGGCTTGCCGTAGATCACGCGAGTGGCCTGATACCGAGCCACTTCGGCTTGACCATCGTCCCACAACGCACTGGCTGCCCAGGCCGCATTCACCGGCAACCTGGAGACCTCCACAGGCGGCACCTCTTGGGCCGTGCATCCGACGCAGGCGATCAGCAAGGAAAGCAGGTAGGGTCTCATCAACGTGATCCTCCGAGTGGTTCAGACCCGAAACATACTCAGGTTCGCGTTCTTGCCTTGAAGCATGTAACATGCAGCAGCGTTCTCCTATCGAGCCCCTTGCATGCGTCCCGACATTGATCAACCGCGCCTGGCCGTCCTTTCCTTCGATATCGAAGAGTGGTTCCATGTGATCGATCACCCGGAGGTAGCTGATGTGGGACAGTGGCCTCTGCTGCCGTCGCGAATCGAGCGCTCCGCGGACACGATCCTGGAGCTGTTGGACCGGCACAACCAACAGGCAACGATGTTCTGTCTGGGATGGGTCGCAGACCATCATCCCGGCATCATCCGGCGCCTTTCCGATGCCGGACACGAGATCGGATGCCACTCCTACGACCACCGGATGGTGCATCGGTTGAATCGACTGGAGTTTCGGGAAGACCTCCACCGTGCGCTCGACACGATCGAGCAGGTGATCGGTAGGCGCGTGACGTGTTATCGTGCTCCGGGATTCTCCATCACCGCCGCGGTACCCTGGGTCTTTGAAGAGCTGTTACGTGCTGGCATCGGTGTAGACTGTTCGTTGTTTCCCGGAACCCATGCTCATGGCGGCATTCCACACGGGATTCCCACGGCTCCGTGTGTGATCCGCTCCGGGCATGGCGAATTACGAGCCTTGCCGATGAGCACGCGATCCATTGCCGGTCTGGACGTGGCTACGGCTGGTGGTGGGTTCTTCCGACTCCTGCCGCTTACCGTCCTTCAGCGCTGGCTTCAGAGCCAGCCGTACTCGATGGTGTACCTCCACCCCCGAGATCTCGATGCCGAAGCGCCGATCCCGCCCGGTCTCTCGCCGTGGCGGCGCTTTCGCACGCAGGTTGGCCGCCGATCCACCGCGCAGAAACTAGACCGACTGCTCGCCGAGGTGCGCTTCTTCACGGTGAAGGGGGCTCTCCAGCAGGTCGACTGGGGCACCGTCCCAGTGATCGACTGGCGTTCGTCGGCGTGACCGGGATCGGCTGACTTCAGCGAATCGCAGGCGTTCGACCACGATCACGTAGGTCGCGAAGACCAACAGAAACGCCGTGAACGACCACATGTCCGGCGTTGCGCTGGCTTCGATCAAGATGCCAACCGCAGCCAGGACCAAGGCAAGGGCTGCTACCAGCCGCAGCGCAGTGCGATCGGAAAGCCCCCTGCGCAACAGCACGTGGTGCAGGTGCCGACGGTCTCCGATCAAACACGACCGTCGCCGCGCTACCCGACGTCCGACGGTGAGTGCGAGGTCCATCAAGGGAACACCGATCAGCCAAAGTGCCGTAGTGGGTCTCATGGCTCCCAACTGCGAAGCGTGGATCAACGCCACGGCGATCGACACTCCTAGAAACGTACTGCCGGCATCACCGAGAAAGACCCTCATGGCGCCGGACGAGAGGTTGAAGACCAGGAACACGCCTACAGCCCCGGCCAGACCGCCTAACAGGGCCAGGTCGTGCTCAGTGGCTCTTCCCGGGATCAGGATCAGTAGGGAACCTATCGCCACCAGGGCCAGAACTCCTGCCAGACCATCGATCCCGTCGATCATGTTGAACGCGTTGGCCAGGCCCGCCATGGCGATCACGGTCAGTGGCACCGCGGCCAGGCCAAGGTCGATCGTTCCTCTGCCAAGCAGGTTGCCGATCGACGTGATCTGGATCTCGCCTGCGATGGCGATCAGAAGGCCGGCACCCAGATGGGCTACCAAACGGTGCAGCGCTCGGAGTGGCCGTCGGTCGTCCACGGCCCCCACCAGAGTCACCACGCCCACAGAGAGCCCAACCCACTGATACCGCTGTGGCAGGTCCAGAACCCCACCCACTCCCACCGCCATGGCCGAAAAGATGGCCAGGCCGCCCACCAGGGGAACGGCGCCACGGTGCCGCTTTCGGGCATCAGCTTCGTCGACCAATCCGATGGCCCATGCAGCCGGGATGAACAGTCGAAAGAACACCACACACAACACTCCAACCACAACGGGGGTAAGCAGAACCACACCCATGGTGCCTCCGCGGTGTTGTGCAGTGAATTGTCGGCCCCTTCTTCTGTAGGCAACCGACTACGGTTGTGATGGTGTGTTACACCAGGCTGACCGTGTCGCCTGGCCGGACCAGGGCGATCGATGGCGAGCTCTCCAGGTGGCTGGCTGCGGCAAGGCGCGCCATCGGTTCGGCAAGGGGCTCGCCAGCCTGGCAAAATGTGCTGTGATGGATCGGCAGGATCTGCCGCGCGCCCATGTGCCGGCACATCTCAACGGCTTCTTCCGGCGTGCAATGCTGGTCTCGACATCCGCCATACGACCCGATGGGCATGATGGCGAGGTCGACCTGCCCTTGAACGGCCTTGAATCGATCGGTATACGCCGTATCACCGCCAAAGACGATGGTGGCGCCTTGATAGGAGAGATGGTATCCATTGAAACTGCGACCCGTCCGCGGTTGCCCATTGGCTCTGCACGGGTCTCCCGGCCAGCGCCAACCGTTGTGCCGCACCTGCAGGCCTGTGATCTCGATCCCATGAATGGATGCCCGTTCACCCCAGTCCATTTCGTTCAGCGATCGCCACGAGAGGTCGTTGATCACATCCGCCGTTCGGCTGGCCGTGACCACATCGATCTCGCCGGGATAGCGCTCACTCAGCGCTTCCAGGGTTGGGCGATCCATGTGATCCAGGTGAGCGTGCGACAACAAGACGAGGTCCGGCCTGGGCATCGTGTGGATCGTGAACGCCGGTGGTTGGTGTCGGCGAGGACCGATCGTGATTCCAAGTACCGATGGACCATAAGCGTCGAACAAGACCGGATCGGTCAGGACCCACGCCGACCCCACCTTGAGTAACACCGTGGCGTGACCGATCCAGCATGCCCAGATCGGTACATCCTGGGCCTGGCACAGATCAGGTGGTGTTCTCGGGACCGGAGATGGTGGTGCGGCTGTGGTCCGTGCCGGACCCAGCATGGCTGTGGCGCCCGCCCCGATGGATAACAGGCGTAGTACGTCTCGTCGGTGCATCATGCTTCCCCCGTTGCATGCATGGTGCAAGTTCCAGACCCTAGCGCAGCGAAGCGAGTAACGTGATGATAATCACCAGATGGTAATGCCGGACATTTCCGTGACAAAACGCCCACTACATTTCGGTAACCTGCGTCCACTCCACCACGGTGCAACTCGGACCGTGGGGCCGTCGTATTCATACCCGTTTTGTCGAAACCCTCCTACGTTATGCGACCGTTCATACCCACCCTTGCCGCAACACTGATTGCCGGGATCCTCCTGGCAAGCCCCTTATCCCTCCGTGCCCAGAAAACCGATCCGGACGATGCTCGACCGGGCGATATCTTCGATGGTGATGCTCAGAATATGGATGCCGAGATCATCGAGCGGATCAAACAACAGCCGCTGAACTGGCACTTCGGGGCCAGTTTTATGGTGTCGAACCCGCAGGACTCGCTGCGCCGAGCGTTGCAGCGTCTGGAGTCGCCGGATGTAGGGTACGGCTTTGCGATCGACGTTGGATACCACTTCGATCCGGTGCCGGTGGCGTTGATCGGAGAGTTCGCCATGAACTTCTACGGTGGACAGTATCGCGAGTCGATCCAGCCGGGGCCGATCTTCAACGACACGCTCTCGTACGAGACTCTGAATCTTCAGATGCCGGTCACCTTCAGTGCTCGCGTTCAGCCTAGTCTGCTTACGTGGGTGCACCCGTACGCCGAGGCGATCGGCGGTTTCATGCTCTTCAACTCCAGTCTAACGGTTGATCGCAGGTCCGGATCGGGTGAGCAGTCCGAGAGTCGCAACGAGAGTTCCGCCTCGTGGGTCTATGGTGTGGGTGCCGGCCTGATGGTCAAGACGGCCGACATCATCACGTTGCCGAGCTCGCTCTCGCGCATCCTGCTTGATGTGCGATTCCGCTACCTTCGCAGCACGGACGTGGAGATCCCCACGATCAAGCTCCGCGATGATGGCAGCTACTTTGTTGAAAGCGCAGCCATCCCCGACCCCGCCTTTGTGCTCTTCAACATCGGCGTTGCCGTCCAATTCTGATTCTGAACACCACTTTCATGGAACCTATCGTGAAACGCACAGCCATTCTACTGCTGGCCGCGGTTACCGTTGGCGTAGCCCTTCCAGCCTGTAAATCCGTTGAAGACAATCAGCGAGACCTTCGGTCCACCCAAGAGCGCGAGATCACGGCCGGCGTGGTACAGCGCGAGATCAAAAAAGGGATGTCCGGTGCCGAAGTTGCCGAAGCGCTTGGCTCTCCCAACATCGTTACGCGAGACGAGAAAGAGCGCGAGACGTGGGTGTACGACAAGATCGCCACGGAAGCTTCCTACTCGCAATCACAGAACTCGCTCTTCCTGATCCTTGGCGGCTTCTCCAACCAGAGCGGTGCTGCCAGCACCACACAGCGCACGCTGACCGTGGTGATCAAGTTCGACGACGAGGGCAAGGTGGCCCAGTATTCGTACCATCAAAGCAAGTTTTAAGAAGGGGCTCCGCGTGCCGTTCCGTCTCGTTGCCATAGCCGCGTTGGCCGTGATCGTGAGTTCCTGTACGATCATCAACGCACCAAAGACCACCACTCCGAAGACCCAACTTCAGATCCGCGAGTTTCAAACACGCGAGTTCGACACGAACGATACCAAGCTGGTGATGAAGGCCGTATTGAATGTCCTACAAGACGAGGGATTCGTGGTCAAGAACGCTGTGATCGATCTCGGCTTGATCACGGCGTCGAAAGAACTGCAGTTGAGCGGTCGCAGCTCATCAAGCTCCACCAGCTCGGATTTCTGGCAGGAGGTCTTCTCGCAGATGTTCAGGAATGGCAGCAATACGCGGTCGACCACGTCCAACGAAGATCCACGCTTCGACAAATTCAAAGTGGTCGAAGTGAGCGTGAACGTATCAGAGGTGGGTACCAGGTCGCGCGTTCGCGCTAATTTCCTGGCCAAGGTCCTGGACAATAGAGGTGATCCGTCGGAAGTCTACACGATCGACGATCCGAAATTCTACCAGGACTTCTTCTCGAAGGTCGATAAAGGGATCTTCCTTCAACGACAGGGACTCTGACGCTACCGCTCATGCGCACACTCATCATCTCGATCCTTTTCGCCGCCGGGTGCGCTGTTGCGCTCCCGGCGCAGTCGTTCGTAGAAGTCGTCAAGACCGGTAGTCTGCGAGACGTGCAGAAACAGCTCAAGAAGAAGACCACGCAGGTGAACGAGCGGGACGAGGAAGGTCTTACGGGGTTGATGGTAGCCGCGATCGCCGGCGATTCCCTGATGACGGAGTTGTTGCTGTCCAACGGTGCCGATCCGAACCTGGCCGCTGTTTCGGGCATGACGGCATTGCATGCCGCCGCCTATCACTCTCGTGAATCCCTGATCCCGATCCTGTTGAAGGCCGGGGCAGACCCCAACGTTCGAGACACCTCCGGGCGAACGCCCCTGACCGTGGCGTCGAAAGTGGGCATCACCAACCCGGTAACGTACCTCCTGGAAGGTGGTGCTGATCCGAATCTGGCGGACGGGAAGGGTAACACCGCTCTGATGATCGCCTGTGGTGAGCGTCACATGAATGTGATGACGGAGCTGCTGGAACAGAATGCCGATCCGAATTGCCGCGACCTGCTCGGACGCACGCCAACCATGCTGGTGAGCCTCTTGGGAGAGTACGAGATGCTGCGCCTGCTGCTAAAGTTCAAGGCAGACCCAACGTTGACCGATTACGCGATGCGTACCGCACTGTCGTACGCGCGTGAGTACAACCGAAAGACCGTGATCCGCGTGCTCACGGAAGAAGCCGGCGTCAAGTTCTAACGGCTAGGCATTCCATCACCGCGGCACAACGTCTACCCGCACCCATTCATCTGTGCGCTTAGCGATCTCCAGGATCGCATCAACGTTCGATTTCGATCTGGTAGCATACTGCTCCAGCAGGGTGTTCACCACGTCCGGACCCTCAAAGAAGGTTGCGTGATAGGCCACGCTATCGGCCACCCCGCCGGTCCGCTGCAGCTCCATCGCCAACGTGGTGCGTTGGCGGTTCACCACCTTTTGCATCACCTGATCGGTGATCCGGGTATCGGTAACCGCCTGGACAAGCTCTTGATAAAGGCGGTCCGCCGTAACTGAAGGATCGATCGCATACGCATACAGGGTGAGCAGTGAACCGTGGGTGCGTCGGTCCACAAAAGCACCGGCATGGCTCGCCACGCGCGTGTTGTTCACCAAATGTCGGTGAAGCGAGGAGCTCTTCCCGATCCCCAGGAGTGATGCCGCAAGATCCACGTCGTACACCGCAGGGTCGGTCACACCAGGTCCATGAATGCTGATGAAGACAGCAGCCGTTGGCACACTGTCGGGTTCCACGACATGTACGCCCTTTCTGCGGGTTGCCGGGTCGTAGGTGTTCCGTTCGATCGGGGATCCCTTCTCTTCGATCGATCCAAAGATCCGTTCAGCAAGGGCAAACACCTGTTCGGGCTGGCAATCGCCGGCCACCACGAGCACGGCGTTGGATGGTCGGTAGTACCGGTCGAAGAACGCATGGGCGTCGTCCAGAGACACGGCCGCAACGTGCTCCGGCTCGCCGTAAACATTCCAGGAATAGTGGCAGACAGGATCAAAGCAGGCTTTGTCCATGGCTGTCATCCACCGTTGATACGGCTGGTTCTCCACGTTCTGTTTGATCTCTTCCAGCACCACACTCTGCTGCGTGTCCAGGTCCCGTTGGTGGATGGAGAACATCCTCATCCGCTCGGCTTCGAGCCACAGCCCAAGCTCCAGCTGATGGGCCGGAAGGGTGATATGGTAGCTGGTGTGGTCGTACGTCGTATAGGCGTTGTTCGTACCACCGGCCTTGGTGCAGTAGATATCGTATTGCTTCAGGATGCCGGTGGACGTGTTGTCGAACATCAAGTGTTCGAATAGGTGCGCCAGACCCGTGCGATGCGGGTCCTCGTCGTACGAGCCCACCTTGTACATCACATGGACGGTCACTACGGAAACACTGGGGTCCGGACAGGCGATCACCCGAAGTCCGTTGGGTAACGTCCGTTCCGCAAGATCGATCTTAGGCATCGTTGTCCTCTGTGGTTGCAGATGATTCGTAGAACGCGGCCACGCGCTCCAGAGGATACCGCTGAATGTCCGGAACCTGAGCTCCTTCGTCGGGGTAACCAACAGGGATCAGCATGTAGGCCCGCTCGTTCTCCGGACGCTCCAGGAGCTTCTGCAGGAACGTCATCGGGCTGGGCGTGTGCGTGAGCGCTACCAATCCACACTGGTGGATAGCGGTGAGGAGAAACCCCGTAGCGATACCCACACTCTCCTGGGAGTAGTAGGTCTGGCCACGGGAACCATCCGGACGCAGGTCCCAGGCCTTTCGCATCACCACGATCAGCCAGGGAGCCGATTCCAGAAACGGTTTCCGCCAATCCGTGCCGATCGGTCGCAGATCCGCCAGCCATTCCTCGTTCATCCGGTGGGCATAGCTCTCACGCTCCTCCGCTTCGGCCGCTTCCCGGATGCGCCGCTTTAACTCGGGGTCGCTGATCGCACAGAACGTCCAGGGTTGTTTATTCGCACCCGATGGCGCAGAGGCTGCCGTAGCGATCAGGTGCTCGATCACGGACCGCGGTACCGGCCGGCTGGAAATGTCCCGCACGCTCCGGCGCTCTGCCATCAGCGCATAGTGATCGGCGGCACGCCGCTCCATTTCCGGGATCGACACTTCGGCAAGGGTGACCGGCCGTTGCGGATAGTGTTCGCCAGCCATGCCGTTTGGTGGGTATGTTTGGGACATCCAACGAACATACAGACGTCCCATGGAAACCCTGCATCTCCTAGAGCAACTCATCCAGATCGACTCCCCAACCGGGTACACGGATCAGGCAGCTACGTTCATCGAGAAGACAATGACCGATCTGGGATGGACCACAAGGCGCACGGCGAAGGGGGCTGTGGTCGCTGCGAACGGGGAGAACCCAACTCTCAGCATCGCCGCCCATACCGACACGCTGGGGGCGATCGTGAGTAAGATCCGGCCGGACGGCACCCTGGCGTTCTCTACCCTTGGTGCTCCTCTCTTGAATACCTTCGAGGGCTCGTATGTGCGGATCCATACCATGGACAACAAGGTGTACCATGGAACGCTGCTCCTGAACGCCCCGTCTACTCACGCCCACCGTGGGGCACTCACCAGCGAACGGTCCACCGACACCATGCACGTCCGGATCGATGAGCTGGTGCGCTCGGCCGACGATGTGGCGGCACTTGGGATCCG
>JANJTN010000081.1 GCA_024711065.1 bacterium
GGAATCCGCTGTTCGGTACACCATGCCGCCAGGTGGTGTTTGGCAAAGATCACGTCGGCATGTTGTGCCGCACAGGTGTCCGATCGGCCATCACCCACATAGATCAACAGGTCGCCCGCGGCCAGGGAACTGAGCACGGCGTTGCGCTTGCAGGAGGCACAGAAGCAGGTGCAGGACTCCGTCGCACCGGGGAATACAGCCGACCAGCCCCTTTCCGAATGCACCAAGCGATTGCTGAACACGGGAATGTCGGCAAGTCCGGCCTGCCGGAGGATCGGCTCGATGTACACATCGAATCCGTCGCTGGCGATGGCCACGAGGATGTTGTTCCGCCGACACAAGGCCACGAGAGCTTCCACGCCGGGGTCGACGTCCATGCTCAGAGCCCAGGTGTGGACCTGTTCCGGTGTGAGTTCTGCGGGCAGCATGGCTACGGAGCGCCGGTAGTACTCGGCCACCGTCAGCTGTCCATTGAGGAGCTCGGTATGGATCGGCTCGAACCGGCCGAATGTGCGAAAGAGCTCATCGCCCGTATCCCGAAGCGTGATGGTGCCGTCGAAATCGAGGACAAGGTGGATCCGACGGTCAGTAGGTGTAGAAGCCACGACCGGTAGCCTTGCCGTGCCAACCGGCACGCATGTATTGTTTGAGCAGGACGCACGGACGGTAGCGTTCCTGCTGGTACTCGCGGTACAGACTGTCCAGAATGATCGTGATCACCGGGATGCCGATCTCGTCGGCCCATGCCAGCAGACCCTTGGGATAGTTCACGCCCAGTTTCATGGCCGCATCGATATCCGATGGCGTGGCCACGCCTTCCATCACCGCGAACGCGGCTTCGTTGATCAGGGTTGCCAGGATACGGATCTGGACCAGTGCAAGACGGTCTTCGACGATCTCGGTGGCATATCCCAGCGAGCGCAGGAACGCGGCCGCTCGTTGCACGTGTTCGTCGCGTGTGTTCAAGCCCCCTGCCAGATCCACCGTGGTTGCTGTTGCGATCAGGGCCGGCGCCAGCCCGACACCAACGATGCGGTGGCCCGTGCCGGTGAGCATGCCCAATTCTGTTGCCGTGTTGCTAAGGGTCGAAGACACGATGGTTGCCGCCGGGTTCACGGCGCTAGCGATCTCGAGGGTGGTCTTTCGCTCGAGAGCCGGGGCTACGCCTAACTCCACGATATGCGAGAACGTGCCGGCCTCGGTACGCAGGTCGCCGATCACGCGGTCCTCGAAGGGTCCGTATTCATCGGCATCCAGGGCGGCCTCGCGAAGATCCTCGCTCACCAGGTCGAGTTCGAGATCCAGTTCGTCCAGGGCATCCATGGGAGGCAGGATCTGGAACGGCACGCTGCGGTCGTTCAAGACCGTTGCGAACTCCATCACGAAATCCAGGTCGCCGGTAAGGAGGACCTTCAGGGACTGTGTGTCGGGCAGGGTAAAGACTTGCATGCCGTGCTGGTACGAGTGAATGTGGTGCTACGAAAGTACGGGAGTAGATTTGTATGCATATGACGAACCTCGTACAACGTGTTCTGGTGGGCCTCGTAGGGATCCCCATCGCTCTGGTGCTGATCTGGGCAGGGGGCTGGTGGTTCTCCGCGGCCATGATCGCGATCACCTCTGTTGCCCTCTGGGAGTTCTATACTCTGGCCGAGGCCAAGGGATATGCGGCCAACGCCGGCTTGGGGATCACGATCAGTGCCATGGTGCAGGGACTGCTGGCCCAATCGTATGTGGTGCCCGGTCCACGCGGAATGGCGTTCATGGGGCTTGCCTTGCTGACCCTGTTCGTTGGTGTGATCGCCGTGATCGGTGCGGAAATCTGGCGCAATCGTCCACAGCCCACGATGAACAACGCCGTCACGTTGATGGGGCTCGTGTATGTGAGCATGGGATTGTCGGCGCTGATCATTCTGCGCGGCTCTGCGCATGGTGCCGAAACGCCGGAGGCCCTGATCGACGTGGGCGGTGCTCTGGTCGTAGCCCTGTTCGTTTCCGTATGGGCGAGTGATTCCCTGGCCTACTTCACGGGGTTGAGTCTTGGACGGCACAAGCTGCTCGAACGCGTCTCGCCCAAGAAGACGTGGGAAGGGGCAGCCGGCGGACTGGTGGGCGCCGTACTCGGGTTCTGGGGAATCTGTCTGTGGCTGCTGCCGTCGTTCGAGACCGTGGATGCCGTGGTCTGTGGCGTGATCGTTGGTGTGGTCGGTCCCATCGGCGACCTGGCCGAGAGCTGGATGAAACGCGATGCCGTGATCAAGGACAGTTCGCACATCATTCCCGGACATGGTGGATTCCTGGACCGATTCGACAGCATGCTGTTCGCTGCGCCGGCCGTGCTAGCCTACCTCACCGTGGCTGCCATGGTGCGCGACTGGATTGCCGGAGAGTTGTGATGCTGATGCACGTTCACGTTGGCCACGATCATGGGCACCATCACGACCACATCCATGATCACCAGGATATCAAGCCCCTTCGGATCGCGATCGCGATCACGCTGTTCATCCTGATCCTGCAGTTGGTAGGGGGCTGGTACTCGGGCAGTCTGGCACTACTCAGCGATGCCGGCCACGTCTTTGTGGATCTGGCGTCGCTGCTGATCGCCTTCATTGGTCTGAAGATCGCCGCTCGTGCTCGCGAGCAGCACGATATCCGCTACACCTTCGGCTTGCGCCGGATCGAGATCCTGGCGGCGCTCACCAATGGCTTCCTGCTGGTGGGGATCTGCATCTTCATCATGATCGAAGCCGTGGAACGGTTCGTGGACCCGTCTCACGTGCATGCCGAAGTGATGCGGAACATTGCCATTCTCGGATTCATCGGCAATGCTGTCAGTGCCTACTACCTTCATCGTTCCGAGCACATCACCACGCGCTCTGCCTACCTGCACGTGCTTACGGACCTGGCCTCCAGCGGAGGTGTGATCATCGGGGCCATCGTGCTGGAACTCACGGACTGGATGTGGGTAGACCCTGCGATCTCCCTGCTGATCTCCCTGGTGATCCTGCGCGGCGCCGGGCAGGTGATCTATCGTGCCGGCGTGATCCTGATGGAATCATCGCCAACGCATATCGATCCGGCGGTGGTACGCACAGACATCGCCTCGATACCGGGCATCATGGATGTGCATGATGTGCACGTATGGCAACTCGGACAGGACCAGGTGAATGCCTCGGTGCATGTGGTCACGGACCGACCGAACGACGAGATCGTGATCGCCGTGCAGGACCGCCTGAAGACCGGCTACGGCATCGAGCACGTGACCGTGCAGGTCGAGACGCCGGCCATGGATATCGACTGCGGAACATGCTGACACCCGAGACCAGACAGGGGATGTCGTCGCTCTGGCTCACGGCCATCTTCGCAGAGCTGGGGGCGTTGGTCGTGTGGACGGTAGGGTGGACGTTGGACGTGGCGGCGCTGATGCCCATAGCGCTCTACGCAGGCACCATTGCGGCGGCGTCGGCCATAACCGCCGACATCGGCCGGCGCTTTCTGCCGGTGACAGCGGCGCAATTGTTCCGGCTCGCACTCGGGGTGATCAATGTGGGGATTCTGGTGGCCATTGCGGTGGTGCACCT
>JANJTN010000083.1 GCA_024711065.1 bacterium
CCAGAACTCGAAGGTATGGGGCTTGAGCACGTAGCCACCCCAGGTGTCGGGACGCGGCACGTCCTTGCCCTCGTACTCTTGGAGGAGCCGCTGGTAGCGTTCTTCGAGTTCGTCGCGAGAGGTTAGAACACTGCTCTGGGCCGAGGCAATGGCACCGACGCGGCTTTCGAAGGGACGCGACTGGAAGTAGGCGTCGGACTCTTCGGCACTGACCTTGCTGACCACACCGGCGATGCGCACCTGCCGCTCCAGCTCGGGCCAGAAGAACAGCAGCGACGCTCGTGGATTGGCCGCCAGGTCGTGGGCTTTGGCGCTGCCGTAGTTGGTGTAGAACACCAACCCCTCTGCCACAAGCCCCTTTAACAACACGATCCGTGCCGATGGATGTCCGTCTGCCGACGCCGTGGCCAGAGTCATGGCCGATGGCTCCATCACTTGGGCACCCATGGCTTCGTCGAACCACATGGAGAACTGCTCCAACGGATCGTCTTGCACGGACCGTCGGGTGAGCTCTTCGCGGGCGTATTCGCGCCGCAACGCAGCGATGTCTCGAGTGTTCATGCTTAATCGATGATGGGAAGCGTAAAGGTCCGGACCTGTCCGTGGTGTTCCACGGCCAGCGCCACAATGCCGAGCGGCCACGAAGCGCTGGACAATGCCACAAGTCCATTAGACTCGGTCACATCCGCCAGCGTGCGTCCGTCCATGGTTACCACTCGCACGCGGCTGCCGGGCTGCACACTCGCCGTTACCAGAGTGCCGCGCACGGTTGGGACGGCACTGGTGATGGTGGCAAGGGGCTGGTCGGCTTCGTCGCTCACGGAGGTGACCACGGTTGAGGATGTTTCGCAGAGGATGTCCATGTTGGGGTCGATCTCCAACGTGTCAGGCTGGAACGGCGCATAGATCTGGATCTGTTGTACGCGTTGCTGCATCAGTAGCGTGACGTCCATACTCTGGTCTCCACTTCGCAGGCGGAGCGTGACAGGCGTTTCAAAGACATCCGGGACGCCTTCCTTGCTCTGCACCTGCCGAATGGTCACATATGTCAGATACTGGCCGTCCTCCGGGATCGTGTTCATGCGGGCGATGCCAACATATTGCGGGTGACCGGCCTGGTAGAGCCACTGGTCAAAGAACGTGTCCCACGGCACCATCGGTGTGGGGATCTCTCGCTGCATCACCTCCATCAAGTCTACCGTCTGTGCCGCCCCGAACGAATACTGCCGTACGTAGGTCTGCAAGGACGCAAAGAAGGCACTGTCGCCCACCATGCGGCGCATCATATGATACACCCAGGCACTCTTGGAATACGTGGTGGCTTCGTTGAAGATGAAACCGATCGGAATGTCGTACACCGGCGGCTCGTCCAGCCCACGCCGCAGGTACCGCGAGCGCCGGCTGAGCATCACGGCATCATAGCCCTCTTGTCCGAGCAGATGTTCCCACCACAGGGCCTCGCCGAACGACGCGCCCCCTTCATTCAACCAGATGTCGGCCCAGGTGGCACACGTAACCTCGTCTCCCAGCCACTGATGCGCCAGCTCGTGGGCATAGCCCAGCTCCACGTCGCCTCGCAGCCAGCGGCGGTTGATGGTGGACATCGTCTGATGCTCCATCCCACCGAACTGGATCGGCGCAACCGTCATGTGTCCGTAGGTGGCTAGCGGATAGGGCCCGAACGCCCGCTCGAACGGCACGAACATTTCCGGGATGTTGGCAAGGGCTCGCACGGCGCTATACTGTTCACCATCGTGGTCGGCCAACCAGTGATAGTTCAGGATCGGGATCGTAGTGCCGTTCTGCAGTGTGGCTTCCTGATCGTAGCGATGATAGCGCGAAGCGCTCACGGCAAAGAGATACGTGGGCATGATGCTGGGCTCGTGCCAGGTTTGCCAGGACGTGGTGTCGGAGTCGGCCGTACTGTCTGTCCGTGTGCCGTTGCTTACGGCTGTGAATCCCTGTGGGACGCGGACGTGGGCCGTGAAGACGGCTTTGTCATGGGGCTTGTCGTTACACGGGAACCATCGGCGGGCATCTTCCGGCTGCGAGAACGTAAAGGCGATCGGCTCCAACAGTCCCAGCGTATCGGCCTCGAACGGTGAGAACGCGTTGAATCCTCGCGTGTCTCTGCCGATCGCATAGAAGATCTCCAGTGTGAACGTCTCTCCCGGTGCCACGGGAGCCGGCAGCGTGATCACGAGTGTGGAGGTTAGTTGCTGCATGTCGGCGGTGACGCCATTCACTTTCACGGAGTCGGTGAGCAGGGAGACCGCATCCAGGGTGATCGTCGAGACCGGGACGGCTGCAACACTGGAGATCCGTACGTCGGCCAGCAAGCGGGCTTCGACCTTGCGCGGACCACGATCGGACCGTTTGATCGTCAGGGCGTCTACCCAGTCCATCCATAGCTCGTAGGACAACACGTCCAGCGTTGAATCAATGTCCTTGCGTGGGAAGCCCCCTTCCATCACCAGGGGCGCATGACGTGGCTGCATCGCTTCTCGGAGCGTTGGATCCAGGTAGAACGCGTCCACGAACGCCTGCTTGGTCTCGGGGACCTGTGCGAACAACGTCAGGGTGGAGAGGGTGCAAAGGGTGAGAAGGGTAAGGAAGGTGTGTCGCCGTTTACGCGCCATGAGGGCCTGTTCGAGGAAGTGGAGAGCGTTCATTAACATAATGGTCCATCCACCAACGGATGTCGGCATTGGATTCGTTCCGGCGTCCGGCCAGCACGTGGTCGGCGTGATCGTACATCACCAGTTTGTATGGATGCTGCAGTGCTTGAAGTCGAAGCCCCAACTGGAGCGCATGCTCGGCCGGAACGCGACGGTCTCCGGTGCCGTGTAGCAGCAGTAGCGGGGTGGTCCGGCACAGGGTCTCGGCCCAATTGAGCACGCTCCGTCTGGCCGCTTCTACGTGCTCGACTGCGTTCGGTGGAAGATGTTTCTGCATGGTGCGCCGGATATAGGCTGATTCGGCTTCGCGATCGATCATGGTTGGCGCGCCGAATGTTGCGGCGGCGCGGAACCGATCGGTGCGAGCCAGCATCTGAAAGGCCATCATTCCACCGCGGCTGCCGCCGATCAGGCCGATCCGATCCGGGTCCACATAACCGAACCCGTCAAGCAGTGGCAGTAGAGCCATGGCATCATCCACGTCGCCGGCTCCCCATTCCTCCACATCACCTTCGCTGCCGCCCACACCACGATAGTTGGAGGCCACAACCACAAAACCCCAGGCGGCATAGGTGCCGATGATCTGCATGGCCGCTTCAGACGTTAGCGCGCCTCGTGGACCGCTGCCACCGCGGTTGAAGATGATGGCCGGATAGGTGCCGGTCCGCGCCGGTGGAAGGGCCAACCAACCCTGGATGCGGCGACCGTTGCTGGCATAGGTGATCTGGTGCAGCGTCACGGCCTCGAAGCGCTGCAGATCTTGTCCCGCGAGCGCTCGGCGGGCCATGGAAAGGGCGGTAGACGGTGTGGGGACCTCCGTCGATGCCAGCAGGGTCCCGTCCTGCATCACCGCTTGGCCCGTTCGCGATACTTCGTACTCAGACGCTTGTGCCGGTTGGACAGGTCCACCTCGCGTCCATCGATCCAGGCACGTTCTACGATGTTGGAGCGGACGTCGAGGGCATCACCGGCCGACAGAAACAGCGTAGCGCTCTTGCCCTGTTCGATCGATCCGTAGCGATCGTCGACCCCAAAGATGCGCGCCGCCGAAAGCGAGATCGCTCGCACGGCCGCTTCAGGTTCCAGACCGAACGCTACGGCCGTGCCCGCTTCGAAGGGCATGTCGCGCTGACGCCAGGCACCGGGTCCTTCCAAACAGAATTCCACCCCCGCTTCGGCCAGTTGTGCCGGCAGCGTGAACGACTCGTCGTAGGCACCATCTTCACGCATCGGCAGCGAGTTCACGCGCTGGACAATCACCGGCACGTGCTGCTTCTGGAGTCGGTCCGCCACACTCATGGCTTCGGCACCACCGCGCAGGATCATCCGCACGTTATACCGTTCGGCCAGGTTCAGTGCGGCTTCGATCTGCAATTGCGTATTGGCTTCGACGATCATGGGCAGCGACCCATCGAACACAGCTCGCATGGCTTCGAACCGGATATCCTTTTGCGTGGTATCCAGTCCGACGTCTGCAGCACGGTCGTAGGCTGCGGCCTCCCGAAAGAACTGCTCGATGCCGGCAATTGCCGACTGTTGTTGCTTCTGCCACTCATCGTCGGTGATCTCCATCCACCACGGCTTCTGCGTACCCATCGGGGGCCAGTGCACGATCATGGCCGAGCGCATCTGAACAGCGAGATCTTCCTTCGTCCATCCATCCAGGCGCATCAGCGAACTCATCCCGCTCACGTTCCCGCCGGTCGGCGTGCTGTTGGCCAGCAGGACCCCGTTGCTGCGGATGGTGGGGATCAGTTCGGAGTCCGGATCGTAGGCCGTTGCGGCCGTAACGTTGGGGTTGTACGGACCAACCTCGTTCATGTCCTGCGTGGAACGCACCGCATCGATCTCGACCAGTCCGAGCGTGGTTGCCGGAGCAATGAAACCGGGATAGACATGTTTGCCGGAGGCGTCGATCACCTCTGCGCCTTGCGGCGCGGTCACGGAGGTACCGATCGCCGTGATCACACCGTTATCGAACACCACCGAAGCCCCCTTCAGCACTTCTCCGGTGCCAAGGTGGACCGTGGCATTGCTGATCACGATCGGTTGACGCTGTGGCGCACCTGGGATCTCTTCCCCGGCGCGGACCGGGATCGCTGCCGCCAGGAGCGCAGCGATCATCACGATGACGTTCAGTTTCATGGGCGCAAAACTACGAGTCTTCCGCTTGAAGGGGGCTGGATATGAGATACCCCCGGATGTCACCACTCATCCGGGGGCACTCCCCTTCTCACCTTTCACCACCACATCGAAGGGTAAGAAGGTCCTTCGATGCGTGTTACGTTACCGTAACGCCGGAAAATTAGGGAACCCGTGCACTGAACGCCAGAAAAATGTGCCCCCCGGCTCGACTGTAATACACCTTGGCAGAGGGCTGGAACTTTCCGATCTTTGTGGCTTCGTTCGGGGTGTAGCGTAGCCCGGTTAGCGCGTCTGCTTTGGGAGCAGAAGGTCGCAGGTTCGAATCCTGCCACCCCGACAACGGAAAGCGGAAAGCGGAAAACGGAAAGCGAGTAGTACCGCTTTCCGTTTTCCGTTTTCCGTTTTCCGCTTTCCGCTTTCAGCTTTCCGCTTTCCGTTTTCCGCTTTCTGCTTTCCGCTTTCCGTTTTCCGCTTTCCGCTTTCCGCTTTACATCGCCGCGAGCTTGTCTAGTTTCATCGACGAGGCGACGCTCTTGACAAAGTTGGTCGACTCCTGCTTGGTTGCGCGGATGGAAACCAGGAAGCGTCCTCCAACGCCGTAGGTGACCGTGGCGTCCTTGTTCACCTTGTCGAATTCTTCATAGCCGTTCACGAACTCGTTGTCGGTATTGAACGTGGCTGACATCGACTGGTCGTTATCCACCTTCATCTGTACGGCGAACATCGCTGCGGCTCCCATGTAGCCCATGGCTGAAGCGTTGTAATCGGTGATCGACACATTCACACGTGAGCCATCGGGCTTGGTGAACTCCTTCTTGACCACGGTCATGCTCATACCCGGCGTGTTCACGGTCTCATACGATGGTTCCTTGGCTTCGTAGCTGCTGATCGAAACCGGCAAGTAGCCTTTCAACGCTTCAGGATCCATGGCCAGGGTGTCGCCTTTGGCAACGCGTTCCTGACGCCGCGCTTCCATCTTGTCCATTGTCTTGGCGGCGTCATCTGCAGAGGCCGCGATCGACTGTACATTCTTCATCGCTTCAGCGGCTTCGTTCAGCTCGCCACCGCAGGCAACCAGCATCAAACTGGCCGCGAACGATCCGATCATAACGATGTGTTTCATGGTTCGGCTCCGTACATCGTGATACAAACTCGGTACACCTGAAAGCCGTGATCGTGTCCCGGCATGTCCGAGGCGTCCAATTTAGCTGATTCAAGATTCCGTAACTTTTTGATATACTATGTGGTTGCACACATTCCCGGCAGGAGCGCCCTGTCAAGCAACACCCACCACACCATTCGAGACGGCACCCTACGATGCGAACTCTGTCCCTGATCTCTCTTGTCTGCGCCACGTTGTTCACCGGATCGGCCGTTGGCATTGCCGACGACGACCACGGTAGCGCTTTTTGGCCATCGGCGTTCGAAGTGGGAAGCCCCCTTCCACCGGCAACGCTGCAGGTGGGTTCCGAGGTGATCCGACTGGATACCCTTGGAACCGCTGCGCCCGTGATCCTGGTGCGATACCTGGGTTTTGGCTGCACCCACTGCGTTCAACAGTTAACGTACCTGAACGATCACGCTACGGCACTGCGCCGACTGGGGATCCGCGTGGTGGCGTTTTCGGAAGATGATGAGCGGACGTCCGAACGCATGATCGAGCGCCTGCATTACGATCGCTCGGTGATCACCGTTGCGAGCGACCCGGAGAATCAGACCGCATTGCGCGCGCTGCGCGCGATCCGAACCACGGCAGAGGACGTCACGGATCTGCATGTGGCCATGGTGGTGTATCGCGGAACGGTCCGGTTCAGCCGGTACTCCGAACAACCGTATCTGGATGTGGAGCAGCTCGTAGCGGCGGCCGCCTCTCAGGCATCCCCCACTGAACCTGCCGCTGGATTCGCTCCACGGGCCAGTATCCTGGATCGGTATCTGGACGGCACACCGAATGTGGTAACCATCGCCGGTCCGGCCGACGGGATCGTAGCACCACTGGACCTGGACTTCAACCGAAGCCCCCTTCACCCCGAAGACCTGTGGGTGGTAACCACGGATTCGCGAGGACATGCCATCGCCATTGTTCATCACGCCACCAGTGATGATCGCACCGTGCGGCTGAAGAAGGATTCGCGAGCGTCGCACTTTATGTGGCGCACCCAGGCGATCGCCATGGGCAGCAATGGCACGTTTGCCACGATGCAGAGCGGGCAGAACGGCAACATGGATCCGTTCTATCAGTTCATGGGACCAACCTTGTGGAGCAGCGACACGGCTGTCTTTGCGTCTCGGTATCAGACGGACAATCGCGTGCTGGCCTCCCACCTGGACATGCTGCACCAGAGTCCGATGGGTCTGGGGATCGCGCACGATCACGACAATGTGTATTGGGTCAGCGACGGCTATTACAACACGATTCACCGCTACGACTTTGCCGACCCGCACGAAGTGGGCGGCACCGATCACCGCGACGGGCGGATCCGGCGCTACACCGATGCCTCCATTACCTTGGGTGAAAGGGGCCGGCCGGGGCACCTCGCTCTGGACGATGCCAAGCAGTGGTTGTACATCGTGGATCCCGGCGGGAACCGCGTGCTGCGGATGGACGTGACCACGGGGGCTCGGCAGCGTAATCTGGTTCCGCCCGACGAGAGCGGCGAGAACCTCGCAGAGTTCACGGAATGGTCCGGTGCAACCGTCGAGGTCCTGATCGCCGACGGTATCGGCGAGCCCGTCGGTATCGAAGTGCATGGAAACCGCTTACTGGTCGGAGATCGCCTCTCGGGTATCATCCATGTCTACGACATCACGGCGGACGGCATTGAACGCCTCGGGCAGATCGCCACACAGGCCCAGGAACTCCTGGGGATCTGCGTTGGACCCGACCAGCGCATCTGGTTCGTGGATCGCGGTGCCGGCACGGTGAATCGACTCGATACGGAGGTAGAGCATACCCTTCGCGCAACGATCGACGCGGATGTGGTGGATCTTGCCGACACGATTCTGTTCATGGCCAGCAATCCAGGCACGTTGCCGTGGACCTTTACACCTCAGGTGATCATGGCCGCCACCACGGCCGACGGTACCGGCCTGCCAGATACCGTAGCCACGCTGGAGGCAATGACGATCGAACCGGGTTCGGTGCTCGAGATCGCTGTCCCCGTGACCCTTGCCGACACGCTGATGGCGTGGACGCTGACAGTGGTGGACGCCGACGGCACCAGCACCGGCGGTGTGCGTGCGGCTACCACCTTGGTACACCGCGGCGTACGCAAGGTGATCGCCGACGATGCCTTGATGGAGACCTTCCGGATCACCGAAGCGGTTGCGCAGACCGACCGCGAACAGTACGTGTCGTTGCGCTCTGATGTGTTCGTGCGCGTGGCCGATCGGTTGGCCAACCTGCAGATCGTTCTCTGGAACGGTGGTTCGGCCGGCGAGATCAGCGTGACCGATGATGCCGTGCTGCGTTCCTTGATCGATCGCGAGATCGAGGTGTTTCTGATCGCCGACGATCCCCTCTTGCTGCGTGCCGATCTGCCGGGAACCGTGGAATTCTTCCGTTCACTCGGTGCCTCGGTTCGAGGTGCGGACCTGACGCCGGCCACAAGTGGACAGCGGATCTTTACCGGCGTTGCCGGAGATCCGGTCTCCGGTGGTCTGGCGTTGGTCGACTGTCAGCTTCCGCGTCTGGACCACCACCGCGGTGGCGACTATATCCCGAACGTGCTGTTCCGTACCACAACCAACGGCGAAGCCATCCTCGCTCGGCAAAACACCGAGAACTACGGTGCTGTCCGCTACGAGCGCGAATACCGTCGGAGTGTTCTGCTCGGCATCAATGCTGCGCGTTTTCTTGACGGCAGCCAGCGCACACAGCTGCTGGACCAGGGTCTGGCGTGGCTGGAAGGCGCAGCCGTCCGTGAACCGGTAGACACAACGGTATCCGTCAGTGAGGAGCCGTTGGCGACTTCGGAGTTCGCCATGCGGCTGCTCGGTACCAGCGGTACCGCCGCCACCGTAGAGCTGGTCGGAACGGCGGCCGATGTGCATGTTGCCGTCTACACCGTAGGTGGTCAGCAGATCGCCGACCTGTACCATGGTCCCCTTCATGGCCTGATGACCATTCCCGTGGAATTGAAGGGGGCTGCCTCCGGAACGCTCTTCATCATTGCTCGCACGGCCACCTCCATCACCCATCGAACGTTGGTTCGACACTGATCCATGCCCAAGACCGCCCTCTCATCGCAGGAACCGGATCTGTCGAAACATCCCTTTGGTGTGGATGTGGACGCCGATCTGAAGCTGCTGCTCTCCGAAGGCAAACGCCTGCTGCCGCGGTTCGATGAGGACCAGGTACGGCGGGCCTTCCAGTTCTGTGTGGATGCGCACAAGAATGATGTGCGGGCTACGGGCGAGCCCTACTACACGCATCCGTTGCAGGTGGCATTGATCGTGATCCGCGAGATCCCGCTGGACGACATTTCCGTGATGGCAGCGCTGCTGCATGATGTGGTCGAAGACACGTCCTACTCGCTGAAGGACATCGCCAGCGAGTTCGGACAGGAAGTGGCCGCCATCGTGGACGGTGCCACGAAGATCGACGACGTGTTCAAATCGCGCGAGATCACTCAGGCCGAGAACTATCGCAAGCTGCTGCTTTCGCTGGTGAACGACGTGCGTGTGATCCTGATCAAGTTCGCCGACCGTCTGCACAACATGCGTACCATCGATGCCCTGTCTCGCGCGCGTCAGGAGCGCCTGGCCCATGAGACCATGGAGTTGTACGCCCCCTTCGCGCATCGCTTTGGCCTTGGCAACATCAAGTGGGAGTTGGAAGACCTGTCGTTCAAGGTGCTGAATCACGAGGCGTACGACGACATCAAGCGTCAGCTGAACACCACACGGGAAGAGCGCACTCGCTTTATCGAAGCCTTCGCCAGACCGATCGCCGATCGACTGACGGCACAGGGGCTGAAGTTCGAGATCAGTGGACGCCCGAAGCACCTCTACTCCATCTACAAGAAGATGGTGACCCAGGGCAAGACCCTGGACGAGTTGTACGACCTGTTCGCGGTCCGGATCATTCTGGAGACCGAGGACAACAACGACTGTTTTCTGGCCTATGGTATCGCCAGCGAGATCTATCGTCCGGTCCCCGAACGATTCAAGAACTACATCTCGATGCCCAAGAAGAACGGCTACCAGTCGCTGCACACCACGGTGATCTCCAACGACGGCAAGCGCGTCGAAGTGCAGATCCGCACGCGCGACATGCACGAGCGTGCTGAGAGCGGTGTGGCCGCCCACTTCCGCTACAAGGCCGAGAATGGATCCACGGCCTCCTGGGTTGGCAGCGCCGACCTGGAGGAATGGGCCGACTGGGTGCGCGACGTGTTCGAGCATGCCGGCGAGGAAGCAGCCGAACAGCTCCTGGAGAGCTTCAAGCTGAACCTGTATCAGGACGAGATCTATGTGTTCACACCCAAGGGTGATCTTCGGATCCTACCCAAGGGTGCCACGCCGATCGACTTTGCCTTCGACATTCACTCGCAAGTGGGTGCGTCGTGCATCGGCGCCAAGGTGAACGGCCGCATCGTGCCGCTGGATCATAAACTGATGACCGGCGACCAGGTGGAGATCCTGACCTCGCGCAATCAATCGCCGCACCGCGACTGGATCCGGATCGCCGTTACGCACAAGGCCCGCACGCACATCCGGCGCATCCTGAACGAAGAGCGTCGGTCCCTGATGCTGGAGGGCCGCGAGATCTGGGAGAAGAAAGCCCGCAAGATCGATCTGACGATCAACGACGACGACCTGGAACGCGCCGTGATCAAATTGAAATTCGATCACCGGAACGACTTCTTTGTGGCCCTGGCCACCGGATCGATCGACGTGGACGAAGCTGCCGAACGCATCCTGAAAGTGACCACGCCTCACTTGCAGGATCAGGCGACCGACTCGGATTCTACGCTCACCTTCACCGAGTACACCGCCGCCGCTCGGGGCGACGGTGGGGGCGTACACATCGTGGGAGACGAGACGCCGAATGCACGGGTGATGTTCTCCTATGCCCGGTGCTGCAATCCTGTTCCTGGAGACGACATTATCGGCATTGTGACCATTGGTTCGGGCATCAAGGTGCACAGGAGCAGCTGCCACAACGTGCGCGAGCTGCAGGACAAGCTCAAGCCGCGTCTGGTGGACCTGACGTGGAGCGCTCGCGCCAGCGGCAACTTTCTGGCTGCCGTCAAGATCACCGGCGACGATCGGGCTGGTATGCTTAACGAGATCACCAGCGCCGTTTTGAGTGTAGCCAACACCAATATCCGGGGCGTGAACATCGATGCCTTCGACTCCCTGTTCGAGGGGATCCTGACCGTGTATGTCCGCGACACGGCGCACCTGGAGCAGATCTTCCAGAAGCTGCGCGGCATCAAGGGCGTCCGCACCGTAGAGCGATTCGAAGCGTAGCGCGGAACAAGCCCCCTATCCGCTATATTTGCTGGACTTTGCCCACCCACCTCAAAGGGATCCAACTTGAGTCTGCAGGTGTTGCTCTTCGCGGTCTTCGCGATCGGAGCCGTTACATCGGCCTTGCTCACGATCACGCGCCGTAATCCGGTGGCGTCGGCCATGAGCCTGGTGGCGCATTTCTTCATGTTATCCGGCCTGTATCTGACCCTGGAGGCGCAATTCGTTGCGGCTGTGCAGGTGTTGGTCTACGCCGGTGCGATCATGGTGCTGGTGGTCTTCGTGATCATGCTGCTGAACCTTGGTCGAGAACAGCAGCTGGCCGAGCGTGGTAACGCGATCCGCGTAACCCTGGGCACGGCCGTGGCCGGGATCTTTGCCGTGATGATGGCCCTGGCTGTGATCGGACGGGAAAGCGGTGCCTCGGCCCTGCATCCGCAGGCCGTGACGATCGGCACCACCGAATCGATCGGACAAAGCCTGTTCACCCAGTATCTCTTCCCGTTCGAGGCCGTGTCGCTGCTCTTGCTGGCCGCCTTGATCGGTGCCGTGATCCTGGCCAAACGCCATGTGAAGGAGGAAGCCTGAGATGATCCCAACCTCGATCCCGTTGGATTACTATCTGATCCTTTCAGCCATTCTGTTCGTCACGGGCGTGATCGGTGTGATCACTCGGCGCAACGCGATCATCATCTTCATGTCCATCGAACTGATGCTGAACGCCGTGAACCTGACGATGGTGGCGTTCTCGGCCTACTCTGGGGATGTGGCCGGACAGATGTTCGTGTTCTTTATCATGGCCGTTGCCGCAGCAGAAGCCGCGGTTGGCCTGGCCATCGTGCTGGCACTGTTCCGGAACCGGCAAACGGTGTATGTTGATGAAGTCAATCTGATGAAGTGGTAACCTTTATGATCCGCATCCTAGCCCTCCTGTCCCTGGTGTTCATCGCTGCCGCCTGTTCGTCTACCGAGCCGGACACGGCACAGGCCCAGCAACTTTCCCTGCAGGAGCTTACCGAAGCGCCAGGGTACGCCTGGTTCCCGGCCGAAATGCAATCGTACACACCGCGTGATCAGTACGTGCAGCAGATCACCACCAACTTCAACGCCGACCAGAAAGTGTGCGTATTCGTACGCCCGTCGTGCTCCTGCACGGGTACGCAGAAGCTGTTCCCGCAGATCATCAAGACGCTCACAGCGTCGGGTGTAGACATGTCGAAGGTCGAGATCTGGTCCATGCGTTCCGAGTCGGATCGTCACCCCTATTCGTCCAGCGTCACCATCACGGACCTGCCCACGATCTGGGTGCTCAGCAATGGCAATCCCCTGCACGAGATCATCGAAACGCAGTACAATCTGTCCAACGCCGACTCACTGATCGCTGCGGCCCTGGTGCCGTAACGCCCAACGCCACTTCATTCCGGGGGGAATCATGCTCAACAAGATCAACGCATCCGAAGGGGAACCGCTGCGCCTGTTCCTGGGAACCGCCCCGTGCGGTCTCTCGCCCAATGTGAGCGAGGATGAGGGCACCGAACTGAACTTTGCCCGTTACTGGGTGCCGAATCCCAAGGATTCCTACTCGGTGATCGCTACAGGCGACAGTATGGAAGGGGCTCGCATCTTTGCTGGCGACATGCTGGTGATCGATGCCGGCATGGAAACCCGCGAAGGCCACATCGTGGTGGCGTGGCTGAATGGCGAACTCACGGTCAAGCGCCTGCATCGCCGGGACGACGGAACCGTGGTGCTGATGCCCGAGAACGACAAGTACGCCCCGATCGTGGTTGGCGACCACGACGAGATGCGGATCCTTGGTGTGGTAACCAGCGTACACCGCAAACTGTAGAACAATTCGCGAACGCCGGGAACTCCGAGGTTCGTCATGTGGTTCAGATGTGTGTTGCTACACAAATCGTCCACCTTTGACGGAGTCTCCCCATGCATCTTCGTATGCTCTTCCTCTTGGTCGGGCTGTTGGCGTTCACCTCGGCCGCCACTGCTCAGACTGCTTCGGTTCAGATCCTGCACAACTGTGCCGACCCAGGCGCGGCCACAGTCGATGTATGGGTCAACGGCGAGCGTGCGCTCGACGACGTTGCTTTTCGGACCGCAACGCCCTTCATTCCCCTCCCGGCCGGCGTTGATCTCACCGTAGCCATCACGGGTCCGGACGCCGGAAACGCCGATAACCCGGTGTTCTCTACCACTCTGAACCTGATGGCCGACGCGCGTTATGCCGTGGTGGCTTCGGGCGTGCTCAATCCTGCGAACTATGCGCCCAACGCTGATCCCAATGCGGCACCACTTGGCTTTACGCTGATCCCCGTTACTGATGTCCGTGCCGCAGCTTCGGACATGAACTCTGTGGATCTCTTCGCTTTTCACGGCGCTACGGATGCGCCGGCCGTGGACGTGATCGCCGGCAGTTCAACGCTCATCAGTGCGCTATCCTATGGCCAGGCGTCATCATATCTGAGCGTTCCTGCCGCCTCTTACGTTCTGGAAGTGGCTCCCACCGGTGGTTCGCCGCTGGTGGCCTACACGGCCGACCTGTCGAACCTGGGCGGCAGTGCACTGATCGTGGTCGCCTCCGGCTTCCTGAGCCCGGAAGTGAACCAGAACGGTCCGGCCTTTGGGCTCTTCGCTGTGACCGCCGATGGTGGCGCCTTTATCGAACTCCCACCGGCTAGCACACAGCAGTTCGCCAAGGTCCAGATCATCCACAATGCTGCCGATCCGGCAGCCGCCGCCGTGGATGTGTACCTGAATGGCATGCCGGCTCTGACCAGCTTCGCCTTCCGCACGGCAACACCGTTCATCGACGTCCCGGCCAATACGGACATCATCGTCGGGGTTGCGCCAGCCGGCAGCACCTCAGCCGAAGACGTGATCGCTTCCTTCCCGGTGAACGTTCCGGTCGGGCGCTATGTGATCATCGCCAACGGTGTGTTGTCGCCGGACGATTTTGCCGCCAACCCGGACATGCGAGCCCCTTCCATTGGCTTCTCCCTCTATCCGATCGCCGAGATCCGTTCGACGTCGATCAATCCGGGCGAGGTGGATGTGATCGCCTTCCATGGTGCCACAGATGCACCGGCGGTGGATCTCTGGGCCAACGGCAGCGTGGAACTGACCAAGGACCTGGTGTACGGTACGGCTACGGGCTACCTGAGCGTACCGGCAGCATCGTACACCCTGAACGTGGCCCCGGCCGGTGGCGCACCGATCGCCAACTTTACGGCCGACCTGACCACGCTTGCCGGCAACGCCCTGGTGGTAGTGGCCAGCGGGTTCCTTACGCCGGACGCCAACCAGAATGGTGCCGCCTTTGGCCTGTGGGCTGCCACGGCCGATGGTGGAGCTCTCGTAGAACTCCCGCCGGTAACCACCAGCGTGGATGAAGAAACGTTGGCCTCCGCTTCTCTGCTGGCCTCTCCGAACCCTGCTACCGACAACGTGCAGCTCTCGTTCTACCTGCCGACCACGGCCTCGGTGACCCTCTCGGTGGCCAACGCCACGGGCATGGTCGTGAAGTCGGTGGATCTTGGGAACCTTTCGGCCGGGTCGCAGCGTTCAACCCTTCGTACCGATGATCTGGCTTCCGGCGTGTACTACGTTACGGTCCGAGCCGGTCGGTACACCACCATCGCTCCGGTGATCGTGGCGCACTGATCACGCATCTCCTCTTCCCACCCTCCCTGCAACGGTCCGCACCCCCTCCTCGCGGACCGTTGCTTTTTTGTTGGGCTGGGGCCGACAAACAAAAAGCCCCATTCATCACCATGATGAACGGGGCTACGTCGGCGTGCAAGAGGCGGGAGTCGAACCCGCACGGGTGTTGAGCCCGCTGGATTTTGAGTCCAGTGCGTCTGCCAATTCCGCCACTCTTGCTCTTTGGGTGGGCAGTGAGGGATTTGAACCCCCGACCCTCTGCTTGTAAGGCAGATGCTCTGAACCAGCTGAGCTAACTGCCCAAAGAGAGCCACAAAGATACGGTCGAACCGTTGCTATCCAAGAGAATTAGCGGACGGCTTCGATCCTGCGGATCTCGGGTACAGCCGCACGGAGCGACCGCTCGATCCCGGCCCGCATGGTCATGGGCAGCATGGCACACGATGAACAGGCACCGGTGAACCGCAGCTCGGCCACACCCAGCTCGGGCTCGAACCGCACGAATTCCACATCGCCGTTGTCCATGTTCAAATACGGCCGCACTTCCTGGAGTGCCGAGATGATGCGTTCTTCGATGGTGGGTTCGGCCGACATTGCGATCAAAGTTCGATCCGGACGGTGGTATCGGAAACGCGTTCGTTGGCCTTACGCACTTCTGCCACGATCGACGCAGCGATCTGGCGAATGGCTTCGCCCTGGCTGCCGGATTCCGGATCCAGTACAAAGGGTGTTCCACTATCGCCCCCTGCACGGATGCGCATCTCGATGGGCACTTCCCCCAGAAACGGCACCTGATACTCGTTGGAAATGGAGCGGCCGCCGCCTTCACCAAAGATGTGATATCGCTTCTCCGGAGCGTCCGGTGGAACGAAGTAGCTCATGTTCTCCACGATACCCAACACGTCCACATTCACCTTGCGGAACATCTGGATGGAGCGTCGGACATCGGCCACAGCGATCTCCTGCGGCGTGGTGATGATCACGGCGCCGGTCAGCGGGATGCGCTGCGTCATGGTCAACTGAATGTCGCCGGTACCCGGAGGCAGGTCAAACAGCAGAAAATCCAGATCTCCCCACACGATCTGATCCACCAATGTAGAGAAGTATCCCGCCAGCATCGGACCGCGCAAGATCGCAGCCTGGTCGCGCTCCATCACGAATCCGATGGAGGCTACCTTCACGCCGTGGCTCTCGTTCGGATGACCGATGATCTTGCCATCCTCTCCGCGCTCGGCGCGCATCTGCTGTCCGGCCAGGCCATACATCGTGGGCTGGCTCGGCCCGTACACGTCGGCATCGAGCAGTCCCACCGAAGCCCCCTGCTGAGCCAGGGCCGCAGCAATGTTGGCGGCCATGGTGCTCTTGCCTACGCCGCCCTTGCCGGAGGCGATGGCGATCAGGTTCTTCACGCCCGCAATTCCGCGAGAGCGCTGCGAGGTGGGTAGGCCCGTTTCACGGACCATGATCTCGACCTCGGCCGTGGGGAAATTGGCCGTGATCGTGGAGGTGCAGGCATGCTCCAGACGCTTGGCGATCCAGTGGATCGGTTGCACCAGTTCCAGGTACACGCGCACGGCGGTGCCGTCGACTTCGACCCGGTGAATGGCACCGAGTTCGGAAAGGGGCTTACCCAGATCCGGGTCTACGATCGGTTCAAGAAGGGTGGTGATCTGGTCGATGGTCATCGAAGGGTCCTGTAACAAGGCGGTTGGCGATAGGTCAATCCGAAAACAACGAGCGACCGGCAACGGTCGTTCCGCATTAGAAGGCCAAAAATACGGTTCATGTCTTGCCCAGTGCCTCTGAATCGTACATTTGTAGTCCTCGACTGTGAAGAACTCTTTACACTTTCTCATGAACCATTGGAGAGATGCGATGAAGACATCGCTACTACGTATCGGGGCGGTGGCCGCCCTTGCAGCTGGCACGTTGGGAGCCCAGATTCATCCCAGCCGACTGCAGGACGAGCCGAACCGTTCCCTTTTATTCCCTGAGCGGATCCAGACGGAGATGCTGCCGAGCACCTCATCGTCCCTGTTCGCTCCGGCCAAACCGGCCTTGAAGGACGCCCCGGCTCCGCAAGCCATCAGCTGGGTGAACCTGTGGTCCACTCGCTACGGCCCGAGCTTCGAAGTGTACACCCGCTCGCCCATCCTGGACTACGACGCCGGCACCAACTCGATCAACCTGTTGCGTGCAACGGGCGACGGGTCGAATCCGGGCGACGGTGTGATCCAGGTGGTCACGTCTACGGACGGCGGTGCCAACTGGGCAGCGACCGAGGTCTTCCGTCGTACGGGCTATCTGTTCCTGCTCCCGGGCTTCGCGATCTCCAACCCTGGCGTGACCTCGCTGGCTGATGCGTACTGGACCGTATTCGGTTTTGCCTATGAGTGGGATGGCCAAAGCTATCCGTACCAAGGCGGCGTTGGCTTGTTCAAAACGGCCGACGACCTGTTCGACTTTGACATGGCATCGGGCCCCGACCTGAACAACGCAGCCGGCTATGGCTGGGATCTTGGCGATCTGCTCGGCGTAGATGGTGATGCGCCGGCGATCCACCATGTGAGCCGACTGAACTCACCCACCAACATCCAGTATGGCGCCTACGGCCAGTGGGGCTTCGATCCGAGCTTTGGCGACTTCACCGCTTCGTCCATCCCGACGCAGTGGGACCTGAACCAGTTTGCCAATCCAAACAACATCGAGCAAACTCTGAACAGCAGTCCATCCCTGGACGCCGACACTGAGGGCCGCCTGTACATGCTGGTCTGCAACCTCTTTGCCGACGACGACCAGAACCGCATTCCGGCTGTGTCCAAGTCCGAAGACCAGGGTGCCACGTGGACATCGTTCGAGCGTATGCCGGTGAACGTGCTCGATGCTTACCGCACACAGTATGGCTGGGCAAACTGCACCGTGTACGGTCCGTACAACCGCGAAGCACTGGTAGTGACCGGTGTGAACAAGTTCTCGTACTTCTTCCGCGTAGCGCAGCGTGATGCCGCGAACAACAACAATGTGATGAATCTCGACCTCGTGGAAGCGCGTTACGACAATGGCGTGTGGACGCTGACGCGTGTTGCTGAACTCAACGGTTTCCCGGTCGAGTTCGCACGTGCCACCGAGCCGTCCGATCAGATCGGTCCGAACGCCTGGCTGCCGAGCTATGCCGGTACGCGTTTCGGTCATGAGATCCATGTTGCCAAGACGGCCGATGGTCAGTCCCTGCTGCTGCAGTGGATCGACGATGCTCCGGAACGTGGTTGGAAGACCTTCGAACCGGCCATCACGGTGTACTTCAACAACCAGGGCAACTGGGTTGATTTCCAACTCGACTCGATCCTGACCACGGATATCTACTACTCGTATCGCAGCATCAGCGGTGGCACGTGGACCGAGAAGACCAACATCACCAATGATGATGCGTACGACCACGGCACACGTCTGCCGCGCGTGATCCCGAACCTGACGAACGTGCCTCTGATCGGTCTACGCCCGGCTCCGTTCAGCCAATACAATCCGCAGTACGGACGTCTGCCGGCGCTTCAGGCACTGCCTGCACTGGTCTATGATGCCACGGTCGACAACGGTACGATCAGCTCGGTCCAGTTTGGCACGTACAACGCCGCAAACCCGAACTCGGTGCAGAACGACGTTCCGGCGTATGCCTTCGATCTGAAGACGATCGCTCCGAACCCGGCACAGACCGAAGCCGAAGTGACCTTCACGATGGATGCACCGGGCTTGGTCACGTTGGAGCTGTTCTCCTCCACCGGCGCTCGCGTGGCTTCGATCTACAACGGTCAGCTCGACGCCGGCCTGCATGGCATCACCGTGGATGCTTCTACGTATGCCAATGGTACGTACTATGTAGCTCTGTCAGTGAACGGTCAGCGGATGACGCAGCCGATCTCGATCGTGCGATAATGCACACCAGTCGATAGCGCGCTATTTTAGGGGCAACGTTCGTTGCCCCTTTTTTTTGAGGTCCGTGATGCGAAGCTCCCTCCTGCTCTGTCTGGTGGTGATCACGACCACCGCGTTCGGCCAGACCTGGTCGCCCGTGCTCAGTAACCGAGCGATCTTTTCGATCGCCGCTAATCCCGCGAACGAGCAGACGCTCTTTGCCGGAAATCAGGCCAGGATCTTCTTCCGTTCGTATGACGGCGGCCTGTCCTGGGAAGAATTGTCGATCGGATCCTGGGGAGGTGCCTCACAGCTCTCCGTGATGATGGTGCATCCGCTCGATACAGCCGTGGTCCTTGCCGGTGGGATCGGACTGGATGGATTGGCGCGCAGCACGGATCATGGTGCATCCTGGTCCACCGTGCTCAAGGCGTCCGACCAGAGTCGGTTCGAACTCGGCGGTGCCGGAGCCCTCGCCATGGATCCGAGCGCACCGCGGACCATGTATGCTGTGCGCTACCAGCATGGAGAAGTGTACCGCTCTACCGATGCCGGAGCTACATGGGAACTCTGGAGTACGGTACCCGGCATTGAAGCGATCGACCACCTCCGAGCGTTGAGTGTGTCCCCGAGCGACCCCAATGTGCTGCTGGTTGCCGGCCGCCGAGCCCACATCCGCCGGTCCACCGATGGTGGCCGGTCGTGGGATTCAACGGACATGAGTGGCATTCCTTATCGCCAGGATCAGGACGTGGCTCAGTTCGCCTGGAGTCCAACCCAAAGTGGTGTTGTCTATGCCACCGTGCAACGGAGTCTGCATCAACTCACGCTCAGCGGCGGGCTCTGGCGCTCTACGGACCATGGTCAGTCCTGGCAGCAATGGCGGTTTGTAGACACCTCGCTGTATGCCATCAATGTTTACCCCGGCTACTATGGCGACGAACTCTGGATCGGCGGTAACCAGGTAGACTTCCCATCGGACTCCGGCATGATCAAAGGAGATTCCATCCTGCTGCGCTCCAAGGATGGTGGCACGTCGTGGACCGACGATGGCTCCATCCCGTGGATGGAAGATGAGATCGGCGACCTGGGAACGAACATCTGGGGCTTCGCACGCGTAGCACTTCCATCGATCCCCGAACAAGTGGTCTATCGACACCTGATCGCCACCGACGGTGGCATCTTTGCACGGGACATTGCCACCGGTGTGGATGAAGTCCCGTTCACATCTTCCTCTGCACCGCGTGCGGTCTGGTCCGTATCCGGACGCCTGAAACTATCCGATGGCTTTCATGGCACACACTTCCGTGTGATGGATCTTCATGGCCAACATCTTCAGTATGGCATCGTATCGGTCTCCGGTGAGATCGATTGTTCCTTGCTCGCCCATGGTACGTATGTTGTAACGTTCGGTTCGGCCGAGCGTCCACGTTACCTGCTCCTTCAACGTTAGGACCCTATGATGGCTCTTCTGCTACGTCTCCTTGTGCTCTGTGTTGTGGCTCAACCCCTGGCTGCCCAATCGTGGCGGCTGCTGATCCCGGTCCAGGCCTACACGGTCCAGATCAATCACCTGGATCCCAACAAGCTCTACATCGGCAACTGGTCGAATCAGATGTATCGATCTGAAGACGGCGGCAAGACGTGGGAGATCCTTGAGCTGGGGTCTACCTCCAGCGAGAGCTATGTGACCTCTCTGATCGCCAGCAAGGCCGACACGAATGTGCTGCTGGCAGGGGGCTTTCTCTTTACGGGGATGAAGCGGTCCGTAGATGGCGGGCAGACGTGGGAGCAGACCCTGATCGATCCGGCCTTGCGGCGGATGTGGTTCGTCTCCGAGGCCATCATCGAAGATCCCCAAGAACCTTCTACGATCTACGCCGCGCGTTGCTCCATCTTCAACAGCATCTGGAAGAGTACCGACATCGGTGCCACATGGGATTCCATCGGCGTGATCGACAACAGCATCACCGGACGACTCTGTACGATCGGGATCCGGCCGGATTCCACCAACATCCTGTTTGTGGGTGCCCAGGGCGGCGTGATCATGCGCTCAGACGATAGCGGCGTGAACTGGTACCAGGTACCCGTTCTCGACACGGCAATGTTCATTCGAGAAGACTCCGAGATCCCCAAGATCGTGTTCTCGCCGCGCGATCCGCAGGTGGGTTATGCCGTGGTGGCTATCGCCAGCGAAGTGAACATCGAGAACAACGGTGGGGTCCTCAAGACCACCAATGGAGGTGCATCGTGGTTCCGCACCGGGTTCTCCGATACCAGTTTCTGGGCCGTGGATGTTCGTTCCGCTCCCGGCGATGGTAATGACGAGGTCTTCCTCGGCGGCTTCCGCATCTCGCGCGCTCCGGTCGATGTCAAGGGCGACAGCCTGATCTATCGGTCCATGGACGGCGGTGCGACCTGGGAAGAGTTGATGAACATCACCTGGCAGCCCAACGAACTCGAAGACACCATTCGCAACGTGTGGGTGATCCGCTACGATCCGGTCGGCGAGAAGGTATACATGGCCACGCAGGTGGGACTGTACGTCCTCGACGAGAACACCTCGGTAACCGATACCGATCCGTTGGCGTCGGCAACGCTCAGTGTAACCTCCACCGCCACCGCATTACACATCACGGACCACAAGCCCCTTGCCACCGATCGCCGGTGGGAGATCTATGGCATGGACGGCACGCGGATCCTGAGCGGATCGATCGGAACGCCGGGGTCGACGCAGATCGATATTGGATCCCTTTCGAGTGGACGCTACCTCCTGACCTGGGGTTCGGCACAGACGCTGCGCACGGCGCTCTTCAGCGTGATGCGCTAGAACCGTCGGATCACACCGGTTCGGCCACGACCACGTTCGTTAGGTCGCCCAAACGCTCGATGGAGCACGTAACCGTATCGCCCACCTTGAGCCACCAGGCCGGGTCGTACACCTTGCTGCCGTTGAGTTCGAGGAAGCAGCCGGTGCCCACCGTGCCGGAGCCGATCACATCGCCCGGATACAGCGTTACGCCATAGCTGGCGCGTTCGATGATCTGCGCGAACGTCCACGACATGTCCTTCATGTTCCCGCGGGACACTTCTGTGCCGTTGATCACACAGGTCATCTCCAGGTCGTAGAGGTCGCCGTTGGGCGTCGGGATCTTTCGATCCTCGAGTTCGTCTTTGGTGACCAGCCATGGACCGATGGCCGTGGCGAAGTCCTTGCCCTTGGCCGGACCCAGGTTCAGCTTCATCTCATGCATCTGCAGTGCCCGTGCGCTCCAGTCGTTCATCACCATGTATCCGGCGATGTAGGAATCGGCTTCGCTGGCTTTGATATTGCGGCCCTGCTTGCCGATCACGATCGCTCCTTCGAGTTCGAAGTCCAGCTTGTCCAGATGCATCGGCAGCACCGGGATCGGACCAGGTCCGTACACGGCCATGTGATTGGTGAAGTAGAAGATCGGGATCTCGTCGAACTCGGGGATCATCTCCACGCCGCGGTTGCGGCGAGCCGCCTCCACGTGCTGACGGAAGGCATAGCCGTCGCGCATCGACGTCGGGCGCGGTACCGGAGCCGCCAACACGGCGTCGGCCACCGCCACAGACAGCCGGTCGGGATCGGCGGCGCTGCCGAACCATGCGGCAATGGCTCGCGCGTCGTGCATGGCCGGCTCGCCCAGTGCCAGGAAGGCCGTCATCTCCGTTGGGAGTGCACCGCAACGCAGATCCACGGCATCAAAGGCCGCAGCATGCGCGTCGTGAAGGTCCACGATCCGGTCGTGCACAAGTACTCCGGTTCGAAGGGAACCCTGGCGTTGGTACGAGACAAGTTTCATAGGTGGATCTTGTTAGACGTGGAAGGACAGAAGAGAAATCAACGGCGTCAACATGAGGCAAGGGGCTGGTCACGCGCGGCGAGAGACCACGCGCAGAGCCAGCATGAACATCAGGATGGTTGCCAGCGAGCCATAGACCGCCACCGGCAGCTCGACCCCGGCGTAGCGTAACAGCCGGTCCAGTGGCATCCCTGGTGCGACCTGCAGGCCCACGGCTGCGATCACGGCTGTGATCACCACAGAGCGTTCATTCAGTGCGATCGGGCGTGCAAATATCGTGGCTAACGCCGGACCAGCATAGAGCAGATGATGCGACCAGGCGAACGGCAGTGCAAGGACCGCTGTGAGTGAGGCTGCGAGGTACGATCGATACGGTGCCATCTGCGTGCTGCGCAGGCGCATGGCCACCACCGCCATGACCACGACCAGGATGGATGGCCCGGCCCACCGGAAGGCGACCGCAGGTTCTGCACCCAAGCGGATCAGGAGTCCGGTCCAGCTCAGGTTGTACCCATCACCGGGATCGAAGCCCTGGAGTACCGCTCGCTCATACGACATGCTCGAAGCCCACTGAAGGAACGACCACCAGACATCGGCGCCACCGATCACGACAGAGCCCCCTACCACCACCATCAGGGTGATCATGGCCGTACCGATGGTTCGCCAGTCGCGCCGGAGCACGAACCACAGCAGCAGGAACACCGCCGCATGTTTGATGGCGATCACCGAACCGAGCAGGATGCCGGCTGCCACCCAGCGTCCGCGTAGCGTACACCATACCGCCAAGCCTACAAGCGGCGCGAGGAAGGCCTCTACCTGTCCGCTGACCAGCGTAAAGTGCAGTGGGAGCAGCAGGGCCAGAAGTACGGCCAGAACAGGCCTTGTGGCCGTTGTAGGAGCATCGCTGCCGGTCCATTGCCGATCCGCAGCAAAGCCGGTTAGCAACACCACGAACAACGACAAGGATGCCGTGCCGAGCACCAGCCACCAGCGCTGGATCGAGGCAAGGGAGTGGGCACTGATCGGACGAAGCACCTGCGCCAGGATCGGCGAGTACACGTACGGCATCACGGTTGCCGCGTCTGTAGGGACGTGCGTGCGCGTAACGGCCACATCGTATGGATCCATACCACGATCCAACGCCCTCGAGGCGGCAACGAACGAAGCGATATCCGTGGCGTGTCGGATCTCCGCGTCGGTGGCTCGCGGATCCACGCGCGTCCACACCGAAGCCAGTAGCACTGCGGCGATGGCCACAGCCACTACCCACGTGCGAACGGTGACGGTTGCGATACCCTGCACTCGCCGATCAACGCCCCAGGGCGTGACGCAGCGACAAGGTTCCGACCGTACCGAAGCCCATCAGGAACATCAACTGGAACGGGATCGCGGCGATCTCGAGGTAGCTGATGGACGTAGCGATGCCAACAAGGAAGTAGACGGCCAGCGCTAGTTCGACCAGCACGATCCAACCGATGCGCTTCTGCACATACCGCTTCTGCTTCCAGTCGTCGTTGGCCTGTTCGATACGGTACTTCGGCGTACGCTTGAACTCCGTTTTCTTGCCGATGATGGCCTCGAACACCGCCTTGGTATTATTCACCGCCAGACCCATCGAACCAGCCATGAAGACCGGGAAGAGCAGGAGTCGGCGATGCCAGTCCAGGTGGATGGCGCGTTGAGCGTACAGGTAGAACAGGAACGTGGAGATGCTGGCCAGCACGAACACGCTCATCAGGCTGAAGTAGGTATCAAAGCCGCCCACCTCGTTCTTGATGATCACCAGTGGCACGTTCAGGAACGCCACCAGAATGATGAACGGGAACACGATGTTGCTGGTGAGGTGAACCGTGGACTCCAGCTTGGTCTTCAGGGGCAGATGACTCTTCCACACCTTGGGCAGCAGCTTCTTGGCCGTCTCCACAGCCCCTTTCGTCCAACGGAATTGCTGGGTCTTGAGCGAGTTGATGTCTGCCGGAAGTTCTGCCGGCGACGTCACGTCGTTCAAGAACACGAAACGCCATCCGTTGAGCTGGGCGCGATAGGACAGGTCGAGATCTTCAGCCAGCGTATCGGCATGCCAGTTGCCCGCGTCTTCGATGGTGGACTTGCGCCACACGCCGGCCGTGCCATTGAAGTTGATGAAGAATCCGGCGCGATGGCGGATCTGTTGTTCCACCACGAAGTGGCCATCGAGTGCCAGTGCCTGAGCACGGGTCAGGAAGGAGTACTCTTCGTTCAGGTGCTCCCAACGGGTCTGCACCATACCGACCTTGGCGTCCGTGAAGTACGGTACGGTCTTCTTGAGGAATTCCTTCTTGGGCACAAAGTCGGCGTCGAAGATGGCAATGAACTCCCCACGTGCCACTTCCAGACCTTCTTTTAGCGCTCCGGCTTTGAAGCCCGTGCGGATGGTGCGGTGGATGTGCTTGATGTCGAAGCCCTTCTCCGAATACTCGGCTACCAGGCGCTGGGCCAACTCTACCGTTTCATCGGTGGAGTCGTCGAGCAGCTGGATCTCCAGGCGGTCCTTGGGATAATCGATGTCACACACGGCCTTTACCAGGCGATCCACCACGTACAGCTCGTTGTAGAACGGCAGCTGCACGGTTACCACCGGCAGGTCATCGTCGTGCAGATCCGCAGCCGGCACGTGGGCGATCTTCTGGGTCTTATGCCAGTAGTAGATCATCACCAGGCCGTGCAGACCAAACCCGAAGAGCACGCACAACGCAAGGAAGTACGTAATGAGAAGCACATTCTCCATGTGGCGTCGATCCCCCCAGAAGGACGTTAACGATCAAACGGTGATGCGCTGACTACCAGTCCGACACAACGGCAAGCAGGACGTCGTCCACGATGCGGTTGATGGCCTCTCGAGCGGCTCGCTGTCGGTCCTCCGTTGCATCGGCAACATCGTAGACATCGAAGTTCTCGAACGTCCTCTTCCACACCACCCTGCTCTTGACCGCGTCGACGTATTCGACCTCGACCGCAACGACCATGCGTCGTTGGTTCTCGAGATCGCCCGACTGGACGTTGATGATCTGATCCTGTATGCGAACCAGCACAGGGGTCAGACGCGCGTCGCCATCGTTGTCAACTAGTTGCAGCGAGTTATCGCTTCGGAATCGGGTCAACAGTGTCTCGGTACAGTACTCGCGAAGCGAGGCATCCCCGAATCCGCTGTTGTCGGTCACGGAGGCGATCGAGATCGTTGTCAGGTGATCCGGTACAGACCCCCCGCGGAACGAGTAACAACCACCCATGGCCACCGACGCCAAGGCGATGAACAAACATATCGGGAGGACGTTGTGGACTCTATGAAGGATCAATGAAAAGACATTCATTCGGCGCTCTCTCCCACGAAAGGGTTATGGCGGCGCTCGTCGCCGATGGTGGTTCTCGGGCCGTGGCCGGGGTAGACCAGATAGTCGTCCGGCAGCGCATACAGCCGGGTCCGGATGGACTCGATCAGTTGATCCATGTCTCCTCCGGGGAGATCGGTGCGCCCAACCGAGCCGCGGAACAGGGTATCGCCAACGAACACCTGACGGTGCTCGTGATCCACGAAACAGATACCGCCTTCGGTATGGCCAGGCGTATGCAGGACTTCGAGGTTGATCTCCAGGGCGCGCAGGGTTTGGCCCCCTTCCAGAAAGCGGTCGGCAACCACCGGTTCGATCGTAAAGGGCAGAGGCCATACGGTGTGGCGCATCGGATCGATCAGCCGATAGGCGTCCAGGGCATGCACGGATACAGACGCTCCGGTAGCCCGCACGATGTCTGCACAATCCGCCGTGTGATCCCAGTGGGTGTGCGTGAGCAGGACCTGGGTGATGGCACAGTCCCTCGATCGAGCGCCCAGGAGCAGTCGCTCGGCCGAGTCGGGGGGTGTGTCGATCACCACAGCCTCACGGGTACGGGGGTTGGACAGCACATAGGCGTTGGTGGCCACAGGCCCGCATTCGTAGACGTCAACCAGGATCATGTGCGAAGATACCTCTGGCTACCAGTCTGTTTTCTATTTTCGCAGACATCACTCTGGATGCAGACACCATGCTGGACACCTATCTCCCGCTCATGATCATGATCCTCGTTGGGGTCATCTTCGGCGTGAGCAACATCTTCCTGGCAGAGTGGCTCGGTCCGCGCCGAACCACCAAGGCCAAGCTCTCGACCTACGAATCCGGGATGGAGCCGGTGAAATCGGCCCGTGAACGCTTCACGGTCAAGTTCTACCTGGTGGCCATGATGTTCATCCTCTTCGACATCGAAGTGGTGTTCATGTATCCGTGGGCAGTGCAGTTCAAGGAACTGGGCATGTACGGATTCGTGGCGATGATCCTGTTCATGGTACTGCTCTTCAGCGGTTATCTCTACGTGCTCAAGAAAGGGGCTCTCAAATGGGATTGAACGACCAATTGCAGCGTGACGGCTTTGTGACCACCACCGTCGAGTCGCTGATCACGTGGGCGCAACGCAATTCGCTGTGGCCGATGCCGATGGGCATCAGCTGCTGCGCCATCGAGATGATGGCCTTTGGTGGACCGCGTTCGGACGCCGCACGGTTCGGTAGCGAGCGCTTCTCGTTCTCTCCTCGCCAGGCCGACCTGATGATCGTGGCCGGAACGGTGACGTACAAGATGTCGTGGGTGGTCAAGAAGATCTGGGATCAAATGCCCGATCCCAAGTGGTGCATCGCCATGGGCGTGTGTACATCCACCGGGGGCATGTTCCGTTCCTATCCTGTGGTGCAGGGCATTGATCAGTTCCTGCCGGTGGACGCCTATATCTCCGGCTGCCCGCCGCGTCCGGAAGCGCTGATCAAGGCGCTGATGACGATCCAGGAGCAGGTAAAGGAATCCCGTCCCACCCTGGCCAACTTTGGCAAGGAGACGCCCCGCAAAGAACCACTGATCGTAACGCCGTGATCGTTGCCGGCATCATGACCGGCACATCGCTCGATGCGATCGATGTAGCCCTCTGTGAGATCCAACCGAAGGGTGACCGTCAAACGGTCACCCTTCGCTCGTTCTCATCAGCCCCCTACCCCCCTGAACTTGCCTACCTGATCCGACGCGCGCTGGACGGTGCGGCATCGATGGAAGACCTGTCGGATCTGCCCTTCCTGTTGGCCCGTGCCTATGCCGAGGCCTGGCGAGCGGTTGATCCGAATGGTACCGCCGAAGCGATCAGTGTACATGGGCAAACCCTGTGGCACCATCCGCCGGAGTCCACCTGGCAAGCTGTGTCCGGACCCGCCCTGGCAGCACTCACAGAGCGCACGGTGATCCACGATTTCCGCTCCGCCGATGTGGCGCTGGGTGGTCAGGGGGCTCCGCTGGTGCCGCTCTTCGACCACGCCATGCTGGGGTCGGCTACCGAAGACTGCGTGGCCGTGAACATCGGAGGCATGGCGAACGTGACTCTGCTGCCGGCCGGCGGATCGATCGACCTGCTCCAGGCCTTTGATACCGGACCCGGCAACGTGCTGATCAATGCGATCTGTGAACGCACCTTCGGCAAGCGCTTCGATGCGAAAGGGGCTCTGGCACGCGCCGGCAATGTGATCCCGCAGGCCCTCGAGGAATTACAGACGCATCCGTTCTTTGCGCAAGAGCCGCCAAAGAGCACCGGACGCGAGGTGTTCAACGAAGTGCTGGTAGACCACTTATACCGCCGATACGCCCATCCGTCCATACCGTCCGAAGACCTGGTGTCGACCCTTACCGAGCTCACGGCCTGGTCCATTGCCGACCACATCCACCGGTATCAGCCATCCACCTCCGGCGTGTTCGTGGGCGGCGGCGGCGTGCACAACCACTTTCTGATGGAGCGACTGGCCCACTACCTGCCGGACGCCGTGGTACGAAGCTGCGCTGATGTCGGCATCGACCCAGACGCCAAGGAAGCCATGTGCTTTGCCTGGCTTGGATGGCGCACACAGCAGGGTCTGGTGGGTAATGTTCCCAGCGTTACGGGAGCCCGGTCGGCCGTGGTCCTGGGCAGCGTCTGCCGCACCGCCGGCACCGACGGTGGCTGATCGTCGGTCATCGGCTCTCGTCCACGCCGTGGCCGTGACCCTCGCGGCAACCACCCTGCGTGTGCTGGCTACCGGACGCGTGGCCATGTTCGGCATCGATGATGCCAACATCTACTTCACCTACGTCAAGCACGCACTGCTAGGCTACGGGATCGCCTTTGCTCCGGATGGTGCCCCGGTAGAGGGTTTCACCTCGTTGGCCTGGTGGGCGTTACTCACTGGCTTGCAGGCCGTTTCGCCATTCGACCTGGACGTGACCAGCCTGATCCTGTCCACCACGGTCATGGTGGCGTTGCTCACGCTGGTCCATCGCACGGTGTCGCGCACGGACCCATCCCTTGCGCTACCCGTGATCCTGGTGATCGCCGCCATGCCGGGCATGGTGGACTGGCTGTGTCTGTCGCGAATGGAAACGGGGTTATGGACACTAGCCGTACTCGGAGCAACGGTCTCCGTTACGCTTACGACACCACTCCGCACGACCTCGGCCATCGCCTGGCTTGCCATGCTCCCGTTGATCCGCCCAGAAGGGTATGTTCTGGCCCCGTTGCTGTCTCTGGTCGGAGGCTTACGGCTGGCATCGATGCAGGGGGCTCCGTGGAGCGTCCACACAGTGCTGCGTCGCACTTTCTCGCTCAGCGCCCTACCACTGTTGGTGATCGCCGCCGTGATCGTCTGGCGGTGGCACACGTTTGGCGTGCTGTTTCCAATGACCTACTACGCCAAGGTGAGCGCTAGTCTGTGGGACAACATGGCCGACGGGTGGACGTATCTCCTTCGCAGTCTCGCCTCCGGCGGATGGGTTCCCCTGCTCGCCCTTGGGGCATCCGCCCTGTGGCGGCGGCCGGCGGAAACACTGCGGTGGCCGCTGATGATCCTGGCTTGGCTCGTACTCCAGCCTGTCCTGAGTGGAGGCGACCACTTCAGCTACGGACGGTTTCTGGTGCCGGCCTGTCTGCTTAGCTGGTTGCTCCTGGCTCTGCATGCACCAACCATGCCTGTGATACCCGTCCGCCGCTGGGCTGTGGTAGGCGCACTCATTGCCGTGCAGATGCTGGCCGTGACCACACCACCGTGGCGGAATGCTCTGCGACACGAGTATGCCATCGCCCGAGACGGGCGTGTGGAAGCCGCGCTGATCGAGGCTGTCCATACAACAGGTCCACTACCGGTGTGGGGCGTAACGTCGGCCGGCGGAACATCGTACGCCTATAGCGGCACCTGCCTGGATCTCTTGGGTCTGAACAATCCCAGCATGGCGCTGGCCACGCCGTACAAACACGGAACGATACGCAACCATGCTTCGTTCTCTGCCGACGTGTTCTTCGATCAGTTGCCGGATCTGCTGTGGGTCTTTGGTGCACCTTCGCACGAAGCCGCGGTCTCGCTGGCACACACCGAGTGGCGGCCCGATGGCGCACAACGGCGCATGCTTCGAGGTCTGATCGAGGATCCGCGCTTCAGCCAGCGCTATGCCTTTGGCAGGGTCAGCGGCAATGGTGCTGCGTATTACGGGATCGTGCGCCGGAGCTGGATGGACTCCCTACCCGCAGGAAGCGTGCGTTTTGAGCCGCTGCAAACCCGTACCTTTGTGTTCTGAATCAGCCAACCATCGTTATTACAAGGACTCAGCCCCATGTTCTCGCTCGAACTCTCTGAAATGCACGAGATGATCCGTCAAACGGCTCGTGACTTTGCCCAGAACGATGTTGCGCCGAGCTCGGTGGAACGAGACAAGGAAGGCATCTTCCCCACCGAGATCGTGAAGAAGTTGGGTGAGCTGGGTTTCCTTGGCATGATGGTCGAACCCGAGTGGGGTGGCGCCGGTATGGACGCCCTGAGCTATGTGATCGCCATGGAAGAGATCTCCGCCGTGGATGCCTCCGTTGGTGTGGTGATGTCCGTGAACAACTCCCTGGTGAACTGGGGACTGCAGACGTATGGCACCGACGCCCAGAAGGAACGTTGGCTCAAGCCCCTTGCCGCCGGCGAGATCCATGGCGCCTTTTGCTTGTCCGAACCGGAAGCCGGATCGGATGCCACGCAACAGCACACCACCGCTGAACGGGGTGAAGGGGGCTGGATCCTGAATGGCACCAAGAACTGGATCACCAACGGCACCACGGCCAGTACCTATCTGGTAATGGCACAGACCGATCGCGATCTGAAGCACAAAGGCATTACCTGCTTCATTATCCCGCGCGACACGCCGGGATTCGAGCCGGGACTCAAGGAAGACAAACTCGGGATCCGTTCCAGCGACACGTGCTCGATCGGTCTGACGAATGTGTTCGTGCCGGACGATCAGGTGCTGGGCCAGGTGGGACAGGGCTTCAAGATCGCCATGGAGTCTCTTAACGGTGGACGTATCGGCATTGCCGCGCAGGCACTCGGCATTGCGAAGGGTGCGTTCGAGGCGGCTCTGCGGTACTCAACCGAACGCACGGCGTTCGGCAAGCCGATCAGCAACCTGCAAGCCATTCAGATGAAGCTGGCCGATATGGCCACGCGCCTCGAAGCCGCCCGTATGCTGGTGTACCGCGCTGCCTGGATGAAGGATCAACATCAGAACTACATCAAGGCCGCTGCCCAGGCAAAGCTGATGGCTTCGCAAGCAGCCGTACACATCGCCCTCGAAGCCATTCAAGTACACGGCGGTTATGGCTACGTGCGCGAGTACCTGGTGGAGCGCTACCTGCGCGATGCCAAGATCACGGAGATCTACGAAGGCACCAGCGAGATCCAGCACATTGTGATCGCCCGCGAGCTGCTGAAAGAGATCGGAGCGTGAGAGAGTGCTTGAGTGCTTGAGTGCTTGAGCGCTTGAGCGCTTGAGGGCTTGAGCGCTTGAGTGCTTGAACGCTTGAACGTTTGAAGGTTCTGAGCCCTCTTTCGGTCGACGAAAGGGGGCTTGTTCGTTACGGTAGTCTGGCGCCGAGTTTGATCTCCCACAGGCGCGTCTGGCGCGTGATGTTGCCGGAGTTGTTCACGGTGCTGGAGAAGTCTGCACGCAGGTAGCGCAGGGCTTCTTCATCAGCCAGGACGCTCAGTGGCATGGAGATCGTAAAGGTGCTGTTGCCGGAGAAGTCCGAGATCTGGCCGGAGACGCGGTACGTCACGTCGCCGAACAACTGACCGCTAAGCGTAAGGCGCGATTGTGATACGTCCGAGCCTACGTCCAGCTGAGCGTTCTGGATGATGCCGATATCACCCACAAGATCCGACAACGCGCCGGTAGCCACGGCGGAGAAGGCCGAGTTCACCTGACCAACGAAGTCGCCTTGGCCTTCCTGGAACAATTCATCCTGAGTGCGGCCCACCAGAATCAGCATCAATGCGTCGCCGGCCACCTTGGCGCTATCGCCTACCACTTCGCGCCCTTTGCGCCACACGCGGTAGTTGATCTTCGGCTTGGCCTTGGTTCCGGTGATGGCTAGTTCGACCTTGTACTCTTCGGTCTTGTCGTTCACCACGCGGCGGTCTTCGTACACGGCCTTTAGATTCAGGGTGGGGTTGGTCAGTCCGCCGGCACTGAAGTTGAGCTCGCCACTGGTTCGGAAGGGCTTGTAGAACTTATACGTCGAAGCGCCTTCCTTGAGCCGGACCGTGCCGCGGAGATTGGTGGAGTTGTCGCCGAAGCGTCCGCTGAAGTGCAGCGGCAGTGTTCGGTCTACCTGCTCCAGATCGGCCGTTAGGATCTCCCACATGCCAAAGACCATCGTCAGCAGCGTGCGACCTTCGAGATAGATGTTCAGGTCAAAGTCGAGCAGGTCCACGAAATCTTCGGCGTTCGACTCGGCAATGGCCTTCAGGGCACTGACCACGAACTGCTCGGCATTCAGGGGGCTTGCCGCCGAGGTATCCGGAGTGGTGGTGGAAGCCGTGGACCCCTCGCGGACGTAGTCCATGATGCTCTTCTGTCCGTACACGCGCTCGTCCTGCTGTACGTACAGGAAGGATGTGCGCTTGGCTTTGGTAGAGGAGCGTTCTTCCGGGAAGACGATATCGGAATACCGTACCACCATATCGCCGCTCAGTTTTGGAGCATCCAGTTTGCCATACAGGCGAATGGGGCGAACGCCCGTCCGCACAACGAGGTCGCCGTAGATCTCCGGGCTGCGCGCTTGGGAAGCCTTGCCCATGATCTTCACACCGGTCTTGCCGGTGGAGACCACGGAAAAATCGATGCTATCGGCAGCGAGTCCATCAAAGACCACCACGCCGCGTGCAACGGCCGAGCCCCCTTTCAGATCACGGTCCAGATTGCGGATCTGTACCGAGTCGATCACCAGGTTGTTGTCGTCCAGATGGATCGCTCCTTCGGCCTGATAGACCAGATTGGTGGACGAGGCCAGGAAGCGCCCGTTCTTGAACGTGGCCGTACCGGCAAGGCTGATGTCGTCTGCCGTTCCCGTTACGGCGATCTTGCCATTGGCCGTGCCTCGCACGCTCTCCACCGCAGGAAGGAACGGCTCTATTGCAGCCAATGCCAGGTGGCGGGCCTGAGCTTCCATGTCGATCGGCGCAGTAGGATCCAGACGGGTTGCAACGGCGGCAAATCCCAGGTCGAGAGGCAGCGAGCGCACCACCACGTCGAGCGTGTTCTCGGCATCCGGCGATCGGGGATCCGAGATCGACGCCGTAGCGGTGACCGTACGCTTCTCGTGATGGACGTGGGTCTGCAGCGTACCGATCAACGCGCGGTTGTAGCTCACGCTTTCCGCCTGCAGGTCCAGATCGATCACCGGATCTCGCCACGAACCGTTCACCGTAATGTTGGCGGTGGTGACCATGCCGTTCAGGAGACGGATCGGGTCATCTTCACCGAGTGGTGCAAAGAGAGGGATATCCCGCAGAGGGAACTCCTCCAAACGCACGTTGGCGTTGGTGAATCGTTCGTCAGAGAACTGTCCATTCAGGGTGATCCGCTCTCCATTGGTTCGTGCGACCTGAAGATCATGGAAGGTAAAGGTGCCTTCGTACATGCCGATCGATGATGGTGCTGTTGTTCTCCAGGCCAGCCCCTTTTCAGGATCGAGTGAAAAGCTGAGTGAGTCCACATCCAGAACACTGCCCTGTGCGACGTCTCGCAGACTGACCGCAACGGCGAAGGCCATCTCGTTCACACCCGAAGAGGCAGACAGGCGTGTAACACCGTCGGATTCGGCTAAGGTGATGCGCGGTCTGCGTAGAACGGTGGAATTGATGACCATCACCGAGTCGCACACGCCGTCGACCTCCAGCTGGGCTACGCGCGCGTCCGTAGCCAGATCCTTGATCACCAGTCGGCCGGAGGCCGTGGTAGGGTCGGCATAGAACGTCAACGAGTCGCCAGTGATCTGCAGACCGTCCAGATAGGCAGCGGGAAGGTCGATGGTAATGACGTTCGACGTGCTCGAGATGGTGGTCTGTAGGCGAGCCAATCCCGAGACATACAGATCCAGCAGAAAGAGGTTGAGGGGGCTGGCTTCCTTCAGGTCGATGTCGATAAAGGCATCGAACGGCTCCAGGCTGGCCGCCACAGCGGAAACGGAGTCCGAGGATGGCACCAGGTTCTTGATGCGGGCAGCCACCACGTTGCTCACCGTGCTCGCCGTGGCACCGATCGCACTGATGAGCGACGATGGTTGGTACTTCCCTTCTACCAGGATCGATCCGAAGTCCGACCGCATACGCACCGATCTCTTGGCTCCGACGCTGGTGGAGAGCAGGTCCAGGTTGAACGGCATCAGACCGCGATCCCGAAGGATCAGCATCTGCACACGGCCGTCGACACTGCCGTAGAAATCGTCGATGGTGGTTCCTCGGGCGTTCACCACAAAACCGGAAGTGAGGACGGATGGAAGTGCCGGATCGGAGAACAGCCGCGCCAGATTCAGGTCTTCGGTTCGAACATCGGCGTAGTACCGCGGAAGGTCCGGATCGGTAACGTCCAGCTCGCCTTTGATGGCGATGGTCTGCCGTGGTTCCAGGGCCGACATGGCATAGATCTCGGACATTTCGTCGAGCGTATCACCCAGGAACGGCGATAGGTCGGCGAACAGCGTGTCGATGCGGATCACGCCATGGCCATTGGCCTGGAAGATGCTGCGGAACGTCCGGACCTGGCGTCCGAACACCATCGATCGATCAAGCTCGATCTGCGTGGTACCGAACAGCTCCTGTAGCGTAACACCACTGCCGACCATCATTACGCGGCCATTCAGATCCGTTGCCAGTGAGGAGTCGCGATTAAAGACAGACAGGTCGCCACCGCGCACCTGCATATCCACCTCGTACCCCAGAGTTGGCTTGTCCAGGAACAACGTCATTTCGCCATCGAACGTACCTGGTTGGTCGCTACCACGCACTTCGAACCATAGGCGATGTTCAGGTTCGCCTTTCATATGAAGATGTTCGATGGTGGTTTGGGTGAGGAACGGCAGCTCCGGCAAGGGAACAAACCGCAGGCGCCGACGCACGTCGGCATAGCGAGCGCTGGACCGCGTCAGCTGGATATCGAGGGAAAGGGGCTGCTTGCCGGAGAGATGGTCCACCGTGCAGCTGCCAACGATGGAGGCGTCACCGGCTCGAAGTGTCATATTGGTCACGTCCAGTCGATCACCCGTGAACGTAACGTCGGCCTTCAACGCATAGTGATCCAGCAGATCCACGTCCGGTACAACGTAGTGGAGGTCCGGACCATAGAAGCGCTCGGTTTCGACGCGGCCGATCAACGGATGTTCACGCAGGAGTGAATCGCTGAAGCCTTCGAACACATCCACACCTTCCATACGGGCTCGCACCCAGAGATCGGTCTGTGGCAGCTCGATGTGCATGGACTGGATATCGATGCCTGTGGGGGTGGCACGGATCACGGCGTGGAGTTTTTGCAGGTCCAGTGGCCCATTCACGTGATCCCAGCTCAGTCCATTGATCGCCACCACGGCATCGTGCGAACGCAGACCAACCCGCGCCGACAGGCTCAGATTCAGATCTGAGAGATCGAGATGCATGGGGTCGAAGCCCGACCCGGTGCCGGGTTCGGTCGTCCGATCGTTCACACGAAGGCGAGCCCCCTGCACCCAGAAGTGTCGGACCACCACGGTTCCGTCGGGAGGCGCGGACGTGGTGGTATCGGCGGATGGCTTCACGATGTGGTTGATGTTCCATTCGCCATCGTTGGTGCGAATGATCCGGATGTCCGGGCGTTCCAGGAACACCCGGTTGATCGAGGCCACCCGCACGAACAGCGCGGCAAGGTCGTAGGACACAGCCAGGCGGTCGGCGGCCAGGACCGTGGTTCCGTGGGCGTACAGCACAGGGCGGTCGATCACAATACCGCGGAAGATGTCGATGTGAACGTCGTCGGCGGTCAACCGGCCTTCGAGCTGGTCGTTGACCAGGTCCAGGACCACGCCTTTGAACCATTGACGGAACCCGTCGGTATGGGCTACCAGGATCAGGAGGGCACCCAGGATCGTGATCGTGCCCAGAGTGCGATACACCAGCAGTAACAACAAGGCCGCAACCCGTCTCCACAGGGGGCGACGCGATGCGGCCGTGTTCGATGATTCTGGTGTGGTCATTCCGATGCGGACGTACACCTACCTAGTGGTCGTGTACATCACTCACCCTGTGCCTTGGAGTACCGTGGCTGACCATTCGCCGTGTTGAGAAGTTCCACATGACACCACCGGATCCCGAGGCGTTCGACCTCGTTGAGGACCGCCAGCACATCGGCTGTGGTCACCGGTCCGTCGGAGGTGTATCGGCATCGATGATGATCCACGATCAGGATGTCCGGCTGAGGTCCGGGATAGACCTTAGTTCCGCGATTGGACATCATGGTGAGTTTAAGGGGGCCGACCTGTTCCGGCATCGGTGGAAGGCCGCCGCTCCACTCGGTAAAGACGTCGGCGCCGACCAGTGTCCACTCTTCCTTGATGTCGGCGGGAACGGGATGCGTCACGCGGACAGCCTGTTCTTCCACAGCGTTCTCGTGGCGGAGCGGATGCATGTTGGCGATGATGGCTTCCGTGAACTGTGTGGTCGACAGGTCGCCACCCAGGTCGCGCGTGCGCTGTCCACCGTTCAGGGTCTTCAACAGGGCGTCGTTGATCACATCGGCATGGTCGTACAGGCCCATGTACTGCAGCATCTGCACGCTAGACAGCAGCAGAGCGGTCGGGTTGGCCAGGCCTTTGCCGGCGATATCCGGAGCCGATCCGTGGACCGCTTCGAACACGGCACAGTCGCGGCCTATGTTCCCGCCCGGAGCTACACCCAGGCCGCCGACGAGGCCGGCACACAGGTCGCTCACGATGTCGCCGAACAGGTTGGGTAGTACGAGCACGTCGAACTGTTCCGGACGAGACACCAGCTGCATGCAGCAGTTGTCCACGATCACGTCGTCGGCTTCAATGTCCGTGTACTCAGCGGCCACCTGGCGGAACGACTCCAGAAACAGACCGTCCGTGATCTTGTGGATGTTGGCCTTGTGGACGCACGTAACGCGTTTGCGTCCAAGGGCGCGAGCGGTTTCGAACGCGTAGCGGGCAATGGCCATAGACCCCTGACGTGTGATGAGCTTCAGACACTGCGCCACGTTGGGCGTCTGGAAGTGTTCGATGCCGCCGTAGGTATCCTCGATATTCTCGCGGATCACCAGCAGGTCGATGTTCTCGTAGCGCGACGGTGCGCCGGGGATCGTACGTGCCGGACGCACATTCGCATAGAGTTCGAGGGTCTTCCGGATGGTGACGTTCACGGACTTGTGTCCACCACCGACAGGTGTGGTGGTCGGGCCCTTGATGGCTACCCCATTGCGTTTGATGCTTTCGAGGGTCTCCGGCGGGACGCCGTTCCCAAACCGTTCGATGGCTTCCAGACCGGCGATGGCCTCTTCGAAGACCACCGGCACGTTGGCCGCTTCGAAAACGCGAATGAGGGATTCAGCGATCTCCGGACCGATGCCGTCGCCTTTGATAAGGGTGACTGTATGAGTGTTCATGTTCCTTCTGTTGCTATTTGGGTCACGCCACTGGCGTGACCTTTCGGTGGGCTGTTCGGTGGGCTGATGTTGTTGGCTGTCCCTCGGTCAGACCATCTCCACGATCAGAGCGCTGGCTTCGCCGCCTCCGATGCAGAGGGTGGCCAGACCATAGCGTTTTCCACGGGCCTTGAGGGCATGCAGAAGCGTGGTCAGGATACGGGCACCGGAGGCGCCGATCGGATGTCCGAGTGCAACGGCACCACCGTTCACGTTCACCTTGGCATGGTCCAGGCCAAGACGTTGTTCGGCGGCCATGGTGACCACGGCAAAGGCTTCGTTGATCTCGAAGAGGTCGATGTCATTCACGGACAGGCCGGCTTTCGCCACCACGCGGTTAATGGCATCGATCGGAGCGGTGGTAAAGTGCATCGGGTCGTGAGCATAGGACGCTTGGGCTACGATGCGAGCCATCGGCTCCAGGTTATGGGTCGTGAGGGCGAGTTCTGAGGCTACCACCAGTGCAGCGGCACCATCGTTGATCGTGGAGGCATTTGCGGCGGTGACCGTGCCGTCCTTCGTGAACACCGGCTTGAGCGATGGGATCTTGTCGAAGTTCACCCGGCCGGGCTCTTCGTCCGTATCGATCACGGTGTCGCCTTTGCGGCCGGCGATCACCACCGGTGCGATCTCGGCGGCGAAGGTACCGTTGGCGATGGCTGCTTGGGCTCGCTTGTACGACTCGATCGTGAAGGCATCCTGCAGGTCGCGCGTGATGTTGCACTCGGTAGCACAGAGGTCGGCGGCATTGCCCATTGGGACCTGGTTGTACACGTCCCAGAGTCCGTCCCACTGCATCAGGTCTACCATGCGGGCATTGCCGAACTTGACGCCCTTGCGGGAGTCCAGCATGGCATGAGGAGCGTTGGTCATCGACTCCTGGCCGCCGGCCACGATCACGTCGGCGTCGCCGCTGCGGATCGCCTGATCGGCGAGCATCACCGACTTCAGGCCGGAGCCACAGACCTTGTTGATGGTCATACAGGCGGTGTGTTCCGACAAACCGGCAAAAATGGCTGCCTGGCGGGCGGGAGCCTGGCCCACGCCACCGGCGAGGACGTTGCCCATGATCACTTCGTTGACCCGGCTTGGGTCGAGATTGGCACGTTCAACGGCGGCCTTGATGGCCACAGCACCCAGCTGCGGGGCCGAAAGGTCGCTCAGGGAGCCCAGCAGCGAGCCGATGGGAGTACGGGCGGCGGAAATGATGAAGGAAGACATAGGGGCCGATCGAAATAGTGGAACGGGTAGAGTCTACGAAAATACCATGTGGATAGAAGAGCGCCATCCTGTGATGGTGGCAAGCCCCTTTTCCCCTATTTTTGCGAGTCTTGATCACGTAAAACCATCCTTACACGCTACATCCCAACGAGCACACATGAACAAGGGCCGCATCGTACAGGTCATCGGACCGGTGGTGGACGTTGAATTCACCGAAGGTGAGATCCCGCCAGTCCTCAATGCACTGCATATCCCGCGCACATCCTCGGACACCGGCAATCAAGAAACGCTGGTGTGCGAAGTGCAACAGCACCTTGGCGAAGACCGCGTGCGTTCGGTTGCCATCGACTCGACCGACGGTCTGGTCCGCGGCATGGAGGCCTTCGACACCGGGTCTCCGATCATGGTGCCGGTCGGTCCGTCCGTCCTTGGCCGCCTGATCAACGTGACGGGTGAAGCCATTGATGGTCGCGACCCGATCAAGGCCGAGAAGAAGTGGTCCATCCATCGCTCGGCACCGCAGTTCTCGCAGCTATCCACGCAAGCCGAGATGTTCGAAACGGGCATCAAGGTAATCGACCTGATCGAGCCCTTCACCAAGGGCGGCAAGACGGGTCTCTTCGGTGGCGCCGGTGTGGGCAAGACGGTGATCATCCAGGAGCTGATCCACAACATCGCCAAGCAGCACGGCGGCTACTCGGTGTTTGCCGGCGTGGGCGAGCGGACGCGTGAAGGCAACGACTTGTATCTGGAGATGACGGAATCGGGTGTGATCGACAAGACCGCGCTCGTGTTCGGTCAGATGAACGAACCGCCGGGCGCTCGCGCCCGCGTGGCTCTTACGGCGCTCACCATGGCTGAGTACTTCCGTGATGAAGAAGGTCGCGACGTGCTGTTGTTCGTCGACAACATCTTCCGCTTCACGCAGGCCGGATCCGAAGTGTCGGCCCTTCTGGGGCGGATGCCCTCGGCCGTGGGCTACCAGCCCACGCTGGCCACGGAGATGGGTGTGCTCCAGGAGCGCATCGCTTCCACGGAAAAGGGCTCGATCACATCGGTACAGGCCGTGTACGTTCCGGCCGACGACTTGACGGACCCGGCTCCAGCCAACACGTTCACCCACTTGGATGCTACCACCGTGTTGTCTCGTCAGATCGCCGAGCTGGGTATCTATCCGGCCGTGGATCCGCTGGACTCCACGTCGCGGATCCTGGACCCGCTGGTGATCGGCAACGAGCACTACACCACGGCCATGCGCGTGAAGCAGATCCTGCAATCGTACAAGGACCTCCAGGATATCATCTCGATCCTTGGCATGGACGAATTGTCGGACGAAGACAAACTCACGGTGTATCGTGCTCGCAAGATCCAGCGATTCTTCTCGCAGCCGTTCCACGTGGCCGAGCAGTTCACCGGTTTCCCGGGACGCTACGTAAAGGTCGAAGACACCATCTCTGGTTTCAAAGCCATTCTTGATGGCGATGTGGACCACGTGCCGGAAGGCCTGTTCTCGTACAAGGGTACGCTGGAAGAAGTCTTGGAAGCTTATAAGAAGTCGCAGAACTGATGAGCAAGGATCACACCCTCAGCGTCAGCATCGTCACCCCCACCACCACGGCCTTCGAAGGAACGGCCCTGGCAGTGAGTGTACCGGGCACGAAGAGCCCCTTTCAGGTGCTGTATAATCACGCTCCGATCATTTCATCGCTGGACATCGGTGTACTGAAGATCGAAGACCCGAGCAACGCTGTTACGGTGTTCGCTGCTCGCGAAGGTTTCGTAGAGGTGTTGCGCAACAACGTGAACATCGTGGTCGAAGACCTGGTGTCGGCAACGTCCATTGACGAGGCCGAGGCCGAACAGGCTGTGGCGCAGGCGCGCGTGCGGTACAACGAGACCCACGGCCGCGATGCCAAGTCGGACGCCCTGCGAGATCTTCACTGGGCTGAAGCCTGCTGGAGAGCCGCAAAGCTTCTGCGCGAATCGCACTAATGAGCACATCACGCGATCATCTGAACGCCATCCCAACGGATGGCGTTCTTTGCTTTCAACCGATCCAACCCCAGTTGGCGGTTAGGGTTTCGTAGTTTTGTCGATTGCACCACCTCCCTACCTGTGAATCCCATGATGGATGGCAAGATCAGAGCCGAAGGCATCACGTTTGACGATGTCCTTCTTGTGCCGCGGTATTCCGACGTGCTGCCCCGAGACGCCGACACGTCCACGCGCCTCACCCGCAAGTTGCGCCTGCACATTCCCGTGATCAGTGCGGCCATGGATACGGTCACCGAGTCCGGAATGGGCATTGCCATCGCTCGCGAAGGCGGCATCGGGATCATTCACAAGAACATGTCCATTGCCCGGCAGGCCGAAGAGGTGGACAAGGTGAAGCGATCCGAAAGCGGGATGATCCTCAAGCCGATCACCCTGAGCAAGACCTCCACAGTTGAACAAGCGCGCGCCTTGATGGCCAAGTACCGCGTAAGTGGCTTCCCCGTGATCGAAGAGAACGGTCGGCTGGTCGGCATCGTCACGAATCGCGACATGCGGTTCGCAACGGACCCGCGGATGTCCGTCAGCCAGATCATGACGTCCGAAGGACTCGTGACCGGCAAGCTCGGCACCACCCTCGAAGACGCCGAACGCATCCTGCAACAACACCGCATCGAGAAGCTGCCCATCGTGAATGACGACGGCACACTGGCCGGGTTGATGACCGTGAAGGACATTCAGAAGAAACGCAAGTATCCTCG